>NZ_JBEZGA010000006.1:0-292607 GCF_040649715.1 Micromonospora sp. NPDC048887 | reverse complement strand
CAGGGCACCCAGTCCCACATCGACCTGACCGACGAGCAGACCGCCAACGTCAAGGCGATCATCGCGGCGACGAAGAAGGCCGGCATGGACGAACGCGCCGCCGTCGTGTCGATCGCCACCGCCCTGCAGGAGTCGAAGCTGGAGAACCTCGGCCACCTCGGCGACCGTAACGACCACGACTCGCAGGGCCTGTTCCAGCAGCGCCCCTCCAGCGGCTGGGGCACGGTGGAGCAGATCACCGACCCCGAGTACTCCACCACCGCGTTCCTGAAGGGTCTCAAGCAGGTCGACGGCTGGCGCGACATGCCACTGACCAAGGCCGCCCAGACCGTCCAGGTGTCGGCCTACCCCGACCACTACGCCCAGTGGGAACAGCAGGCCGCCGACCTCGTCGCCCAGCACTGGAACAGCTAAGACGAACAAACAGCGAAAAGGCCGGCACCCCGAACCAACGGGGTGCCGGCCTTTTCGCGTACCGGGAAACAGCGTCAGGTGGCGCTGATCGTGCCGGTGGCCAGCAGGCAGATCACCAGGCTGCCCAGCGCCACCCGGTAGAGCACGAAGACGTACAGCGTGTGGTGGGCGACGTAGCGCAGCAGCCAGGCGATGGCCGCGTACCCGACGGCGAACGCGATGAGCGTCGCGATCACCATCTGCGCCACGCTCGGCGCGGCGGTGCCCGGCGCGGACGGCTCGAAGACGTCCGGCAGGCTGAACACGCCGGAGATCACGACTGCGGGGATGGCCAGCAGGAACGAGTAGCGGGCCGCGGTCTCCCGGGTGAGGTTGAGCAGCAGGCCCGCGGTCAGGGTGCCGCCCGAGCGGGAGACGCCGGGCACGAGCGCCGCCGCCTGGGCGAAGCCCATCACGACGCCGTCGCGCATCCGGAAGTTCTCCAGCGTACGGGTCTGCCGGCCCCAGTACTCCGCGAAGGCCAGCAGCATCGCGCCGATGATCAGGGTGCAGGAGATCAGCCAGAGGTTCCGGCCGGCGGTGCGGATCTGGTCCTTGAAGATCAGTCCGAAGATCCCGATCGGGATGGTGCCGACGATGACGTACCAGCCCATCCGGTAGTCGAGGCTGGACCGCACCGAGCGGTCGACAAGGCCGACGAACCAGGTCCGGACGATCCGCCAGATGTCCTTGGCGAAGTAGATCAGGACGGCGGCCTCGGTGCCGAGCTGGGTCACCGCGGTGAACGACGCGCCCGCGTCCCGGCCGAAGAACAGCGCCGAGGTGATCCGCAGGTGCCCCGAGGAGGACACCGGAAGGAACTCGGTCAGTCCCTGGACCAGGCCCAGGACGACGGCCTCGATCCAGGTCACTCGCCGACTCCGGACAGCTCCAGCGCCTCGGCGACGGTACGCAGGGTCTGCACCCCGCTCTCCCGGTCGGCCACGAACAGCGACACCGACAGCGTGGTCACGCCCGCGGCGGCGTACTCCCGCATCCGCTCGGCGATACGCTCCTTCGGGCCGAGCAGGGAGGTGCGGTCGATGAACTCCATCGGTACGGCGGCGGCCGCGTCGCGCTGCCGCTTGGCCAGGTAGAGGTCCTGCACCTCGCGGGCCGCGTCGCCGTAGCCCATCCGGGTGGCGAGCTGGTTGTAGAAGTTCTGCTTGCGGCTGCCCATGCCGCCGACGTACAGCGCGGCGTACCAGCGCACCAGCTCGGCGCAGGTGGCGATGTCGTCGCCGACCACGACCGGCACGGACGGCACCACGTCGAAGCCGGCCAGCTCCTTGCCCGCCGCCACGCGGCCGGCCCGGACCGAGGCGAGGTGCTCCTCGGCGAACTCCGGGGAGTAGAAGACGGCCAGCCAGCCGTCGGCGATCTCGCCGGCGAGTTCCAGGTTCTTCGGGCCGACGGCGGCCAGGTAGATCGGGATGTGCTCGCGCGGCGGGTGGAAGCCCAGGCGCAGCGCCTTGCCGGGCCCGTCGGGCAGCGGCAGCGTGTAGTGCTCGCCGTCGTACGCGACCTCCTTGCGGGCCATCGCGAGCTTGACGATGTCGACGTACTCCCGGGTGCGGGCCAGCGGCTTGGCGAACCGCACGCCGTGCCAGCCCTCGGAGACCTGCGGGCCGGACACGCCCAGGCCGAGCCGGAACCGGCCGCCGGAGAGCGTGTCGATGGTCGCGGCGGTCATCGCGGTCATGGCCGGGGTACGGGCCGGGATCTGCATCACCGCGGAGCCCACGTCGATGCGCTCCGTCTGCCCGGCGATCCAGGCCAGCATGCTCGGCGAGTCCGAGCCGTACGCCTCCGCGGCCCAGAGCACCGAGTAGCCGAGCCGGTCCGCCTCCTGGGCCAGCGCCAGGTGATCAAACGGTGTGCTCCACGCCGTCTGGTATCCGAGGTTGAGCCCGAGTCGCACTGATCCTCCCACCGTCCGCACCACAGGTCGCATCAGGTTACGCAATGAGCGTGGCGCCCTCGACGTCCGGCTCGCCCCGAACATGTCACACCGGGTGGAGGTCGCGCGGGAAGTTGACTGCGGCGAGGATATCCGTGACGCCGGGTTCGAAATAAGGTTCACCCATGCAACAGCGACCGCTCGGCCGAAGCGGGCTGGCGGTATCGCGGCTCGCGCTCGGCACCATGACCTGGGGACGGGACACCGATGCCGACGACGCGGCCGCCCAGCTGAAGAGTTTCCTCGACGCGGGCGGCAACCTCGTCGACACCGCCGACGTGTACGCCGACGGCGACGCCGAGTCGGTGATCGGCTCGCTGCTGGGCAGCCTGGTGGACCGCGACGAGCTGCTGATCGCCACCAAGGCGGGCCTGCGGCCGGGCGCCCGCCGGCGGGACGGCTCGCGGGGGCACCTGCTGCGTACGCTCGACGCCTCGCTGCGCCGGCTCGGCACCGACCACGTCGACCTGTGGCAGGTGCACGGCTACGACCCGGACACCCCGCTGGAGGAGACGCTCTCGGCTCTGGACCACGCCGTGTCCAGCGGCAAGGCCCGCTACGTGGGCGTGTCGAACTTCTCCGGCTGGCAGACGGCCCGGGCCGCCGCCTGGCAGGCCGCCTGGCCGGGGCGTGCCCCGGTGGTCGCCGCGCAGGTGGAGTACTCGCTGCTGGAGCGCGGTGTGGAACGGGAGGTGCTGCCCGCCTGCGCCGGGATGGGGCTGGGCGTGCTGCCCTGGTCGCCGCTGGGCCGGGGCGTGCTCACCGGCAAGTACCGCAACGGCCGCCCGGCCGACTCACGGGCGGTGTCGCCGCACTTCGAGCGGTTCGTCGCGACGTACCTGGAACCGCGCTGCTCCAGCATCGTGGAGGCGGTCGCCATCGCGGCCGGTGGGCTCGGCGTGTCGCCGCTGGAGGTGGCGCTGGCCTGGGTGCGGGACCGGCCGGGCGTGACCGCGCCGATCCTTGGCGCCCGGACCGTCGGGCAGCTGCTCGGCGCGTTGCAGGTGGAGCGGATGACGCTGCCGGAGGAGATCGTCACGGCGCTGGACGACGTGTCGGCGGTGCCGGTGGGCTACCCGGAGCGCGACGGCTGAGCCGCGGGGGCGACCGGGGTCACCCGCAAGGGGTGGCGGAGGGTCCGCGAGCTGGGCAGCATAGGGGCATGGACTACGAATACGCGCCGCTGCGGTTGCCCTCGAACGTCGATCGGCTGACCGCCGCGGCGCAGCTGGCGATCCAGGCCGAGTTCTCCGGCTGGGAGCTGGCCCGGGTGCGGCTCTACCGGGACGGCACGCGGCAGGTGGTGCTGCGGCGCCGCCTGGTCAACCAGTCGCAGCCGGGCCTGTCGTACTGAGCAGGCCCGTCCCCGGGGCACGCGTGGCGCGGCCCCGGGGACGCGCACGGCCTAGTGGGCGTGGTCGTGCTCCTCGTCGAGCTCCATGAACGGGTGCTCGTCGAGCCGGCCGACCAGCCGGTCGTCGGCAGCAGGCTGGAACGGGCCGACCGGGTCGTCGTCGTCGAACGACTCCAGGTCGACGGGGGTGCCGACCTCGCTGACCATCACCACCCCGTCCAGCGGTTCCAGCTCCGGCACGTCGAGCGCGGACAGCGAACCGTCGCCGCTCTGCAGCAGCTCCAGCACCGCCTCGCCGACCCCCTCGACCGGCGCCGGCTCGTCGTCCTCCGGGGTGCCCTCGCGGCGGGCCGCCTCGGCCGCGCGCAGCAGCGCGGCGACGCTCGGCACCCGGTAGTCGCGCCGCTGCCGCACCGAGATCACCCGCGGGTGCGGGTCGGTGGGCTCGCCGCCCTCCACGGCGCCGAAGCGCTCGTCGGCCTCGTCCGGGTCGATCGACTCCACGTCCCAGGGCGTCACCTCGCCGAACGCGTCGAGCAGCTGCTCGTCGTAGGCGAACGAGGCGTTGTTCAACGCGACGTACGCCTGCCAGACGGCGTCGTCGTCGATCCGGCCCTGGGCGGCCCGGACGGCGGCCAGGTGGGCGCGGGCCGCGTCGATCACCCGCTCGAGGGCGGCGTCCAGCTCACCGTGCTGGTCGGTCATGTGTGGCAGTCCCTTCGCGATGGGGGGAGGTTCCGCGCCGGCGGCGCCGCGGCGGGCGCGGTCAGCAGGTACGGAGGAAGCGGTCCAGAACCCGCACGCCGAACTGTAGTCCGTCCAGCGGAACCCGCTCGTCGATGCCGTGGAACAGGCCGGAGAAATTGAGGTCGGCGGGCAGCCGCAGCGGCGCGAAACCGAAGCAGCGGATGCCGAGCTGGGAGAACGCCTTGGCGTCGGTGCCGCCGGAGAGCATGTACGGCACCGGGTGCGCGCCCGGGTCCTCGGCGCGCAGCGCCTCCGACATCCGTGCCACCAGGTCACCGTCGAACGTGGTCTCCAGGGCCGGCTGGCGCTGGACGTACTCGATGGCGATGTCCGGCCCGACCAGCTCGCGCAGCTGCCGTTCCAGTTCCTCGCTCTGCCCGGGCAGGCTGCGGCAGTCGATGGTGGCGGTGGCCCGGCCGGGGATGACGTTGTCCTTGTAGCCGGCGGCCAGCCGGGTCGGGTTGGCGGTGTTGCGGATGGTCGCGCCGATGATGTTGGCGATCGGGCCCAGCTTGGCGATCGCGGTCTCCGGGTCGTCCGGGTCGATCTCGATGCCGAGCACGTCGGAGACCTCGGCCAGGAACGCCCGTACGGTGTCGGTCATCACCACCGGGAAGCGGTGCCGGCCGATCCGGGCGACCGCCTCGGCCAGGGCGGTGACGGCGTTGTCGTCGTGCACCATCGAGCCGTGGCCGGGCCGCCCCTTGGCGTGCAGGCGCAGCCAGTCGATGCCCTTCTCGGCGGTCTCGATCAGGTAGAGGCGGCGCTGCTCGTCGACCGAGTAGGAGAAGCCGCCGACCTCGCCGATCGCCTCGGTGCAGCCGTCGAACAGGTCGCGGTGGCGCTGGGTGAGGAAGTGCGCGCCGTAGTCGCTGCCGGCCTCCTCGTCGGCGGTGAACGCGAGCACGACGTCGCGCCGCGGGCGTACGCCGGTGCGCTGCCAGTCGCGGACCACCGCCAGCACCATCGCGTCGAAGTCCTTCATGTCGATCGCGCCGCGGCCCCACAGGTAGCCGTCGCGGATCTCGCCGGAGAACGGGTGCACCGACCACTCGTCCGGGTCGGCGGGCACCACGTCGAGGTGGCCGTGCACCAGCAGCGCGTCGCGGCCGGGCTCGGTGCCGGGGATCCGGGCGACCAGGTTGGCCCGGCCGGGCGCGGACTCGTGGATCTCGGCGTCGACGCCGACCTCGGCGAGCTTCTCCGCGACGTACTCGGCGGCACGCCGCTCTCCCGCGCTGGTGTCGTTGTCGCCGGTGTTCGTGGTGTCGATGCGCAGCAGGTCACGGCAGAGGTCCACGACCTCGTCGGTGCCGTCGGGCCGGGCGGGGAGGGCGTCGCTCGTCATCGCTTCCTTATACCAGCAGGTGGGGTGGGCGCGGGCCGCCGGTGCTCCGGCGACGGTTTCGCGGATCGCCCGGCCGGGTACCGCCGGACCGCCCGGACATCGACTCCGGCCGTCACGAGGAGGGCACCATGACCGTCCCCCTGCCGCCGCTGCCGCCCGCCGCCGACGACGCGTACCGGCCGGGTGGGCGCAGCGTCGCCGACCTCGTGGACACCGAGCACCGGGCGCTGCTGGGGCTGGCCGACCGGGTGACCGACCCGGCACTGGACGCCGCCGCCCGGCGCGAGGTGCTCGACGTGCTGACCGCCGCGGTGTCCCGGCACCTGTCCGCCGAGGAGCAGTACCTGTTCCCGGCGGCCCGGGCCGCCATGCCGGACGCCGCCGAGCTGGTCGAGCGGGAGATCGAGGCCGACGCGGGGCTGCTGACCGCGCTCAAGCAGCTGTCCGGCTCCGACGACCCGGCGGTCGACGACGTGGCCGAGCGGGTACGCCGGCACGTCAGCCGCGTCGCCGCGCTGGTCACGCCGCTGCGCGAGGTGGCGAGCGACGCCGAGCTGATCCGGCTGGGCAACCGGTGGGAGATCGCCGAGGAGGCGGCACCGACCCGCCCGCACCCCGGCACGCCCGCCACCCCACCCTGGAACAAGATCGTCGAACCGGCCGTCGGGGTGCTCGACAAGGTGCGCGACGCGGTCACCGGACGGCGTACCCGGCTGAGTGACCTGGAGCACCGCCGCCAGGCGTGAGCCGATCGCCCCTTCCGCGCATCGGTTCGTGGTCCTACCGTCACGGTATGGATCTGGAGCTGCGACACCTGCGTGTGGTCTGCGCGATCGCGGAGACGGGAAGCGTCACCAAGGCCGCCTCGGCGCTCGGCCTGGCCCAGCCGGCGCTGACCGCCCAGCTTCAGCGGATCGAACGGGCGCTGGGCGGGCCGCTGTTCGAGCGGGACCGCCGCGGTGCCCGTCCCACCGCCCTGGGTGAGCTGGTGCTGGACCGGGCACGGGTGCTGCTGCCGGCGATGAAGGGCCTGCGGGACGAGGCGGCCCGGATGGCCGGTGCCGGTGATCCGCTGCGCCGCTACCGCTTCGGCGGGGTGAACAGCCCGATCCTCGGGCGGCTGGTGCACCGGCTCGCCGCCGACCGGCCGGACGCGCAGATCACCACGTACGGCTCCTGGTCGGTGGACGAGCTGGCGCAGATGGTGGCCGGTGGGCGGCTCGACTTCGCCCTGACCGGCGTGTGCGGCGACTCGACGCCGTCGGCGGGGTTCGGGCTGAGCTGGCGGGAGGTGGCGGTCGAGCCGGTCTGCGTGCTGCTGCCGCAGACCCACCCGCTGGCCGGCCGCGACGAGGTCGACCTGGTCGACCTGCGGCGGGAGCGGTGGGTGGCCGCGCCGGGCGACGGCTGCTTCGGCGACTGCTTCGCCGCCGCCTGCGCCCGTTCCGGCTTCACCCCGAAGAAGGTGTACGAGGCGGACGTGCGGGCCGCGCTGGACCTGGTGGACGCCGGTGAGGCGGTGGCGTTGTGCCAGGCCACGTTCCGTCCGGTGGCCGGGCTGGTCACCCGCCGGCTCGCCGGCACGCCGCTGCGCTGGCGGCTGCTGCTGGGCTGGCACCCGGACGTGCCGGCCGCCGCGGTGGCCGAGCCGGTGCTGGTGGCGGCGGTCGCGGCGTACACCGACGCGCTGGCGAACCATCCGGAGTACCTGGGCTGGTTGCTGGCGCACCCGGAGTTCGGCGTGCAGCCCAACGGCTCGGGCGGGGTGCGAATCGCCTGAACCCGGGTATCACCGGCGACATGACTGATCTGTATCCGGCCGCCGACCAGCGGGAGTTGCTGCGCCAGGCGGCCACCGCGCACACCACCGCCTCCGCCGAGGTGGAGGCGTTCCTGCGCCGGTTGCCGGAGGTGCCGGGCCCGGCCGACGTGACCGAGTACGCCGACCTGCTCAGCCGCGAGGAACGCGCCCGCGCCGACCGGCAGGCCGCGGCGGACGCGGCCGGGCTGCGGCTGCCCAGCCTGGAGTCGGAGTAGCCGGTGACGCCCGGGCGGGTGGTCCGCCCGGGCGCCGCCGTACCGGCTCAGCGTTCGGCGAGCACGTCGTGTCCGAGGTCGAGCAGGGCGTGGCGCCACTCGTCGTCGGCGTTGCCCCGGCGGGGCCGCTGCGCGGTCAGCTCCCGGATCCGGGTGATCGCCTCCCGCATCACCTCGATGTCCTCCGGCGTGAGGTCCACCTTGCGCTTGCGCAGCACGGCGAGGATCTGCCGGCCGGGCTCGGGCAGGTCGAGGTCAGGGTTCGGGCCGAACGCCTCCTCCCCCGAGCCCCGGGTGAGCAGCCACTGCCGCAGCGTCTCGGAGGACACGTTCACCTCGGCGTGGAAGTCGTCCCAGATCACCTCGGCCTCGGGGTCGAGTCGCGCCTCGCGTACCATCACGCCTCCTCTGCCGGCGGCGGCCCGGGTGCCGTCTCGCCCTCGTCCGGTGTGTGCTGCCTCAGGCCCTCCGGCGGCACCCGCACCCGGGACGGGTTCGCCGTCGGGGTCGCCTCGATCGGTTCGCCGGCCCCGGTGTCGTCGTCGGTGACTTCCTCGGGTTCGGTCATGTCCGCCCTCCGGTCCTTCGGTGACGGCCCGTCCCGGCCCGGCCGGGACGGGCCCCGCCCGGTCATCGGGGATGGGACGTGGTGGCCGGCCTGTAGCCCCGCTCACCTGCGGTGACGTCGAAGACCAGCTGGTCGTCGCGGGTGTCCACGGTGACCTTCTGCCCCGGGGAGACCTCGTTCTCCAGCAGCATCCGGGACAGCCGGTTGTCGACCTCGCGCTGGATCACCCGGCGCAGCGGGCGGGCGCCGAACTCGGGCTGGTAGCCGTGCTCGGCGAGCCAGTCGACGCCGGCGGTGCTGAAGTCGACCTGGATGTCCTGGGCGTGCATGCGGCGGCGGGTCTCCTCCAGCAGCAGCCCGGTGATCTGGCGCAGCTGCTCGGCCTCCAGCCGCTGGAAGACGATCACCTCGTCGATGCGGTTGAGGAACTCCGGGCGGAAGTTCTCCTGGAGCCGGCGCATCAGCCGCTCCCGCAGCTCGTCGCCCTCCCGCTCGCCGGGCGCGCCGGTGGCGAAGCCGACAGTGCGCTGGGTGCCGGTGATCAGCTCCGAGCCGAGGTTGCTGGTCATGATCAGCACGGTGTTCTTGAAGTTCACCGTACGGCCCTGGCTGTCGGTGAGCCGGCCGTCGTCGAGCACCTGGAGCAGGATGTTGAACACGTCCGGGTGCGCCTTCTCGATCTCGTCCAGCAGCACCACCGCGTACGGGCGGCGCCGTACCGCCTCGGTGAGCTGGCCGGCCTCCTCGTAGCCGACGTAGCCGGGCGGGGCGCCGACCAGCCGGCTGACCGTGTGCCGCTCCTGGAACTCGCTCATGTCGACCCGGACCATCCGGTCCGCCTCGCCGAACAGCGCCTCGGCCAGCGCGCGGGCCAGCTCGGTCTTCCCGACGCCGGTCGGGCCGAGGAACAGGAAGCTGCCCATCGGCCGGTCCGGGTCGGCCAGCCCGGTACGGGACCGGCGTACCGCCTCGGCGACGGCGCTGACCGCGTCGTCCTGACCGATCACCTTCTCGTGCAGGTGGCCCTCCAGGCGCAGCAGCCGATCGCGTTCCTCCTCGGTGAGCTGGGTGACCGGGATGCCGGTGGCGCGGGAGACCACCTCGGCGATCTCCGTCGGACCGACCTCGGGCACGTGGTTGGGTCCCTCGTCGCCGCGGGCCCGGCGGACCTGGTCCTCCAACTCGGCGAGCCGGTCGCGCAGCGCGGAGGCGCGCTCGTACTGCTCGTCGGAGACCGCCTGCTCCTTGTCCCGGCGGGTCTCGTCGAGCTGCTGCTCCAGCTCACGCACGTCCTCGGCGGGCGTACGCGTGCGCAGCCGCACCCGTGCGCCGGCCTGGTCGATCAGGTCGATCGCCTTGTCCGGCAGGAACCGGTCGGTGATGTACCGGTCGGACAGCTCACCGGCGGCGACCAGCGCCTCGTCGGTGAACCGGACCTGGTGGTACGCCTCGTACCTGTCGCGCAGGCCGCGCAGGATCGCGACGGTGTCCTCCACGCCCGGCTCGGGCACCAGCACCGGCTGGAACCGGCGGGCCAGCGCGGCGTCCTTCTCGATGCTGCGCCGGTACTCGTCGAGCGTGGTCGCGCCGATCACCCGCAGCTCGCCGCGCGCCAGGGCCGGCTTGAGCATGTTCGAGGCGTCCATGCCGCCCTCGCTGCCGGCGCCGCCCGCGCCGACCAGCGTGTGGATCTCGTCCAGGAAGATGATCAGCTCCTCACGGTGGGCGCGGATCTCGTCGATCACCTTCTTCAGCCGCTCCTCGAAGTCACCCCGGTAGCGGGTGCCGGCGACCAGGCCGGCCAGGTCGAGCTGGATCACCCGCTTGCCGATCAGCGTCTGCGGCACGTCGCCGTCGCAGATCCGCTCCGCCAGGCCCTCCACGATCGCGGTCTTGCCGACGCCGGCCTCACCGATCAGCACCGGGTTGTTCTTGGTCCGCCGGGACAGGATCTCCACGGCCTGCTCGATCTCGTCGGCCCGGCCGATCACCGGGTCGATCTGGTCCATCCGGGCCAGCTCGGTGAGGTCCTGGCCGTACTGGTCGAGGGTGGGGGTGCCGTGATCGGGGCGCGGGGCGGTCGCCGCGCCGCGCTCGGCGCTGGCCGCCTGCAACGACTCGGGCTGGATCCGGCCCGCGGCGAGCATCCGGCCGGCCGGCGACTCGGGGTTCAGCGGCAGCGCCATCAGGATGTGCTCGGGACCGATGTAGTTGGCGCCCATCGCGCGGGACAGCTGGTGGGCGTCGAGCAGCGCCCGCTTCGCCGCCGGGGTCAGCGACAGGTTCGGCGGCACCTCGCCGCGCGGCGCGCCCTCGCCGCGGCCGCCCAGCGCGCCGAGCAGCGCGTCCGGGTCGGCGCCGGCCCGACGGACCAGGTCGCGCAGCGGCTCCCGCTGCAACGCCGCCCAGAGCAGGTGGTCGGTGTCCAGGTCGTTGCTGTGCTTCTGGGCGGCGCGGCGGGCCGCGTCGGCGAGCATCTCCCGGGCGTCGGCGGTCATCAGGCGGGTGATGTCGACCCGGTGCGCCGGCCGGCGTCCCCCCTCGCCCCGGCCGAAGTATCGGGCCAGGAACTCGTCCCAGGGGTCGTTGCCGAAGTCGCCCGGTCCCATCATCATCGTCCTCCGCAGTCAGTCGGCACGACCGGCGCCCGGCACGCGCGGCACGGTCGGCGGTGGCTACCCGGCGGTCGGCGCGACAAACGCGACCGGATGGCAGGCTGGGGGGCATGGAGAGCAGAGCGCTGCTGGTGGTGGACGGCGCGAACGTGGTGGGTTCGCGCCCGGACGGCTGGTGGCGGGACCGGGCCGGCGCGGCGGCCCGGCTGCGCGACGCGCTGGCGCCGGTCGGCGAGGCGGGCGTGCCGCCGGAGCTGCCGCCGCCGGTGCAGGTGGTGCTGGTGGTGGAGGGCGCGGCCCGGCGCACACCGCCCGCGCCCGGCGTGGAGGTGGTGTCCGCGCCCGGCTCCGGCGACGACACGGTGGTCGAGCTGGTCGCCGCCGCGCCGGACCGGCGGCGGGTGGTGGTCACGGCCGACCGCGAACTGCGCGAGCGGGTCACCGCGCTCGGCGCGGAGGTGCGCGGCCCGCGCTGGCTGGGCCGTTAGTCCCGCCGATGGGACCGGCGACGGGACCGCGGGATGCCGCCCGGCGGGATCTTCACGCACGTCAGGGCGGCAACCGGACACGCGGGTCGTCACGCCGCGAGGGTGGATGTTCGTCCACCCGTTCCGATGGGTTGTAATGGAGATCTCTTTCGCCCCCAGGAGGTCCCCGTGGCGAGCGTTGCCGAGCTGAAGGCAGCCATCGATGTCGCTCTCCAGCAGATCGGTGACGGCCAGACAGCGGTGCAGGCAGCCGGCGAGAAGCTGGCCGAGGCGCAGCAGACGCTGGCCGGCGCGCTGGAGGGCAGCGGGCACGAGACGGTCGAGGCGGCGCAGGCCTCGCTGACACAGGCCGGTCAGGAGCTGGAGGAGTGCCTGGCCGCGACACTCGTCGCGGTGGAGCAGGCACAGCTCTACGTCGCGACGCTCTGAGGCCCGGCCGTGTCCATCGTCGAGGACATCGGCGCGCAGGTCCGTGCCGCCGCCGAGGAACTGCCGCTGGCGCAGCTCGCCGTCGCGCTGGAGAAGCTCGGTCAGGCGCAGGAGCGGCTGCGCTGGGTGCGCCAGGAGTCGTCCGACCCGATGGGGGTGCCGGAGCTGTCCTCGGCCACCGAGCACGCCGAGACCGCCGGTTACGCGCTGCGCGTGGCACAGGAGCAGCTCACCGCGTACCTGGCCGCGATCGGGCTGGCCCCCGACGGCGCGCGCCCGGCGCCGCCGGGCGAGGCGCGGCCGAAGCACGACACGCCGCGCGGCCAGGAACCGCCCGCGCCCGGCCCGGCCGCCGAGCCGGGTGAGCAACCGGCGGTACGGCGCTGGTGGGCGGTGCGGGTGGCGGAGCTGACCGGCGGCCGGGATCCGGCGGCGGACGAGCCGGACGAGCGCGTCGGGGACGCCCACGAGCTGCTGCGCCGGGTGGCCGCCGGGGTCCGCTCCGGCGACCGGGACCGGCTGCACCGCGAGCTGCGCCGGGCACACGCCGACGTGGGGCTGGGGCTGGCCGCGATCACCCCGCCGCTGCTGCGCGAGCTGGCCGGTGAGCTGCTCGGCCATCCGCCTCGCGCGGACGACCTGCCCCGGCTGCGCGGCGCGCTGGACTCGCGGGTCCGTGACCTGCTGCCCGGGCTGCCGCCGCCGGTGCTGGACACGCTGCTGACCCGGGTCTGCCGGATGCCCCCGCCGCGCCGCGCCGACGACGCGGAGCAGCCGCACGCGGCCGACCCGGCGGTCACCGCCGGCGTGCTCACCGGCGTGCTGCTCGACCGGCTCGGCCGGGACCTGCCCAAGGACACCGACGAACCGGAGCCGCCCCGTGCCTGACGTCCGCGCTCAACTGGTGACGCGGGTCCGGGGGATGCTCTCCGAGGCCCTGGGCGCCACCCGTACCCGCCTCACCGCCGCCGAGGCCGAGCTGGCCGCCGGGCGGGAGCGGCTGGCCCGTACCCGCCGGGCCGCGGCGGCGGTGCCCGACCGGGTGGGCGCCGCGCGCGACCGGCGCCTGGCCGAGATCGACGCCCGGCACACCGCCCGCCTGGCCGAGCTGGCCCGGCGGGCCGCCGCCGCGGCGCAGCGGGAGGCGCCCGGCGCGGCCTCCGCGCCCTGGGACCGCTGGCAGGCCACGCCCGCCGGACAGTCCGAGCCGCCGGGCGCGTCGCGCATCGGCACGGTACGCCTCGACGGGGCCGAACCGGTGCCGGCGCTGGTTCCGCTGCTGGACGCCGGGCACGCGCACCTGGCCGGCGGCGACCGGGACGGCCTCGCGGCGGTGGTGCCGGCGCTGCTGCTGCGCTCGGTCGGGCGGGCCGACCCGGGCGCGGTACGGCTGTACGGATACGACCCGGAACACCTGGGCGGCGGCCTGGCCGGGTTCGCGCCGCTGGGCACTGCCGGGCTGCTCACGTTCGTCGGGCCGGGCGGGCTGGGCCGGCTGCTTGACGACCTGGTGGAGCAGATCCGCCGGATCAACGCCACGGTGCTCGCCGGTGAGTACGGCTCGCTGCGTGAGCTGGCCGCCGCCACCGGACGCCGCCCGGAGCCGTGGCGGGTGGCGGTGCTGCTCGGCGGCGACGAGCTGTCCCGGCACGAGCGCGGCCAGCTCGACCGGGTGGTACGCACCGGCGCGGCGTGCGGCGTGCACCTGGTGGTCCGCGGCATCGAACTGCCCGGCGACCCGACGGTCACCCGGATCACGGTGGAGCCGGACGACGCCCGTATCGGCGGGCTGCCGGTGGTGCTCGACGCGCCGCCGCCGCCCGCCCTGGTCACCGAGACGTGCCGCACCGTGGCGTCCCGGGTGGCCGCCGGCCCGCCGCCGACACCGTTCACCGACCTGCTCCCGCCGCCGGAGGAGTACTGGCGGGAGGACTCGGCGCACGGGCTCACCGCGCCGGTCGGCGAGGGCCCGCACGGGCGGCAGGTGCTGCTCACCCTCGGCGACTACCCGCCGCACGCGTTGATCGGCGGCCCGTCGGGCACCGGCAAGACCAACCTGATCTTCGCCTGGATCGGCGCGCTCGCCGCCCGCTACTCCCCCGCCGAGCTGGAGTTCTATCTGCTGGACTTCAAGGAGGGCGTGTCTTTCGCCCGGTTCGCGCAGGGCCGGCGGGATCCGAGCTGGCTGCCGCACATGCGGCTGGTCGGCATCAACGTCAACACCGACCGGGAGTTCGGCCTGGCGCTGCTGCGCTTCCTCGCCGAGGAGCTGCGCCGCCGCGCCGACGCGGCGAAGAAGCACGAGGTCACCAAGCTGGCCGAGTTGCGCGCGGTGGACCCGGACGGGCACTGGCCGCGCATCGTGGCGGTGGTCGACGAGTTCCAGGCGCTGCTGGCCGGCCGGGACGTGGTCGCCCGGGAGGCCGCCGACCTGCTGGAGGACCTGGCCCGGCGAGGCCGGTCGCAGGGCATCCACCTGGTGCTCGCGTCGCAGGACGTGCGCGGCATCGAGGCGCTGTGGGGACGGCCCGCGCTCGTCGCCCAGTTCACGCTGCGGATCGCGCTGCCCAAGGCGCTGCGCATCCTGGCCGAGCGCAACGACGCCGCGCAGTCGCTGCCCCGCCACCACGCGGTGATCAACGCCGAGTCGGGCCTGGCCGAGGGGAACGAGGTGGCCCGGATCCCGTCGGCCAGCGACTGGGAGACGTGGAGCGAGCTTCAGCACCGGCTGTGGCGGATGCGCCCGCAGGACGCGGCGCCGGCCCGGCTGTTCGACGGCGACGCGATCCCGAAGCTCGCCGACGCGCCGGACTTCCGCGCGCTGACCGCGCCGGAGCAGGGCGTGCCGCGCAGCCCGGTGGCGCTGCTCGGCGAGATCATCGACGTGCAGTCCCGCTCGGCGGCGCTGCGCCTGCCTCGCGCGCCGGGCCGCAACCTGGCCGTGCTGGGCACCCGGGTGGACGAGGCGTGCGCGGTGCTCGACGCCGCCGCCCGCTCACTGGCCCGGCAATACCGGCCCGGCACCGCCCGGTTCTCCATCGCCTGCCTGGACCCGGACGCCGACCCGGCCGCCCGTGCCCTGTACGAGGACCTGGAAGGCGACGCCTCCTGGTACGACGAGGAGACCGTGCCGGAGCTGATGGCCGAGGTGGGCGACGGACTGGGCGCGCCGGGTGCGGCGCGTACCCCGCACTTCCTGCTGCTGTACGCGGTGGACGCGGCGGCCGCGGCGCTGGCCGGCAAGGCCGGTACGCGCACCGGGCTGGAGCAGCTGCGCCGGATCCTGCACGACGGGCCGGAACGGCGTACGCACGTGCTGGCGTGGTGGCGTGGCGTGGCCCGGATGCGCGTCGACCTGGGCGGCGCGGGCGCGCGCACGGACCAGATCGGCGCCTGGGTGGCGCTGGACGTGCAGGGCGGCGAGCTGGGCTCCTCGCTCTATCCGGGCAGCGGCGGCCCGGACTGGTATCCCCGGCCGTGGCGCGGTCTCTACTTCGACCGGGCGGTGCACCGCACCGGACAGGTGATCATCCCTTATGGTCCCTCCCGATGAACGAACCGGTTGCCAGTGAGACGTACAGCGCGCAGATCCGCCGGCTCGCCGAGCTGACCGCCCGGGTGACCGCACAGCGGGCCGAGGCGCACACCTGGTTCGCCCAGCAGGTGGCCGCCGCCGACCTGGCGGTGGCGCGGGCCGACGAGCAGGTCCGGCAGGCCGAGGAGGAGGTGGCCGAGGCGGCCCGGCTGGTGGAGCGCGTCGACGGCGAGGTCGCTCACCTGTGGACGCAGCTGCGGGCCCGGCTCGGCGTGAGCGCCCGGCGGCTGGGTGACCCGCCCGGCCCGGTCCGCGGCGCCGCCGGTGATCCGGTGCCGCTGCTGCGCGCGGTCCGGGAGTTGCTGGAGCGCACCGGGGCGCCGGGCGAACTGCCCGGCTCGGTGAACCCGCTGCTGATCGCGTGCGGGATCGGCGGCGCGCTGGTGGCGTACGCGCTGGGGGTGGGTGCGCGGGCGCTGGGCGCCGGGTCCAGCGGCGACCTGGCGGTGGGCCTGCCGGTGCTGGCGCTGGTGGTGACGCTGCTCGGCCCGGTGATCGGGCTGGCGCCGGCCCGGCTGCTGGCCGACCGGCGGCACGCGGTGCTGACCCCGCGCCCGATGATCCTGGTGGCCGCCTCGGGTCTGGTGACGACCCTGCTCCTGCTGACGGCGACATACGCCCGCTGACCCCCGGCCGGCTCCGCCGCGTCGATCATGAGGTTGGCGGCGCGACACGCCCGTCGCGCCGCCGGTCAACCTCATGATCGCGCCCGTCAGGCGGGGACCAGGACCGCTTCCTTGAGCAGGCGGCGGGCCAGCACCAGGCGATCGGCGTCGTCGTCCAGGCCGGGCAGGTCGCCGACCCGCGTCACCTCGCCGGTGAGCAGCGCGCGCAGCGCCGCCTCGCAGGTGCCGGGCAGGGTGAGCGTCCGGTCCGGCACCCGCAGCGTGATCCGGCCGTCGGCGGCCGGGGCGAGCTGCCAGCGCAGGCCGCCGCGCGCCGTGACCTCGCTGTCCGGCGTCAGCCGGGCCAGCGCCCGCGCCTGCGCCAGCGGCCGGATCGGCGCCGGTCGGGACGCCGGCCAGACCCGGGCCCGCAGCCGGCCGGCCACCGCCGCCGGGTCGGCCCGCAGCAGCCAGTCGCGCAGCGCCTCGACGGTCTCGGTCAGCTCCGGCTCGACCGCGTCCGGGTCGGCCAGGTCGAGCCCGAACGGCAGGCTCGCGCGCAGCCGCGCGTCCTCGGCGGCGAGCGCGAGCAGTTCCTCGACCACCGCGTACCGGGTCAGCGCCCTGATGCCCACTGTCAGGTGCAGCGAGCTGGACTCCTGCGCCTGGGCGCTGTGCAGCCAGCCGCGCGGCAGGTAGAGCGCGTCGCCCGGCTCGAGCACCACGTCCAGCTCGGGGCGTCCTTCGGCGGTGGCGGAGACCTCGTCGGCCCGGCCGCCCCAGGGCTGACGCTCCAGCGGGTCGGCCAGCACCGGGGGGTGGATCCGCCAGTGCTTGCGCCCGTCCACCTGGAGCACGAACACGTCGTGGGTGTCGTAGTGGGTGGCGAAGCCCTGACTGCCGGCCGGGGTCAGGTAGGCGTTCACCTGCAACGGCTGGGCCAGCGCGGTGCCCAGGTCGCGGGTGAAGTCGACGATCGCCGGCCAGGTGCGGTGCAGGCCCTGCAGCACCAGCGTCGCGCCGTCGGCGTACAGCGCCAGCACCTTCTCGTCGAGGACCTGGTCGCCGATCTCGGCGCCCGCGCCACCGCCGCCGGTGAACCGCGCCGCCGGCACGAGCTGGCCGTCCTTGGCGACCCGCAGGAACGGGGTACGCAGGCCGCGGCGGCTGAGCAGCTCGTCGGCGTCGGCGGGGCTGAGCAGGTCGGCGAAGCCGTGCGGGTTGGGCAGGTCGGCGGCGCGGGACAGCAGCGGGCTGCGCCCCCAGTGGTCGGCGGCGAACTTCGCCGGATCCACCGCCACGCACCGGGCCAGCGCCTCGGACGCGGAGAACGCAACCGCCGGGCGGCCGTGGCCACCCGGCGGGTCGGCGTGCGTGGTGCTCATGTGTCAGGCGCTGCCGTCGGCGCCGCCGTCGTGCTGACCGGGGGTCGCTCCACCGTCGGCCGGGCCCTCGGCGCTGCCGTCCGCGCCACCGTCGTGCTGACCCGGCGTCGCGCCACCGTCAGCGGGGCCCTCGGCGCCACCGTCCGCGCCACCGTCGTGCTGACCCGGCGTCGCGCCACCGTCAGCGGGGCCCTCCGCGCCGCCGTCCGCGCCACCGTCGTGCTGACCCGGGGTCGCACCGCCGTCGGCCGGGCCCTCCAGGCCGCTGCCGCCGCTGCTCTGGATGTCGTCGTCGTTCAATGCCATGGGTGCTCCCTCGGTGTGCCGCCCCGCGTCGTGCCGGGGTCCGTGTGCAGCGGGTGGTACCCCACGCCCGATCTTCTCTAACCACACCGTAGACGCCCGGACGCCGTCGTACGGACGGTTCGCGGGGCAAGCGGCCGGGAGGGCCGGATGCCAGGATGGCGGGAGGACGACAGGCGAGGAGACGCACGTGACGCAGCCGGAACCGCTCACCCCGCTGACCGAGGACTGGCAGCGGGCGCTGGCAGTGGTGGCCCACCCCGACGACCTGGAGTTCGGCGCCGCAGCCGCTGTGGCGCGCTGGACCGGGCAGGGCAAGGAGGTCGTGTACTGCCTGCTCACCAGCGGTGAGGCGGGCATCGACGGGATGACGCCGGAGCGCGCCCGGGTGGTGCGCGAGGAGGAGCAGCGCGCCTCCGCCGCGGTGGTCGGGGTGCCCGTCGTCGAGTTCCTCGGCCTGCCCGACGGGCTGCTGGAGTACGGCGTGCCGCTGCGCCGGGCCATCGCCGCCGTGGTGCGCCGGCACCGGCCGGACGTGGTGCTGACGAACAACTTCCGGGAGACCTGGGACGGGGCGTACGCGCTGAACCAGGCCGACCACATCGCCTGCGGCCGGGCCACGCTGGACGCGGTCCGCGACGCCGGCAACCGGTGGATCTTCCCGGAGCAGCTCACCGACGGCGTCCAGCCGTGGTCGCGGGTCCGCGAGGTGTGGGCGGCCGGGTCGCCGGTGGCCCGGCACGGGGTGGACGTGACCGACACGTTCGACAAGGGTGTCGCCTCGCTGCGGGCGCACGGGGCGTACCTGAGCGGGCTCGGCGACGGCGGCTTCGACGCCGAGGAGTTCCTGGAGGGCATGGCCCGGCCGGCCGGCAGCCGGCTCGGCGCGCGGTTCGGCGCCACGTTCGAGGTCTTCCCGATCAACCTCCAGTAGAGCGCGGTGATCGTCGACGCTGTCGCATTCGCCGGGCTGCCGGTCTCGCGCACGCCGGCGGCCCGCCCCGCCGAGGGGGCGGGACGGGCCGGTCCGGGTGCCGGTCAGGGAATGAGCTGACGCAGGTCCTGCGGCAGGGTGGCCTTCACGTCCTGCCACTCCCCCTGCGTGACGTGCCGGCGCAACGTGTCCAGCACGACCTGCGCCACCCGCTGCGCGCCGCCCTCGACGTCGTACGGGAAGCCCTGGCGCACCTCGTACAGGAAGTCGTCGCGGTTGAGCTTGATCGGCACGTTCTCCGGCTGCCAGCCGTCGAAGTAGATCCCGCGCACCAGCACCGGCAACTGCTGGGCGAACTCGGCGCTCTCCCGCACCGGCAGCCGGTCGCGCAGCAGGTGCAGCACGGTACGCAACGCGGCGTAGGACTGGTTGCGCCGTTCCTTCGGCCAGCCGTACGCGGACTCGATCTCCTTGAGGATCACGTTCGTCTTGTCCAGCGAGGACTCGAACGCGGACAACAACTGCTCGGCCATCGGGCTCACCCCCGTGCGTCGGTCTCCCAGCGTCGGTCGTCGGCGCGGCGCGGCGGGCCGCTGGGGCCCCGCCACAGCCGGGTCGGACTGAACCGGCCGGGCCGCTCGCCCCGCCGGGGTGCCTCGGAGCCGCCGATCACGTGCAGTACGCCACCGCGGCGCCGGTCCGCCACCACCCGTACCGTCATGACCCACCTCCTCGTCGCGGCGCCTTTGGCGGCGCCACTGTCCATGCTGCGGCGGGGGCGGGTGAGCGGGCCTCACCCGGATCGGGTGAGACGCTCAGGCGTCCAGCAGGCCGGCGAGCGTGGCGGCGTTGCGCTGCGCGTAGTCCCGGTAGCAGTTGTTCATCAGGACGTGCGTCTGCTCGGCGTCACCGGCCAGCTCGCGCAGTTTCGGCGCCCAGTCGCGCAGTTCCCGCTTCGAGTAGTCGTAGCCGAACTTCTCGTGGATGTCCTTGCTGGTCCACTTGTCGCTGTGGCCGTGGAAGCGGACCACCGCGAGGTCGGCGGTGGCCGCGAGCACCGGCGGGACGGACGACTTGTGTCCCTGCGGCATGTCCACGCAGACGAACGGCAGGTCGTGCTCGCGCAGGAAACCGAGCGTCTCCTCGGCGTTGTCGCCGTCGAACCAGGAGGCGTGGCGGAACTCGAAGACCGGGCGCAGCGGCGCGCACCGCCGGGCCACCTCCAGCAGGTACTGCTTGTTGTCCCGCTTGATGGTGAACCAGGGCGGGAACTGGAACAGCAGCGCGCCCAGCTTGCCCGCGTCGACCAGCGGGTCGAGGGCGGACAGGAACCGGGTCCAGACCTCCTCGTACGCCTGCGCGGGCAGGTCGCCGGGGTAGACGTTGCGCTTGCCGGTCTCCGGGCGCAGGTCCTTGTAGAGCGCGGAGACGCGGGTGGGGTGGCCGGTCAGCAGGCTGAACGCCTTGACGTTGAAGGTGAACCCGGCCGGTGTGCGTTCGGCCCACAGCCGGGCGGTCCGCTCGGCGGGCGGCGAGTAGTAGGTGGCGTCCACCTCGACCAGCGGGAACTGCCGGGCGTAGTAGGCCAGTCGTTTCTCCGGCGTGTCGGCGCTCGCCGGGTACCAGCCGGAGTCGAGCAGTGTCCGGTCGGTCCACGAGGCGGTGCCCACCCTGATCTCACCCATGGCAGGAGCTCACCGCCCAGCAGGACCGACCGGCAACCGGAACGGCGTTCAGGCCGCCCGCCGCTCCCGGGTCTGCTTGCAGGCCACGCAGGAGGTGGCGGACGGGAAGATCTCCAGCCGTTCCACCGGGATCGGGGCGGTGCAGCCCTCGCAGAAGCCGTAGGTGCCCTCGTCCAGGCGGGTCAGCGCGTGCTCGAACTGGGCCCGCCGGTCCAGGATGGTGCGCAGCAGCGACTGCGCGGTGTCCCGCTCGGCGGTCTTGGTGCCGCTGTCGGCCTGGTCGTCGCCGGCGGTGTCGCCGACCTCCACCAGCCGCAGCACCTGGCTCTGCGCCATGGTGTGCTCGTACTCGGCGGTCAGCTCGTCGTACCGCGACCGCAGGGACTGCCGGATCTGGTCGACCTCCGCCTGGGAGCGGCCGGTGGCTGTCGTGTCGTGGACGAGCATCGCTGCCTGCCTTTCCTACGTCCTCATACCGGACCGGGGCGGCCAGCGCCCCGGATCCGGTCCGACTGTGGATGCGCGGGCGACGAGATCACCCGTGCTCTGTGAGCCGGGCGATTACCCGTCCCCTCAGCGCACCAAACCGCCTGTTTCCTGAGTGTTTCCCGTGAGTCGGTAGGGGCTGGTCAGGCGGGTTCGACCAGGGCCGGGCGGCGCGGGTCGTCGGCCCGGACCACCACGTCGGCGAAGGACGCCGGGTCGACCTCGCCGGCGTAGCGGGCGAACGCGGGCAGGGTCCAGCGCAGCGCGGCGTCGGTACGCCGTTCCAGCGCCGCCGGGGAGAGCACGAGGTGGACGGTGAGGTCGAACGGCAGCGTGCCGCCGAGCAGCAGCGCGCCGCTGACCAGGACCACCCCGCCGGGCGGCAGTTCGACGTACGCGGCCCGGCTGGCCCGGTCGGCGGCGGTGTCCCACAGCGACGGCAGCAGCCGGCCCGAGCCGTCCGGGCCGGCCGGGTCGAGCACCTCGCGGCGCAGTCCCGGTTCGTCGAGCCAGCTCTCGTAGTACGCGTCCGGGTTGGTGCGGCCGTGTTCCAGGCGTACCGAGGCCGGGCGCAGGAAGTCGCCGGCGCGGACGTGCAGCACCGGCCGGCCGGCGGCGCGCAGCGGGTCGACGAGCGCCCTGGCGAGCGCGTCCGGGCCGGCGGCGGGCGGGCCGTCCACGGCGACCCGCAGCCGGCCGGGCGTCCCGGTGCGGGCGAGACGCTCGGCCAGCTCGCTGACGAGCCGGTCGGGGCTGATCGGGCGGACGCGCATCGGACCATCGTGCCGCGCGGGCGGGCGGGTCACCACATGATCTGCTCCGGGCGGTCGGGGCTCCGTCCGGCGGCGATCGGCGGGTGGTGTCCCCGGTGTCAGCCGGTGCGGTCGATGGTGACGCGGGCGTCGTCGGCGAGCCGGTAGCCGACGCCGTAGACGGTGGTGACGAGCGGGACGTCCACACCGACCTTGCCGCGCAGCCGGCGCACGTGCACGTCGACGGTGCGGACGCCGGCGTGCTCGTACCCCCAGACCGCGTTGAGGAGTTGCAGCCGGGTGAACACCCGGCGCGGGTGGGCGACCAGGTGCAGCAGCAGGTCGAACTCCAGGCGGGTAAGCGGCAGCGGCTCGCCGTCGCGCAGCACCGACCGGGACGACGCGAGGATGTGCAGGGCCGGGATGGTCGGGGCGAGCGGACGCGCGGGGGCGCGGCCGGCCGGGACGCCGTCGGGCCGGCGCTCGGCCGGAACCGTGGCCGCGCTGACCACCGCGTCACCGTGTTCGAGCATCTCGCGGGCGGCGTCGAGCAGCCGGCGGGCGGCTGGGGTCAGCGACTCCTCGCACGCCAGGGGGATGGAGAGGGTGACAGTGAGCATGGGCGCGGCGGTGTTCGCGGGACGACGCTGGCCGCCGGGGGGCCGACCGGGGACCGCGGGTTGGGACGTATGCCATCCGGCGCGCGACGAGGCGGGGCTGACCGACATGGTCCTCCTTGGGCTGGTCCGGGTATCTCCCCACGGCCCGGGACGCCGCTGCATCGATGCTTCCCGGCGTCTCCGCGAGGGTCAAGGGGCGGCTGCGTTGCGTGAATGTGACATTTGACGAACACATCGGAGCCGCGTGCTCGCTCTGCGTGCGAGGCCCGTTGATTACAGCAGAGCGCCGGATCGCCTCTGGTAGGGGGGTCTGCCCCAGGGTTCACAATGCCGGATGCGTCGGCGAGGTCAACGCGGCGCACCCGGGATCCGGGTGCGCCGCGTGCCGGCCGGGCCGGGCTCAGGCGTCGCGGTCCACCGTGATCGCGGCGTCGTCGGCGAGGCGGTAGCCCACGCCGTACACGGTGGTCACCAACGGCGTGTCCGGCCCGAACTTGGCCCGCAGCCGGCGGACGTGCACGTCCACCGTGCGCGCCACCGCGTGCTCGTAGCCCCAGACGTTGGCGAGGAGTTGCAGGCGGGTGAACACCCGGCGCGGGTGTTCGGCGAGGAACAGCAACAGGTCGTACTCGATGCGGGTGAGCATGACCTCGGTGCCACCGTGCCGGACCCGCCGGGTGCCGGTGAGGATGCGCACGCCGCCGGGGGCGAGCGCCGGCGCCTCGCCGCGGCGCAGGTCGAGCACGGTACGGCCGGCCGGGCCGTCGGGCTGGGCCAGTCCCTCGCCGGTGGCGGCGAGTTCGTCGAGCAGGTCGACCAGGCGCGCGAGGCCCGGCGTCAGCGGCCCGGCGCCGAGGTCGAGCGTGATGGTGAGCGTCGGTGCGGTACGCGGCCGGGGCGGCCCGGCCCGGTCGGGGCGGCCCGAGCGGGCCGGACGGGTGGTGAGGGCGACGACGGACATGGGAGCCTCCTGTGCGGGCGGTCGCCCCGCCCCGCCGGTCGTGGCGGGACGGTCAGCGGAGCGCCCCGCCGGCGGTGACCGGGGGCGCGGCGGACGAGGGTCGGGTCGGCGGGGTGGGACCGAGGGTGGGCAGGCCGGCGATCTGCCAGGCGGCGAAGCCGCCGACGACGTCGGTGGCCCGGCACAGGCCGATGTCCTGGAGCGCGGCGGCGGCCAGCGACGAGGTGTAGCCCTCCTGGCAGAGCACGATCACCGGGACGTCGTAGCCGGTCGCCTGCGGCAGCCGGGCCGCGCAGCGCGGGTCGAAGCGCCACTCCAGCACGTTGCGTTCGACGACGAGCGCGCCGGGCACGGTGCCCTGCGCGGCACGCTGGGCGGCGGGGCGGATGTCCACCAGCAGCGCGCCGCCCCGGCACGCCAGGTGGGCCCGCTCCGGGTCGAGGCGGCGCAGGCGGGCACGGGCGGCGGCGAGGATCTCGTCGATGCCGCGCGAGCCGGGCGGTGGGACCGGACAGCGCTCGGTGCGGGTGGGGGTCTGCGCCATCGGGGCGTCCTTCCGTTCGTCGGGTTGCGGGGTGTCACCAGGCCACGCCGGCGTGGGCCACCTCGGCGACCCGGAGCCGGCCGGCGACGAGGTGGTAGCGGGTCATCCGGGTCAGCGCCGGCCGGTACACGTGCACGCTGACGGCGGGCGCGTCGCCGTGATTGGTGACCTGGTGCACGTGCCGTACGCCGAAGCGCCGGCCGGCTCCGGCGGCGAGCCGGTGCGGGCGCAGCCGGCCGCCGCTGACCGTCTCCTCGGTGAGCACGCCGGCCACGACCAGGAACGCGCCCGCGCAGCCGCCGTGGTCGTGCAGGTCGGTGCCCTGCCCGGGCAGCCAGCTCAACGCCCACACCTCGTGCTCGTCGTCGGCGTCCAGCCGGGCATACCAGCGGTCGGAAGCCTCGAACCGCAGCGGCACCGGCCAGGCGTGCGGGTCGGCCCAGCGGGCGGCGACGGCGAGCAGGTCGGCGGGAGCGGTGCTGGTCATCGGCGGTGCGTCCTCACGGTGCGGAGCGGATGTACCCGCACAGCTTAGACGGTAAAGCCTATCGGTTTAGTAGGTAATACCAGATGCTGGGACGCCGGTCGCGCTCAGC
This sequence comes from Micromonospora sp. NPDC048887, assembly GCF_040649715.1. Lineage (NCBI taxonomy): Bacteria > Bacillati > Actinomycetota > Actinomycetes > Micromonosporales > Micromonosporaceae > Micromonospora > Micromonospora sp. NPDC048887. The sequence goes on along the minus strand of NZ_JBEZGA010000006.1, from coordinate 268,142 downwards.
GGAGGACCGGCGGATCCACCTTGTAGCCCGGCACCGACGGCCAGCGGACGGTGAGCACCGTGGACTCCCGCTCGGCGTACCAGGAGTGGTCCACGCCCCGCCCCCACACCACGTAGTCACCGGGCGCGCGCAGCACCACCGTCCGGTCCGGCAACTCGATCCGGAACGCGCCGCTGATCAGCACCAGCAGGGCGGTACGCCGCTCACCGGTGGCCCACCGGGACCGGGTCTCCCCCGCCGGGTGCACGCCCCACTTCACCTCGACGTCGGTGCTGTGCCGCACGTCCCCGGCCGGCTTGAAGTGGCCCAGCAGCCAGCCCGCGTCGGTCGCGCCGTCCACCGCCGCGTTGCCCACGTACACCCGATCGTCCATGCGCGCGCCTCCCGTGCCCGGCTGGCGAAGCTACCAGGCGCGTCCGGCCGCGACGCCATAGCCTGGGCGGATGCCCGACGAACTCGACGACGAGACCATCGCCTTCGCCCACCGGATGTTCGACCTGGCCCGGGCCGGCGCCACCGAGGAGCTGGCCGCCAACGTGGACGCCGGGCTGCCGGTCAACCTCACCAACGCCAAGGGCGACACGCTGCTGATCCTCGCCGCGTACCACGCCCACCCGGAGACGGTGGCCGCGCTGCTGGCCCGGGGCGCCGACCCGGCCCGGGTCAACGACAGGGGACAGACCGCGCTCGCCGCGGCCGTGTTCCGGCGCCAGGAGGCGGCGGTCCGCGCGCTGCTCGACGCCGGCGCCGACCCGGACCACGGCGGCCCGTCCGCTGTCGAGACCGCGCGGTTCTTCGAACTGCCCGACATGCTGGCGCTGCTCGGCCGCGCGTGACCGGCGAGCGGTATACAGGGACCGTGGACGATCCCGTACCCGAGCAGATGCGCACCGCCGCGACGGCGTTCCTGGCCGCGCTGGACGAACCGGCCCGCCACGCCGCCCGGCACGCCCTCGACGACGAGCCGGCCCGCCGGTGGCTGGAGTACCGGCCCCGGCCACGGCCCGGCGTCACGCTCGCCGGCCTGGACGTCACCGCCCGCAAGGCGGCGCACCGGCTGCTCGCCACCGCGCTCAGCCCGGCCGCGTACGCGCAGGCCATGAGCGTGATGGCCCTCGAAGAGGTGCTGGACCGGGCGGAGGACTGGCGGCGCGGCCGGCACAGCGGCGACTACTGGGTGGCCGTCTTCGGCGACCCGGCCCGCGACGACAGCTGGGGCTGGCGGTTCGAGGGACACCACCTGTCGGTGAGCATGACGGTCGCCGACGACCGCGTCTCCCCCGCGCCGATCTTCCTCGGCGCCAACCCGGCCACCGTCCGGCACGCCGGCCGCCCGGTCACCCGGCCGCTGGGCCCGGAGGAGGACCTGGCCCGCGAGCTGCTCGACGCGCTCGGTCCCGGCGGCCGGTCCGCCGCGATCATCGCCGCGGAGGCGCCCGCCGACATCATCAGCGCCACCCGGGCCACCGCACCGGACCGGCTCGACCCGCTCGGCGTACCCCGGGGGCGGCTGCGGCCGACCGGCCGGGCGCTGCTCGACCGGCTGGTCGCGCTCTACCTGGACCGGCTGCCGCCCGAGCTGGCGGCCCGGGAGGCCGACCGGCTCGGCGGCGGCGAGCTGCACTTCGCCTGGGCCGGCCCGGTCGAGCCGGGCCGGCGGCACTACTACCGGGTGCAGGGCGAGGACCTGCTGATCGAGTACGACAACACCACAGACGACGGCAACCACGCGCACACCGTCCTGCGCCGCCCGGCCGGTGACTTCGGCGCCGACGTGCTGGCCGCGCACCACGCCGTGGCCCACCGGCCCGGCGGGCCTCGATGAGGGAGACGCGACGAACGCTCCCCCGGCGCTGATCCGCCCGTCCGGGCGACGCAGCTCGTCGGTGCCGGCCGGGTCAGAACGGGCGCGGGCGGGCGATCTCGACGGTGGACCCGGCCGGCACGTCGCCGAACGTCTCGAAGCCGCTCGGCTCGGTGACCCGCTCGAACTGCTGCATCAACCGCGCGCCCAGGGCCACGCCGACCGCGCCGACGGCGAGCGCGACGAGTTCGGCGGCGAGCAGGGCGCCGTTCGCGCCCCGCTGCGGCGCGTTCGCCCGGATCAGGCAGGAGAGCAGGAACAGCGCCGCCATGACGGCGTTCACCAGGTTGAACGTCAGCACGTTCCGGCTGGTCCGCCCGGCGCGGACGTCCCACAGGTCGACCAGGCCGGCGACGGTGGCGAAGCCGGCGGCGACGAGCGCGGCCACGGCGGTCCAGTAGCCCACCTCACCGAGGAACGCCGGACCACCGGCCACATCCGCCAGGTCGAAGACCACGGCGCAGACGAACAGGCCGAACGGGAACGTGACAAGCATCGGTTGGATGGGATGCCCCTGCACCCGCAGCCGGCTCTGCATCGCTTCCTCCCCAGGTCGGCGCAGCTCACCAGTCCAGAGTGCTACCCGAGGCGCCGCGAGGTGAAACGACTGTCGCTCAGTTGTCCCGGGGCCGGGAGACGGTGAGCACGAGCCGCTCGGCCACCTCGCGTAGCGGGATGTCCAGCGAGGACGCGGCGCTGCGCAGCACCTGAAGGGCCTCCGGTGCCGGACAGCCCCGCTGCGTCATGATCACGCCCACGGCCTGCCCGACCACCCCCTCGGCCAGCAGCGCGTCGTCGAGCTGGCCGGCCCGGGTGGCGGCCCGCTCGCGGTCCCGCGCGGCGGCGAGCAGCAGCCCGGCGTGCTCGGCGAGCAGCATGGCGGTGAGCTGATGCCGGGGGGTGAGCGCGCCGGGCGACTCGGCGTACAGGTTGATCGCGCCGATCACCTGCTCGTCCACGTCGACCGGGGCGGAGATCACCCCGTGCACCCCGAGCGCCCGGGCCCGCTCGCTCCAGGCCGGCCAGCGCGTCTCGCCGGGCGGCCCGGCCGAGATGATCATCTCCCGGCGGCGGATCGCGGCCATCGCCGGCGTGTCCGGACCGTGCCGCAGGTCGTCCAGCTCGGCGCGGTCCGGGTCGGAGGCGGCCACCCCGGCCGGCTGACCGGCGCGCAGCACGGTGAAGCCACAGCAGTCCACGCCCGGCACGGCGTCGCGGGCGATCCGGACCAGGCGGTCCAGCGCCTCGTCGAACCCGGCCGCACCGATCAGGCCGGCCGTCAGCTCACGCAGCAGCGCGGCCGTCTCCAGCACGTTGAGGTTGTCGATCATGGGTTGGCGCGTGTCGAGGTTCATCGGGGTGTGGCACCCACCGTCCACGCGGTCTCCCCGTTCGGCACCGTTGCCTGTCCCATGTCCGTCCCTCCTGTGGCCGGGCCCCGGCCTACTACCCTCGCAGACCGCGCGCGAAACCGCGCAAAAAGGGCCCCTTCCCGGGACCGGGAAGGGGCCCTTCGCGACGGTCAGCGCGACCCGGAGATGAGCCGGCGGCCCACCGAGGCGATCAGCCGGTCCAGCTCCGAGCCGAACGGGTTGTCGTGCACGAGGTACGTCCAGGTGGCGCTCGGCCGTACCAGCTTCGACGAGTCCGGCTCCCAGCCCTCGTCGAACTCGGTCTCCTCGAACGTGGCCACGGTCCGCGTCTCGATCTCGGGCACCAGCGCGTTGAACGCCGGCACCGCGCTGCGGTGGAACTCGTCGAGCGGGTCGAGCCGGCCCAGCGCCCGCAGGTGCACGCCCTCGCGTACCTCGGACAGCTCGGCCAGGTGGTCGGCCCAGAGCCGGTCCAGGTGGTAGAGGGCGATCTTGCGGGCCACGTCGGCGAGCAGGTCCTCGTCCATCTCGCCGGCCTTCTCCGGCACCCGCTCCAGCAGCATCAGCGCGGCGATGTCGCTGGTCAGGAGCCGCTCGCGGCGCTCGGCGAGCGCCTTGCGCTGCTGCTCGATCACCTGGCTGTAGCGCCACGTGTTGCGGTGGATCTCGTGGTTGACGCCCTCGGCGACCCGCTGGGCGTGCTCGACCGCGTAGTCGACCTGCGGGTCGGTGACCAGGCCGTCGGCGTTCATCCGGGGTGAGGGCGGCACGGTGTCGCCGGCGTGCCGGACCACCAGGTCGTCCTCCAGGCTGACGAAGAACACCGACCCGCCCGGGTCGCCCTGCCGGCCGGCCCGGCCGCGGAGCTGGTCGTCGACCCGGCGGCTGTCGTGCCGGCCGCTGCCGATCACGTAGAGGCCGCCCAGCTCCGCCACCCGGTCCCGGTCGGCCTGGTCGCTGCCGCCCAGCCGGATGTCCACGCCCCGGCCGGCCATCTGGGTGGAGACCGTCACCGCGCCGTACGCGCCGGCCTCGGCGATGATGCCGGCCTCCTCGTCGTCGTTCTTCGCGTTCAGCACCACGCAGGACACCCCCGCGGCCTCGATCGCGGCGGCCAGCCCCTCGGACTCCTTGACGTCGAGCGTGCCGACCAGCACCGGCCGCCCCGCCTGGTGGCAGCGCGTGATCTCGTCGACCAGCGCCTCCTCCTTCTCGGCGCGGGTGGCGTAGATCCGGTCCGGCTCGTCCTCGCGGACGCAGGGGGTGTTCGGCGGGATCACCGCGACCTCGAGGCCGAAGAACTCGCGGAGCTGGTCACCGACGAGCACAGCGGTGGCGGTCATGCCGCAGACAGTGGGGTAGAGCGCGATGTACGCCTGCACGGTGATCGTGCCCAGCACCTCGCCCTCGGCGGTGGCGTCCAGGCCCTCCTTCGCCTCGACCGCGGCCTGGAGCCCGTCCGGCCAGCGGCGGCGCTGGGCGACCCGGCCGCGCATCTCGTCGATCAGCTCGACCGAGTCGTCCCGGACGATGTAGTCCACGTCGCGGTGCAGCAGGGCGTGCGCGTGCAGCGCCACGTTCACCGCGGAGAGCTGCCCGACGTGCTCCTCGTCGTACAGGTCGATGCCGCCGAGCTTGGCCTCGACGGTGGCGAGGCCGACCGAGGTGAAGGCGACGCTGCGGCCGTCGTCGGCGACCGTGTAGTGCTTGCCCTTGCGCAGCCCGCGCACCAGCGCGGCGGCGGCGTGCACCGGGTCCTGCTCGCCGCCGACGGCGCCCGCGAGCACCATCGGCACCCGGGCCTCGTCGATCAGGATCGAGTCGGCCTCGTCCACGATCGCGGTCTTCAGCGGCGGCTGCACCCGGTCGGCCAGGTCGGTGACGAGCTGGTCGCGCAGGAAGTCGAAGCCGGCCTCGCTGACCGAGACGTAGGTGACGTCGCAGGCGTACGCGGCACGCCGCTCGTCGGGCGTGGACGCCTCGTTCACCCAGCCGACGGTGAGCCCGAGCAGGTCGTAGACGGGAGTCATCCACTCGGCGTCCCGGCGGGCCAGGTAGTCGTTGACGGTGAGCACGTGCACCGGGCCGTTGCCCAGCCGCACGTGCCCGTACGCGGCGACGGTGGCGGTTAGCGTCTTGCCCTCACCGGTGGCCATCTCGGCGACCTTGCCGGACAGCAGCGCCATCGCGCCGAGCAGCTGCACGTCGTAGGGGCGCTGGTCGAGCCCGCGCCGGGCCGCCTCGCGGCCGATCGCGCAGATCTCCTCGTAACCCGACGCCTGGCCGGCGGCCTCGGTCAGCTCGGCGTCGGACAGCTGCTCCAGGTCCGCCTCGCGCGCCTCGATCGCCGGCAGCAGCTTCTCCAGCGGAGCCAGGTCGACTGTCGTCCCCGGGCGCTGGAGGAATCGACGGAACCTGGTCTTCAACCGTTGCGACACACCCATGAGCCGCAACGGTACGCGAACCGGAGCCGATTGTGACCCCCGCCCGCCGCGCGCCGGGTCCACCCCTTCCGGTCCGCTTCCGTCGATCATGAGGTTGACGGCGTTTCGTGTCCGTTTTGTCGCCGCCAACCTCATGATCGACGCGCTCGGGCGAGGGCCCGTCAGGGGGTGAGGATCACCTGGAGTTCGGTGCGGCGGCGTTCGGCCAGGTCGGTCAGCAGGGCCGGGGCCTCGTCCAGCGGGACCACGGCCGAGATCAGGTGCTTGCGGATCACGTCGCCGTACTGGCGCAGCAGCTCCACCGTCTCCGCGGACAGCCGCTCCCGGTCCCAGGTGGGGGCCAGCCCGCGCGGCACCCGGCCGATCTGCGCGCAGCGCAGCGACAGCCCGTTGTGGTGGAACTCCTCGCCGAGCCGCACCGCGTCCGCGCCCGCCTGGTAGAACGCCAGGTCGATCACCGTGCCCTGCGGGCGCAGCAGGCGCAGCGCGAGCTGCAACGCCCAGTCCTGGCCACGGCACTGGAAGACCACGTCGGCGCCCCGGTCCCCGGCGGCGTGGTTCCACCGTGTCTTGAGCACCACTGCCGGGTCGTCGGCGTCCGGGTCGAGCGTGTCCAGGCCGAGCGCCTCGGCGACCTGCCGCCGGGCCGGCGTCGGGTCGACCACCACCACCGAGGCTGCGCCGTGCCGGCGGGCGAACAGCGCGGTCAGCAGCGCGACCACGCCGCCCCCGACCACAGCGACCCGGCGGCCGCGTACGCCGTCGCCGAGCGTGCGCACGTCCGTGCCGCACAGGTCGGCGGCGGCGTGCAGCAGCCCGTTGGCGCAGATCGGGCCCATGTGCGCCACGTACACGCCGAGCAGCGGGTCCAGGTCGTCGGGCAGCGGCACGAACCGCTCGGCGAGCGGGTCGGCGACCCAGCCGCTGCGGTGCCCGTACGTCATGGCGCCGACCTCGCCCACCGCGACGGCCGGGGTCCGGCTCTCCACCACGCGCCCCACCTGCATGTAGCCGAGCCGGGTCACCGGGTACGGCGTGGCCGCCTCCCCGGGCCGGAACAGCCCGAGCGCGGCGTCCCAGGTGACGTGCAGGTAGGGGTTGGTGCCCTTGACGAAGCTCAGTTCGGTGCCGGCGGACACGCCGCTGTAGAGCGTCTCCACCCGGAACGTGCCGTCGCGCAGCTCCGGGGCGTCCAGTTCGGCCAGCTCGACCCGGCCGGGGCCGGGGACCACCACCACCCGGTCACGCATCGACGCTCACCCCCGCGTCCGCGACCGCCGCGGTGAGCCGGGCCGCCGGGCCGGTCGGCAGCGCCACCGGCCGCCCGGTACGCGCCGACTCGGCCACCGCGAGCGCGAGCCGGTGGGTGCGCAGCGCCTCGGCGTACGGCACCCGGACGTCGTCGCCGAGGCCGCACACGGCGTCGACGAACGCCCGGTCGACTGCCACCCGCGCGGCGTCCGGATCGGCGGGCAGGTGCCGTTCGCCGTCGCCGTCGCGCACTGTCAGGCCGTCCTCGGACAGCCACAGCGCCAGCCCGTCGGCGAGGACCTCCACGCCGGCCCGGTGCTTCCAGCCGAGCACGCAGGACGCGGCGAGCGTGCCGACCGCGCCGGAACCGAGGCGCAGCGTGGCAGCGGTCACCGAGTCGATGTCGGCGCCGTCGACCGGCGGCGGGGCGCCGTCGCCGTACGCGCTCACCTCGACCGCCTCGCCGGCCAGCAGCCGGATCAGGTCCAGCACGTGCGCGGCCTGCTCGACCACCGGGCCGCCGGAGCGGTCCCGCCGCGCCCACCAGGCCACCGGAGGCACCTTGTCCAGCCAGGCGCCGTTCACCATCCGGACCGGACGGCCGGCGAGCAGCCGCCGGGCCTCCTCGACCACGTGCAGGTAGCGCCAGTGGTGCCCGACGCCGGTGAGCAGTCCCCGCTGCTCCACCAGGGCCGCGATCCGCTCGGCGGTGTCCAGGTCGAGCGCCACCGGCTTCTCCACGAACATCGGCACCCCGGCGGCGACCACCGCCTCCTCGGCCGGTCCGTGCGCGAACGGCGGCACGCACACGTACACCGCGTCCGGGCCGGCCGCGAGCAGCTCGTCCACGTCGCGGAACACCCGGCCGCCGTACGTGCCGGCGAGCGACCGCGCCGCGTCCGGCGCGACGTCGGTCACGCCGAGCAGTTCCACGTCCTCGAAGCCGGTGAGCACCCGGGCGTGGCGTTGCGCCACCCCGCCGGCTCCGACAAGTCCCACCCGGCAGGCACGCATCGACCACAACCTCTCGCCACGACTCCAGAGACTGGGGTCACCACTCCCCCCGACGGCGTCGCGCCAAACGCCGCCGGGGGCGCAACGTAACGTTCATCCGCCCGGAACCTCCCGGTACGCGCCAGGTGATCAGGTTGTTGGGCAAGATCCGGTTAGCGCGGATGCGGGATTGGGAAAACCAGGTCAGCGATTCCACCATCGATGGGGGTGCCCGTGCGGGAGTCAGATTCGACCGTCTCACCAGTGGTGGAGGCGTGGGCCACGTACCGCACCAGCACCGCCGCCGACTGGCCGGCGCAACTACTGGTGCGGGCCAAGGGGAACAGCCGGGTCAGCGTCGTGCTGCCCGCACGCAACGAGGAGGCGACGGTCGGCGCGATCGTGTCGACGGTCCGGGAACACCTGATGGACCGCGTACCGCTTGTCGACGAGCTGATCGTGGTCGACTCCCGGTCCACGGACCGGACCGCCCGGGTCGCGCGCGCGGCCGGCGCCGAGGTGGTCAGCCAGGACGCGATGACCAGCGGGCTGCCCCGGCTGACCGGCAAGGGCGACGCGCTCTGGGCCGGCCTGGCCGCGGCCGAGGGGGACGTGGTCGCGTTCGTCGACGCCGACCTGCGCGAGTTCCGGCCGCACTTCGTGACCGGGCTGCTCGGCCCGCTGCTCACCGACCCGAGCGTGGAGTTCGTGAAGGGCTTCTACCACCGGCCGCTGGTCGGCGCGACGAGCGTGGAGCCCGACGGCGGCGGGCGGGTGACGGAGCTGATGGCCCGGCCGCTGCTGAACCTGTTCTGGCCGGAGCTGGCCGGTTTCGTGCAGCCGCTGGCGGGTGAGTACGCCGGCCGCCGGGAGGTGCTGGAGCGGGTGCCGTTCGTCACCGGCTACGGCGTCGAGACGGCCATGCTGATCGACCTGCTGGAACTGGTCGGGCTCGACGCGCTGGCCCAGGTCGACCTGGGTGAGCGCAAGCACCGGCACCAGGACACCGCCGCGCTGGGCCGGATGTCGGCGCAGATCATGCTGACCGCCTGGTCCCGGCTGCAACGACGCGGGTGGGCCGCGCCCGGGACGGCGCCGACCGCGCTGCTGACCCAGTTCCGCCGGGGCGGCTCGGAGGCGCTGCCCAACCTGGACCGCGAGATCGTGGTGAACGACGTGTCAGTGCAGGAACGCCCGCCGCTGGCGCAGTTGCGGCACCGTCTCCCCCGTCGCCGGGTCGCCGCGTGAGCGGGACGAGCCCGGGAGAGGAAAGCACATGACGCTCACCGTGCTGATGAACGCCGGGCCGTGGCTGTCCGTGCCGCCACCCGGCTACGGCGGCATCGAGAACGTGATCGCCACCCTGGTGCCGGAGTTGCGCAGGCTGGGCGTACGGGTGGTGCTGGCCTCGGTGGAGAGCAGCACGCTGCCGGTCGACGAGAAGATCGCCGTCTTCCCGGACGGCCAGTTCCACGCCTTGCAGCGGCCGTACAACCAGGTCTGCGGCGTCTCCCAGGCGCACCTGTCCGGCGTGGTGCGCACGCTGCACGCCCGCGACGACATCGACCTAGTGCACGACCACGTGGAGGCGGTCGGGCTGGCCACCCTCGCCGCGATGGGCCCGGACGCCCCGCCGGTGCTGCACACGCTGCACTGGGACCTCGCCAAGCACCCCGAGCTGTACGGCAACCTCGACGGCGGCGACCGGGTACGGGTGAACGGCGTCTCCGCGTCGCAGCTGGCGCGCGCCCCCGAGGCCCTGCGCGCGCACTCGGTGGGGCACGTGCACCTGTCCACCCCCCTCGCCGTGGACGCGGACCGGCAGCCGCCGGCGCCCAAGGGCGACCACGTGGTCATCCTCGGCCGGATCAACCCCGGCAAGGGGCAGGACCTGGGCGCCCGGCTGGCCCACGAGGCGGGCTTCCGGCTGGTGCTGGCCGGGCCGGTCGGCCCGTACCACCGGCCGGAGGATCTGGCCGCGGCCGGCGACGAGGCGCGGCAGAACCCGGACGTGCGCTTCTTCTACGACCACGTCGCGCCGCACGTCGACGGCGACCGGGTGCGCTGGGTCGGCACGGTGGCCGGGCGGGAGCGCGACGACCTGGTCGCCTCCGCGCGCGCGTCGCTGTTCCCGCTGCGCTGGGAGGAACCGGGCGGCACCGCCGTGGTCGAGTCGCTGTCGCTCGGCACGCCGGTGGTCGCCACCGCCCGCGGCTGCCTGCCCGAGCTGATCGAGCACAGCCGTACCGGCCTGCTCACCGGCGACGAGCAGGAGCTGGGTGACCTGGTGCTCGCCGCCGCCGGGCTGGATCCGGCCGAGTGCCGGCGAGAGGCGGCCCGGCGGTTCACCCCGGCCCGGATGGCGCAGCGGTACGTGGAGCTGTACGACCGGGTCCGGGCGGGCGTGGCGCTGCCGTTGCAGCCCGCCTGACCCGGTCGACCACGTCCACCGGCCCGCCCCGCGTGGCCGGGCCGGCGTTTGCCCCCGCCGGGCGCGGGAAACCGGCGCATCCCGCGGTGGCGAGGAGGCCGGCGTGACGAACTCGATGGCGCACTCCCGGGCGCGGCGCAACCCGGCCGACGGGCGGGCGCCGGTACGCCGGATCGCCTCCGGGTTCGCCGTGCTCCTGCTGCTGCTCGGCGCGCTGGGCTTCGTGCCGGGCATCACCGGCGACTTCGCGGATCTGCGCTTCGCCGGGCCGGGTTCCGGCGCCCGGCTGTTCGGGGTGTTCCAGGTCTCGGCCGTGCACAACCTGGTGCACCTGGTGCTCGGCGCGGCCGGGCTGGTGCTGGCCCGCACGGTGGCCGGGGCCCGCGCGTTCCTGGTCGGCGCCGGGGCGGTCTATCTGGCGCTGTGGCTCTACGGGCTGGCCGTCGACCGCCGCGACGCGGCGAACGCGCTCGCGGTCAACCGCGCCGACTCGTGGCTGCACCTGCTGCTGGGCGCCGCCATGCTGGCGCTGGGGCTGTTCGCGGCACGCCGTGGGGACCGTCACTGACCTGCCCACCGGCGGCCCCGGACGCCCGGTTTCGCCGGTCCGGGGCCCGGGTACGTCGGTAGTCCTCCGGCTGCGGGACGGCGGCGACCGACCCCGACCGGGCGGCCCTCCCCGGCGAGGGCGACCCTCCCCGACGAGATGGAAACGAGGCGGCGATGGTGACCCGGATCAGGTGCGAGGTCCGCGACGAGTCGCCGGTCACTGTCGTACGGCTGGCCGGAGCGCTCGACCTGACCACGATGCGCGCGGTCCACGAGGTGCTGGACCGCTGCCTCGCGGCGCAGCCGGACGCCCTCGTGGTCGACCTGGAGGAGATCGAGGTCGGCGAACCGCTGGCGCTGTCCGTCTTCGCCGCCGCGGCGCGGCGGGCCGCGGACTGGCCGGCGGTGCCGATGGTGCTCGCCGCTCCCTGCGCCGAGACGGCGGCCTGGCTGGCTGAGACCACCGCCTGCCGGGTCGTGCCGGTCCGCCGGGACTGCGCCGAGGCGACGGCGCTGGCCGGCGCGGCGGCGGCGCCCCGGCTGCGGGTCCGGCTGGAGCCGGTCACCGGCGCCTGCCGGCGGGCCCGGGAACTGGTCACCGAGGCGTGCGGCAGGTGGAACGTGCCCGAGCTGGCCGGTCCGGCCTCGCTGGTGCTCAGCGAGCTGGTCGGCAACGTGGTGCGACACGCCGGCACGCCGATGCAGGTGACGCTGACGCTGCGCCGGCCGTACCTGCGGGTCGCGGTGATGGACGGCAACCCCGCCGACGCCCGCGCGGCGACCAGCCGTGACCCGCGCGCCGAGGGGGGCCGCGGGCTGATGCTGGTGCGGGAGCTGACCCAGCGCTGGGGCAGCACTCCGGTCGGTGCCGGCAAGGTCGTCTGGGCGATGCTCCCGGCTAATTGACCGAATTCTCCGCTCTCGCCTGGTTACATGGGCAAAGGGCCGGGTACGCCCGCCCGTCCTGTCTGTCGTCACCACGGGGTGAGATGCCATGCCCAAGCGGGTAGTCACGGAACCGGCACGAGACCGAGGGCCCGCGATCCTGGCGCCGGCCCGGTTCGGGGGGTTCCCCGGACCGACGCGGGAGGCGGTGAAGGGCAACGCGCTGTGGCGTCTGCTGCGTACCACCGACGCCAAGCAGATCGGCATGCTCTACCTGATGACGTCGTTCGCCTACTTCATCGTCGGCGGCGTCCTGGCGTTGATCATCCGGGCGGAGCTGGCCCGGCCGGGGATGCAGATCGTCTCCCCCGAGCAGTACAACCAGATGTTCACCATGCACGGCACGGTGATGCTGCTGCTGTTCGCCACCCCGCTGTTCTTCGGGTTCGCCAACTACCTGGTGCCGCTGCAGATCGGCGCCGCCGACGTGGCGTTCCCCCGGCTGAACGCGTTCGCGTACTGGCTCTACTTCCTCGGCGCGCTGATGGTCGTGGGCGGGTTCGCCACCCCGGCCGGCGCGGCGGACTTCGGCTGGACCGCGTACACGCCGCTGAGCACCGCGCAGCACTCCCCCGGCGTCGGCGCCAACCTGTGGGTGGTCGGCCTGGCCGTGTCCGGTCTGGGCACGATCCTCGGCGCGGTCAACCTGATCACCACGATCGTGACGCTGCGCGCCCCCGGCATGACCATGTTCCGGATGCCGATCTTCACCTGGAACGCGCTGCTCACCAGCGTCCTGGTGATCTTCGTCTTCCCGCTGCTGGCCGCCGCGCTGATGGCGCTGGCCTCGGACCGGCTGCTGCACTCGCACGTGTTCGACTCGACGACCGGCGGGCCGATGCTCTGGCAGCACCTGTTCTGGTTCTTCGGCCACCCCGAGGTCTACATCATCGCGCTGCCGTTCTTCGGCATCATCACCGAGATCATCCCGGTGTTCTCCCGCAAGCCGATCTTCGGCTACACCGGCCTGGTGCTGGCGACCGTCGCCATCACCGTGCTGTCGATGACGGTCTGGGCGCACCACATGTTCGCCACCGGGCAGGTGCTGCTGCCGTTCTTCAGCATCCTGAGCTTCCTGATCGCGGTGCCCACGGGGGTGAAGTTCTTCAACTGGATCGGCACCATGTGGAAGGGCCAGATCACCTTCGAGACACCGATGCTGTTCGCCGTCGGCTTCCTGGTGACGTTCCTGCTCGGCGGCCTGACCGGGGTGCTGCTGGCCAGCCCGCCGGTGGACTGGCAGGTCACCGACAGCTACTTCGTGGTGGCGCACTTCCACTACGTGATGTTCGGGACCATCGTCTTCGCCGCGTTCGGTGGCCTCTATTTCTGGTTCCCGAAGATGACCGGGCGGCTGCTCGACGAGCGGCTGGGCAAGATGCACTTCTGGACCATGTTCATCGGCTTCCACGCCACCTTCCTGGTGCAGCACTGGCTGGGCAACGAGGGCATGCCCCGCCGCTACGCCGACTACCTGCCCGGCGACGGCTTCACCACGCTGAACACGATCTCCAGCATCGGCTCGTTCGTCCTCGGCGCGTCCACCCTGTTCGTGATCTGGAACATCTGGAAGTCGTGGCGGTACGGCGCGGTGGTCACCGTTGACGACCCGTGGGGCTTCGGCAACTCGCTGGAGTGGGCCACCAGCTGCCCGCCGCCGTTGCGCAACTTCGACCGGATGCCGCGCATCCGCTCCGAGCGGCCGGCGTTCGACCTCAAGTACGGCCCGCTCGTCTCCGACCTGGGCCGGGACCTGCCGCAGCGCACCACCAAGCCGCCGCAGACGTTCCGCGAGGAGCTGCACCACGAGCGGGACGTGCCGCAGGCGCCGTCGCTCGGCGGCGCGTACGGGGCGCCCGAGGCGGTGGACTACCAGCCGGCGCCGCAGTCCGGGGCCCGGCCGGTGGAGGTGCCGGAGCCGGAGGAGGTGCGCCGGCCCAGCTTCGAGGAGACCGACGAACCGGAGGGCAGCGCGCTCAACGCCGAACGCGGCGACCAGCCGGACGACAGGTGGCGGCACCCGCGCGGGCACGGGGACACGCCGGACAACTGAGGACACCGCCAGAGGGCCGGCGCCGCACGGCGCCGGCCCTCTGGTCGTACGCCTCGCGCCGGCTCCCCAAGGCGGGAAGCCGGCGCGGTACGTGCGTGCGGCGGGTCAGTCGGCGGGCGGCAGTCCGGCCGCGACCAGGGAGCGGCGCACCGCCGGCTGCACCCGGGTCAGCCGCAGCGGCACACCGGTACGCGCGGCGGCGTCCCGGCCGGCCATCAGCGCGGCGATTCCACCGGCGTCGAAGCCACCGGCCCCGACCAGGTCGACCACCACCTCGCGCGGCTGCCCGGTGACCGCCTGGAGCACGGCCCGGCGCAACTGGTCCGCGCCGGCCCGGTCCACCTCGCCGCCGACCTCGACGACCACCCGGTCGCCGTTCTGCCTCACCGAGATCCGGGCCTTCGCCGGTTCGGCCTCGGCCGTGCCGTTCTGCCAGGGCGGCGGCGCGTCGGCGAGCATCGCCTGGCGCAGCCAGGTCAGCGCCCGCGACAGCAGCCGGGACACGTGCATCTGCGAGATGCCGAACCGGGCGGCGATCTCCGCCTGGGTCTGGTTGCCGTAGAAGCGCATCGCCAGGATGCGGCGCTCCCGCCAGGGCAGCCGGTGCAGCAGGCCGCTGACGGTGACCCGGTCGTCCACCGACTCCAGCGCGTGGTCGGACTCGCCGACCAGGTCGCCGAACTCGGCCGAGCTCTCCCCGCCCACCGGCGCGTTCAGCGACGCCGGGCTGTAGCCGGCGGCCGACTCCAGCGCGGCCAGGATCTCCTCCTCCGGCGTCTCCAGCCGGGCGGACAGCTCGGCCACCGTGGGAGCGCGGGAAAGCTCGCTGGTCAGCGTCGCCGTCGCCTGTCCCACCTCGAGGATCAGGTCCCGCAGCCGGCGCGGCACGTGCACGCCCCAGGTGCGGTCGCGGAAGTGCCGTTTGATCTCGCCGACGATCGTGATGGCCGCGTACGCGGTGAACGAGCCGCGTTCCGGGTCGTACCTGTCGACGGCGTTGACGAGGCCGAGACGCGCCACCTGCTCCAGGTCCTCCAGCGGCTCGCCGCGTCCCCGGTAGCGGCGGGCGAGCCGGCCGGCGAACGGCAACGCGAACCGGACCAGGTCGTCCCGCGCCTCCTGCCGCCGCTCCGGTGGCAGCCCTTCGATCCGGGCCGCGTACGCGAGCGCCGCGGCGTCCAGGTCCTCCAGACCCCGGTCGGTGGTCGGTGGTGTGGGTGTGGTGGTCTGTCCGAACATCCGCGCCCCCTCGCCAAAGAGCCCCCGCCCGGTCGGAACCGGTCGTGCGCGTGGTCGGACCACGCTCCGGGTGAGGAAGTTGGGTTACGTGACGGATTACGTCGAGAGCGGGGGCTACCCGCCGCACGGCGTCGTGGGCCGTTTCGCGGCGAGCGGTCTTCCCGCTCCGTAGGTACTCAATCACGGACCGCAGGATCGCGAGGATGTTTCGCCAGGTTGGCCGGGCAGCCGTGCCCGGCGGCGGTCAGCAGACCAGCAGGCCCTGGTGGGCGCCCGCGTCACGCAGCGCGGTGAGCGCCTCGGCCATCCGCAGCGGCGGCGGGACGGGCAGGTCGCAGGGCTGGTTGCGCAACACCTCCGTGGCACGTCGGGTGGGTACCGAGGCGACCGGGTAGCCCCGGGCGGCACCCCGGTCCACTGCCCGCCGGCGCCGCCCGAAGCCGGCCACGGCCAGCCACTGGGGCAGTCCCGCGTACGCGGGCGAGCGCAGACCGGGCGGCTCGGGCAGCACGTCCACCGAGCTGAACGGCTCGCTGCCGGCCAGCCACCACTCGACGCCGGCGACCCGGCGCGCGGTGGCGTTCTCGCACCAGTAGGGCACCAGCCCGGCCCGCAGCACCTGCCCCGGGTCGAGCAGCCGGCCGCACTCCACCACCAGCCGGTCCCCGGTCTTGCCGGCCCGGCGCAGCCAGCGCCGGTACAGGTCGGCGGTCACCGCGCTGAGCGCGTCGGGCTGGGGCACGACCACCCGGTGCAGCGGATGCCCGTGCCGGTCGCCGAAGGAGCGGGCGTCGTGCTCGAAACCGGGCTCCACGCCGTGT
This sequence comes from Micromonospora sp. NPDC048887, assembly GCF_040649715.1. Classification (NCBI taxonomy): domain Bacteria; kingdom Bacillati; phylum Actinomycetota; class Actinomycetes; order Micromonosporales; family Micromonosporaceae; genus Micromonospora; species Micromonospora sp. NPDC048887. The sequence continues at coordinate 252,179 of NZ_JBEZGA010000006.1, read as the reverse complement.
TCGGCGAACGCGCCCGCCACCGTGACCTCCGGCGCGGTCCAGCGCGTCTCATCCCCGCCGGCCGCGCGCAGCACCGCGCCGAGGGCGTGGGCGTCCGGGTGGAAGTCGACCGGGTCCAGGCCGCCGGCCGGGCAGCCGGACTGGAAGCTGTGCCCGTCGCCGCCGTCACGGACCGGCCAGGTCCGGGCGTCGTGCAGCAGCAGCACCGGAGCGGCCGGTTCCAGCCGGTCGGCCAGGAAGCGCGCGTACGCCTTCGGCAGCGTGCGCCAGCGCACCGCGAACGTGACCGCCGCGCCGGCCGCCGCGCCCCGGCTGGCCGGGCAGTGCACCTGGCGGACGTGCACGCGCGGGTTGCCGTCGAGCAGCCGGGCGGCGAGCGTGGCCCCGTGCACGAGCGCGGCGTCCGGGCGGTCCACCGCCCCCCTGGTCCACTGCCCGGCCAGTTCGAATCCGGCCGGCAGCCAGGGCACGCCGAGCGCCACCGCGAGGTGGGCGGCGGCGCCGTGCGGCGAGCCGAGGACCACGCCGGGCCAGCGCCGGTCCGGGTACTGACCGGTGAACCACCCGGCCACCCGTTCGGCGTCCACAGCGGCGATCTGACCGGCGGTGAGCGCCGCCCGCCCGGCGGACCGGACGGCGGCGGCGCGGCGTACCGGCTCGGGCGCGCCGGTGAGGCGGGACAGCGCGCCCGGGTGGCCGAGGTCGGCGCAGTCGTCGCCACGCAGCGCCCGGACGGTCGCGGCGACCAGGATCCGGGCGGCGCTACCGGCGGCCACCACCCGCTCCGCGGGCAGGCCGGCGCCGCTGACCCGTTCGACTCGTTCGCTCACCACGCGGCCCGGCTTCCCGTCCCTCTGGGGTCTAAACGGGGCATCTCCCCACGGGTCAGGACCAAGGCCCGCCCGGTAACGGCAGCGCCCGCCACACCCAGGTACGCCGTCGCGCCGCGTGCCCGCCGTCGCGGGCGCAACGGCGCTCGGGTGCGGGTTTGGGCCGGACGGGGACGGGCACTGCACCGCGCATGCCCGACGACGAGAGCACCCCGGCGGCGACCATCACCCCGTACCGGGACGGACCGCTGCTGGTACGCGGCGACTTCGCGCTGGTCACGCCCGAGGGCACGCCGATCGAGACGCGCCGGGGCACCGTGGCGCTGTGCCGATGCGGTAAGAGCGCGATCAAGCCGTTCTGCGACGGCACGCACAAGGTGACCGGTTTCCGGGCGGGCAGCGACCGCGAGCCCTGACCCCCACCCTCGCCGATCTTGCGCTTCGGGCCCCGGCAAACCTCCCGAACCGGGCACTCAGAGGGCCCGAAGTGCAAGATCGCGTCAGGCGGCGGCCAGAGTGCGCTGGGGCGGGCGCAGGGACGACCCGCCGGCCGACCAGGCGGTCAGCAGGTGTGCCGCGAACAGGCCGTCCAGCGCCAGCGCGGCGGCGGCGCCGAACAGCACGTCGGACGCGAGCGCCGGCTCGGCCCGGACCAGCCCGCCGCACATGTCGTACGCGGCGATCTGCTCGTGCACGGCGTCGGCCTCGACGTGCTCGTCGTAGAAGCGCGTGGCGACCGCGTCGAAGCCGAGCCGGCGCAGTCCGTTGCCGTACCGGCGGTTCGGCAACGACGAGGTCATCTCGTACGCGGCCAGGTGCCCGAGCAGCGCCCCGCGCAGCCGCCGGTGCAGGCCGAACAACGACATCATGTTGTTCGTCGCCAGTGTCACCGCCGGTACCCGGTCCAGGTGGGCGGCGTAGCCGGTGTCCAGGCCGAGCCGGTCCATCGTGGTGCGGAACAGCTCGGCGTGCATCAGGTCCAGCCGGCCGTTGCCGTACTCGTCGGTCTGGATCTCCACCAGCGCCGCCTTCGCCGGCCCGCCGAGCCGGGGCAGCGCCCAGCTGTGCGGGTCGGCCTCGCGCAGGTGGTAGATCGAGCGGTGGACGACGAACTCGCGGAACCGGCCGAGGTCGGCCCGCCGTTGCAGCGTCGCGGCCAGCGGAGGCCCGTCGTCGGCGGCCACCAGGCCGGCCAGCGCGCCGGGCACGGCGGCCGGCAGCACCGCGGGCAGCGGGCCGGCCAGCTCGCGAAGCGCCGCCTCGAACGGCCGCTCGGCGCGGGCGCGCAGCGCCAGCAGCGACGGCTCCCACTCCCACTCCTCGTCGACGCCGCAGAGGCCCCGGTAGTGCAGTTCGTAGCAGAGGAACAGGGTGAGCTGGAGATCCTCGTCGGTCAGCGGCGCGGCCACCGCCTCGAACCCGGCACCCAGCCCGGCCGGCAGCTCCCCCGGCGCCCCGCGCAGCGCGGTCAGCAGCGCGGCGGAGACCGGCCCGCGCGCCGCGGGCAGCGGCGCGGGGCCGTATCGGCTGACGGCGGCGACTGACATGTGACCTCCCGGGACGGTTGCGCCCGGTCGCAGTGCCCCGCCCGGATGCCGCTAAACGACTTCGTCGGCCGCGATGGCCTCGGTCTGGATCACCCGCTCCCGTACCCGGCGGGCGGCGTCCCCGTCGGCCACCAGGCCGCGCAGGTCGGCCAGCGCCGGTTCGGGCGCGTCCAGCGGCACGGCCGGATCCACCACCGCCTCCAGGACGGCGGGCCGGTCGGCCGCCAGCACCTCGTCCCAGGCGGCGCCGACCAGGTCGGGCCGGTCCACCCGTACGCCGTGCAGCCCGAGCAGGCGGGCCCACCCGGCGTACGGCACCTCGGGTCGCCGCTCTCCCGTTGACCGGCCGCCACCGACGCCGGACCGGTCCCTGTTGTTCAGCACCAGCACGATCAGCCGGGGGTCGCGCCACTGCGGCCAGTGGTGCGCCACCGTGATCAGCTCGGCCAGGCCGTTGAGCTGCATCGCGCCGTCGCCGAGCAGGGCGAACACCGGCTCGTCCGGGCGGGCCAGCTTGGCCGCTACCGCGTACGGCAGCGCGCAGCCCATCGAGCCGAGCGTGCCGCACAGCCGGGCCTGCACCCCCGGTGGCAGTTCCAGGTGCCGGGCGTACCAGTAGACGACCGAGCCGACGTCGACCGCGACACCGGCGCGCCGGGGCAGCCGGGCGGACAGCTCGCGGAGCACGAGCCGCGGGTCGACCGGGTCGGCGGGCGAGGCGGCGCGTTCGGCGGCGGCTCCCCGCCACCGGTCCACCATCTTCTCCACCGTGCCGCGCCACTCGCGGCCGGGATGCTCCGGCACCCGGGCCAGCAGCGCCCGCAGCGTCTCGGCGGCGTCGCCGACCAGCGGCACGTCCACCGGGTAGCGGGTGCCGATGCGCCGGCCGTCGATGTCGATCTGGATGGTGCGTACCTGGCCGGGCATCGGGAACCAGTCGGTCCACGGATCGTTGGTGCCGATCATCAGCAGTGTGTCGCAGGCGCCCATGAGCTGCGCGGCGGCGGTGGTGCCGACCTCGCCCAGCACGCCGGTGTGGAACGGCAGCCGCTCGTCGAGCACCGGCTTGCCCAGCAGCGACGTGGCCACGCCCGCGCCGAGCCAATCGGCGAGCGCGACGATCTCCCCGGCCGCGCCGTGCGCGCCCTGCCCGACCAGCATCGCCACCCGCTGCCCGTTGCCGAGCAGCGAGGCGGCGGCGTCCAGGTCGGCGTCGTGCGGCATGACCCGGGCCAGCGGCTCGCCGGGCGTCGCGGTGACCACCCCGGCGGCCTGCGGCAGCAGGTCCGGCACGGCGGTGACCTGCAACGCCCGCGGCAGCACCACGCAGGTCGGGCTGCGGGTCGCCACTGCGGTACGGAACGCCTGGTCCAGCAGCGCCGGCACCTGTTCGGGCCGGCGGCCGTAGCGGACGAACTGGTTGCACACGTCACCGAAGAGCCGGCTCAGCCCGATCTCCTCGTGCGCGCCGCCGAGCGGACCGGTGACGTCCTCGCCGACGATCGCGACCACCGGCTTGCTGTCGAGCTTCGCGTCGTAGAGGCCGTTGAGCAGGTGCACCGCGCTGGGCCCCTGGGTGGCCAGGCAGACCCCGACGCCGCCGGTGAACTTCGCGTGCCCGGTGGCCATGTACGAGGCGGTCTCCTCGTGCCGGGCGGGGACGAACACCGGATCCCCGCCCGCGTCGTCGAGCGCGCCCACGAGCGGGGCGACCGCCGCGCCCGGACAGCCGAACACCCGCGGTACCCGCCAGGCCCGCAGGCGTTCGACCACCAGGTCGGCGACGATCCGCTCAGCCATTACCGCGCCCCGGCGTGCCCGCGTCGACGTAGCGCAGCACCGCGCCGACCCCGTCGGTCAGCTCCGGCGCCTCCTCCGGCGCGAGCACCGTGAGGTCCGCGTCGGTGCCGATCAGCGCGCGCAGCAGCGCCGCGTCGGCGCGTACCCGCTGGGGGTCGGCCACCGACATGTCGGCCAGCTGCGCCCGGTCGGTGGCGATCTCGGTGGGCTCGGGGCCCACCCACAGCTCGCCGGCGGCCGACGCGTCGTCCACGATGAGCATGGTGTCGACCTGGTTGCGTTGCAGCGCGGAGACCACGGCGTCCAGGCCGGCGCCGACGTCCTCCTGAACGCCGAAACGGTCCAGCGCGGCGGCGATCCGCCGGTCGGCGACCTCGGCGACGGTCTGCACCGTGATGTCGTCCATCAGCGTGTCGTCGGCGCCCCCGTCGCGGGCGCCGGCGTCGGTGCGGACCAGCACGTCCTGCCATCGCGCGGGCAGCTGGGCGGCGATCATGCCGGTGGCCCGGACGTCCCCGGCCACCACGACGACGTCGGCACCGACCCGCTCGGCCAGGTCGGCGGTGGCCGCGGCGGCGTCACCGGCGTTCTGGTGCCACGCCTCCATGGCGGCACGCTGGTAGCGGGACTGCGACCAGCCGCCCGGCTGCACCCGGCGCAGCTGGCGGCTCTGCCCGCCCCGCACCTGGGCCCGCCGGGGCACCCCGCCGGCGCTGACCGCCATCGCGTCCGCGCCGGTACGGTCGGCCAGCACCCGCACCCAGGCCACCTGCTCGCCGCGCTGGGCCACCAGCGGCATGGTGTGCGGCAGCGCCGACCAGCTGGCCAGGTCGCGCAGCGGTGGCGCGGACAGGTACTCGGTGAGCACCACGCGACCCCGGCTGGCGAACACGGCTATGCCGTAGTCGCCGGGCATCGGCTGGTGCCGGCGGACGACCTCCTCCACCGCCTCGACGGTGACCGGGTCGGCGCCCTGCCCCAGCAGGTCGCCCTTGAGGGCCCGCCAGCGCAGGTCGACCTGCGCTCGCGCGTCCTGGGTGTCGCGGGAGGCGTCCATGTAGACCGAGCACCACGGCCCGGGACGGTCGTAGAGCGGGCGCAGGAAGGACAGCTGCATGCTCGACCCCTTTCCGGCTCGGCCGCACGCATACCCGCGCCCCGGCGGAGTTCACCTGCCGGCGGCCCGGGCGTGACCGCTGTTCATTCACGTCGTTCAACCCGAAGGATCGATACCATCTGTGCACGCAACGGGACTCTCGGTGGTGAACATGGGCACGGAGCTGTACGACCGACGCGTCGTCCACCCGACGGAACGCGTCGTCACCGGGCGTCTGGTCCGGTTGCTGGAGGGCTATGCCCGGGAGGTCCGGGTCGGGCAGCCCGTGCTGGTCGCGGTACTCACCGCCGCGGGAGTGGTGGGGCTGCTGCTGAAGGTGGTGCGCGCGTTGCTCAGCAGTGGCGGCGGCGGGGCCCGGCGCAGCTTCAAGGACCTGAAGAAGGGGCCGGAGTTCCTGGTCACCCCGGTCCGGGTGCGTGACACCACCGGCCGGCTCGTCGAGGTCGAGCTGCACGGCCACCTGCCGCAGAGCGCGCTGCACCCGGGCGACCACGTCCAGCTCACGCTGCGGGGGCAGCGCGACGAGGACCTGCCGCCGCGGATCGAGCGGATCGTCAACCTGACCACCGGGCAACTGCTGACCCCGCGTACGGCCACGCTCTGGTCGCACCTGGGGCCGGCGCTGCTGCTGCAGGCGACGCTGGGTGCCGTGCTGCTGTTCGGCGTGGCCGCCTGCTCGGCGCTCACGTAGGGCGTGTCGCGGCACACGGTGATCCGCCCGGAGCTCGCCGCCTCCCTCACCGAGGAGCCTGTCGCGCGCAGCGACCGGCGCGGGTGAGCGGCCGCGCTCAGCGACCGGCGGGAGTGAGCGGCCGCTCGGCCGCGGCGGGCGTGTCGAGCAGACCCCGGCGCTGCGCCCAGCGCTCGAACAGCACTGTGGCGAACGGCGGCACGGCGGCGGCCAGGGCCAGCCCGGTCTGCACAAGGGTCCAGCGGCGCCGGCGGGCCACCAGGAGCGTCAGCAGCCCGTAGAGCACGAACAGCCCGCCGTGGATCGGCCCGAAGATCTTGACGCCGATCTCGTTTCCGGGCGGGCCGTACTTGACCGCCATGCCGGCCAGCAGCGCCGCCCAGGAGCACGCCTCGGCGAACGCCACCACCACGAACGCCCGGGTCCACCCGTCGCGCATCAGCCACTCCCCTTCGCCGTCGGCCGCCCATGCTAGCCGCCCGGACCGGTCCGTCCGGACGCAACCCGGGCCGCCGCGACGGGGGTCACCGGGGCCGACACGGGGTACAGAAAGGCCCCCGGGCCTTTCCTGACCCGCCGCTCCGTGCGAGGTTGGGAAGAACCAACTGTGACAGGGTGGTGACCATGGGCGAGGACGTCGGCGTGCGGACCTTCAGCCGGGAGGATCGGGCCCGCTACCGCGAGAAGGTCCGGCGGTGCCTGGACGTGTTCGCCGAGATGTTGCGCGAGTCCCGGTTCGACGTGGAGCGGCCGATGACCGGCGTGGAGATCGAGCTGAATCTGGTCGACGACGGCTTCGACCCGGCCATGCGCAACGCCGACGTGCTGGAGGCGATCGCCGACCCGGCGTTCCAGACCGAGCTGGGCCAGTTCAACGTGGAGATCAACGTCGAGCCGCGACGGCTGGCCGGCACCGGCACCGCCGCGTTCGAGGAGCACGTGCGGGCCAGCCTGAACGCCGCCGAGTCCAAGGCCCGCACGGTCGGCGCGCACATGGTGATGATCGGGATCCTGCCGACGTTGCGTCCCGAGCACCTGACCGCCGAGACGCTGTCGGCGAACCCCCGGTACGCGCTGCTCAACGAGCAGATCTTCGCCGCCCGCGGGGAGGACCTGCCGATCGCGATCAGCGGGGTCGAGCGGCTGGCCACCACCGCCGACACGATCACGCCGGAGGCGGCGTGCACCAGCACCCAGTTCCACCTCCAGGTCAGCCCGGCGCAGTTCGCCGACTACTGGAACTCGGCCCAGGCGATAGCCGGCATCCAGGTGGCGCTCGGCGCGAACTCCCCGCTGTTCTTCGGCCGGGAGCTGTGGCGCGAGACCCGGGTGCCGTTGTTCCAGCAGGCCACCGACACCCGGGCGGAGGAGATCAAGGCCCAGGGCGTACGCCCGCGGGTGTGGTTCGGCGAGCGCTGGATCACCTCGGTGTTCGACCTGTTCGAGGAGAACGTGCGCTACTTCCCGGCGCTGCTGCCGGTCTGCGACCCGGAGGACCCGGCGGCCACGCTGCACAGCGGCGGGGTGCCGAAGCTGGCCGAGCTGCGCCTGCACAACGGCACCGTCTACCGGTGGAACCGCCCGGTGTACGACGCGCCCAAGGGCCGGCCGCACCTGCGGGTGGAGAACCGCGTGCTGCCGGCCGGGCCGACCGTGCTGGACACGGTCGCCAACGGCGCGTTCTACTTCGGCCTGGTACGGGCGCTCGCCGAGGCCGACCGTCCGCTGTGGTCGCAGATGTCCTTCAGCGCGGCCGAGGAGAACTTCCACGCCTGCGCCCGGCACGGCATCGACGCGCAGGTGTTCTGGCCCGGGCTGGGCTACCTGCCGGTGACCGAGCTGGTGCTGCGCCGGCTGCTGCCGCTGGCCCATCTGGGACTGGACCGGTGGGGCCTGGACCCGGCGGAACGGGACCGGCTGCTCGGCATCGTCGAGCAGCGCTGCCTGACCGGCCGCAACGGCGCGACGTGGCAGGTGGAGACGCTGCACCGGCTGGAGTCGGCCGACCACATGGACCGGCCGGCGGCCCTGCGCGAGGTGGTCCGCCACTACGTCGACCTGATGCACAGCAACCGGCCGGTGCACGAGTGGCCGATCCCCTGACCGGGCGGGAGGTCAGCGCAGCGCCGTCACTGCCGCCTTCGCGGCCTCGGCGACCACTGCGTCGTCGGGCTTCGCGTCGCGGCCGTCCCGGCTCGACAGGACGGCCAGCACGATCGGCGCCCGGCCGGGCGGCCAGATCACGGCGATGTCGTTGCGGGTGCCGTACCCGCCGGTGCCGGACTTGTCCGCCACCTGCCAGCCGTCCGGCACGCCGGCCCGGACCAGGCCACTCCCGGTGGTGCTGGCCCGCATCCAGCCCAGCAGCAGGTCGCGGTCCGCGGGCCGCAGGGCGTCACCCAGCGTGTACGCGCGCAGCGAACCGGCCAGCGCGCGGGGCGTGCTGGTGTCGCGCTCGTCGCCCGGTGTGGCCGCGTTCAGCTCCGGCTCGGTGCGGGCGGGCCGGGTGACCCGGTCGCCCACGTCGCGGAGCGCCCGCGCGAAGCCGTCCGGACCGCCGAGCGCGTCGAACAGCAGGTTGCCGGCGGTGTTGTCGCTGTACCGCACCGCCGCCTCGGCGGCGTCCCGCAGCGTGATCCCGGTGTCCACGTGCCGTTCGGTCACCGGCGAGTGCGCCACCAGGTCGGCGCGCCGGTAGCGGACCACCCGGTCCCGCTCGGCGTCGGACGTGGCGGCGAGCATCGCACCCGCCGCGAGCGCCTTGCAGGTCGACGCGTACGCGAACCGCTCGTCGGCGCGGTGCGCCAGGGTGCGGCCGGTGCCGGTGTCGACGGCGTAGACGCCGATCCGGGCGCCGGAGCGCCGTTCCAGGGCCGCCAGTTCCGGCGGCGCGGGCACCGGCGAGGGGCTCTGCGTCGCCGAGGTGGTCGATGCGGCCGACGCGGTGGTCCGGGGCGCGGGGGCGGGCCGGTCCGTCGTGCAGCCGGCCGCCAGAGCCGTCGTGAGCACCGCCGCGATCGCCTGCCGTCGCCTCATCGGCCTCTCCCCCGGCCGGGCGTCGTCGTCACCGGTCGCGGCCGATGGCGAACTGACGGCGACGGACTCCGGTGGGTCAGCACGCGCGGCGGTAGTGCATGGCCACCACGCCGCTGCGGAACGGCTGCGCCGAGAGCAGTTCGAGCCGGCGTGTGCCGGGCAGCCCGTCCTCGTACAGCGTCGGGCCGTGACCGGCGATCCGGGGATGGATGAGCAGCCTGTACTCGTCGATCAGGTCCAGCCGGTCGAGCTCGGCCGCGAGCCCGCCGCTTCCGAGAAGGACGCCGGCCGGGGTCGCGTCCTTCAGCTTCCGCACCCCTTCGCGCAGGTCGCCGGCGATGTGGTGGCTGTTGGCCCACGGGAAGTCCGTGCGCGTCGCCGACACCACGACTTTGGGTTTGGCCTCCAGCTTGGCCGCCCACTCACGCATCGCCGGCGCCGCCTCCCGGTCGCCGCGGGCGACGGCCGGCCAGTAGGCCTCCATCAACTCGTAGGTGACGCGACCCCACAGCACCGCCCCGCACTCGTCCATGAGGCGGGTGAAATAGGCGTGCGACTCGTCGTCGACGACCCCCTCCCGGTGGTCGACGCAACCGTCCAGTGTGAGGTTGAGGCTGAAGACGAGCGATCCCATGGCCTGCGAGTCTAGTCAGCCGGCGACGACGGTGAACGTGAGCGCGCCGAGCGCGGCCAGCGGGAGCGCCGTGGCGGCGGCCAGCAGCCGCACCCGGGCGGACCGGCCGATCAGCACCACCAGCAACGCGGCGAGTCCGAGGTCGATCGCCACGTTCCACCAGGCTCCGGGATAGGACCCGGACTTCAGCGCGAACCGCAGCGCCTCCTCGACGAACACGGCCACCGGCAGCGCGACCCCCACGACGCGCCGCCACCCGTCGGTCCGCGCCCAGATCCCGGCGACACCGAACACCACGCCCGCCACCACGCCGAAAGCCATCCAGACGAACGAGGTGAGCGCCCAGATCATCGCGAGGTCGTCGCCCTGGAGCAGCGTCGCCGCCAGGTAGTAGCTGGGCACCGCGACGATCAGCAGGATGCTGGCGGCGACGGCGGCGCGTACCGCGCCCGACCGGATCCACCAGCCCAGCGCGAACGCGGCCACGGCCCAGGTGGCTGTGGAGTTGCCGAGTTCGGCGAACGGGTACGGCACCCACTTGATCCAGACGAAGTCCAGGAAGCCGAGCAGGAATCCGGCGACGGGGACGACGAGGGTGACGGCGCGACGCGAGGGTGGCATGCCGGGAGCATACATACTCGGTATGCTCCCCCGTCGACGGGGCGGCCCTACGAGGCCAGCCGCCGCTCGGACGGCGCGAGACGCACCGCGGCGTCGGATCGGTTGATCTCGGACCACACCTCGTCGAGGGAGAGACCGAGGACGTCGGCGATGGCCGCGATGGTGGGGAACGCGGGCGTGGCGACCCGGCCGGACTCGATCTTCCGGAGCGTCTCCGGCGACACGCCGGCGTCGAGCGCGGTGAGCAGCATCGAGCGCTCCCCACGGGCACGGCGCAGGAGCGCGCCCAGACGCTGCCCGCGCTCGACCTCGGCGGGGGTGAGGGGCAACCGGACCATGCCAGGATTCTAATACCGGGATAACATGACCGGGATACTTATTGGTCGCGCGAGGAAGGCGCCCGCATGATCGAGATCCTGAGCCCCACCGACGTACGGCGGGCGCGGGACACCGGCGCCCTGGTCGCCCACATCCTGCGGACGCTGCGCAGCCGCACCACCGTCGGCACGAACCTGCTCGACATCGACAGGCAGGCACAGCGCATGATCACCGAGGCCGGGGCGCAGTCCTGCTACGTCGACTACGAGCCGTCGTTCGGGCGCGGACCGTTCGGCCACTACATCTGCACCTCGGTGAACGACGCGGTGCTGCACGGGCTGCCGCACGACTACGCGCTCGCCGACGGCGACCTGCTCAGCCTCGACCTGGCCGTCTCGCTGGGCGGGGTGGTGGCCGACTCCGCGATCAGCTTCCTCGTCGGCGAGGCCCGGCCCGCGGAGAGCGTCGCGCTGATCGACGCCACCGAGCGGGCGCTGCGCGCCGGGATCGCCGCGGCCCGTCCCGGCGCGCGCGTCGGCGACCTCTCGTACGCCATCGGCTCGGTCCTCACCGAAGCCGGCTACTCGGTCAACACCGAGTTCGGCGGTCACGGTGTCGGCTCGACCATGCACCAGGACCCGCACGTGTCGAACACCGGCCGGCCCGGGCGCGGCTACCCGCTGCGCCCCGGGCTGCTGCTGGCGCTGGAACCGTGGGTGATGGCGGACACCGCCACGCTGGTCACCGACGCCGACGGGTGGACGCTGCGCAGCGCGACCGGCTGCCGCACCGCGCACAGCGAGCACACCATCGCCATCACCGACGACGGCGCGGAGATCCTGACACTGCCGAGGTCGTGACCCGGGCCGCCGACGCCCTGGCACCCTGCCCGCGCCGATCGGTCTCGCCCGCGGTGATCGGGATCCGCCGCGCCGACCGGACCCGCCGCAAGCACCCGACCGGCGGCTCTCCCGCGTTCCCGACGCCGCCGGCCGTCGTCAGGCAGGCGTGCAGCGTTCCCGCAGCGTCTGCACGCCCGGCCCGGTGAGGTCGTCGCAATAGGCGGCCCGCCCGGCCATCGCCATCGTCAGCGCGAGGGTGGTGCCGCTGACCAACGGACCGGTGCCGGCGGTGAACGGCCCGTCGGTCGCCTCCACCCGCAGGCCGTCGATGGCGCTGCGACCGTTCACTGTGAAGTCCCGCCCGGCGTAGAACCGGGCGACCGGCGTGACCGCCTCGACCGAGGGCGTCCCTGCCAGGCCGAGCGGACGCCGGATGTCCTGGGCGTGCACGACCACCTCACCGAGCCACGCCTCGGTCGGGCCGAACGTCGACGTGGTGCTGCCGATGATCCGGCGGAACCGGTCGAGCGTCTCCCCCGGGCCGGCGCCCCGGTGCTCGGCCAGCCGGCGGTCGTTGTGCAGGTCGAAGTCGAACCGGGCGCCGACCACGCTGGCGACCCAGCGGGCGCGGCCGACGCTCGCCGCCGCGGTCAGGTGCGCGACCACCTCCTGCACCGTCCACCGGCCGCACAGCGAGCGCCGCGCCCACTGAGCCGCGTCGAGTCCGGCGAGGTCGTCGGCGAGTGCGGCGCGCTCGGCGTGCGCGAGCGCCCACAGCTCACGGCGGGTCAGCGTGTCGGACATGAAGCCTCCAGGGTCGGGTCGTCAGAGATGGAACCACGCCCCCCGGACGAACTCACCGCTCCCCGCCCCGGTTGCACGTTTGCTGCACGTCCGCTGAACGCTCGCCGGTGACGCTTCTCGTACACAACAACCGCAAGGAGAAGCGTCATGTCACACAATCACCTCTTCACCCCGCGTACCGTCGCTTCGGTGATCGGGGCGCTCGGCCTGGCCGCCGCGGGCCTGGCCGGCGGCGCCACCCCGGCGTCGGCGGCCTATGTGGTCCCCGCCGACTGCGGCCCGTACTCCGGGGCGCCCGTGCCGGCCGGGTACACCACGGTGTACGTCGTCGCCGGAGGGCGCTACGTCAGCCCCAACACCAACGGCCCGGAGTTCATCATCGGCACGACCCTTCGCGACGTCATCGTCGGAAGCGTCTACGACGACATCATCTGCGGCCTCGCCGGCAACGACGACATAAAGGCCAACACCGGCGACGACATCGTCTACGGCGGGCTGAACGGCGACGACATCTGGGGCGACCTGGGTGACGACAACCTCCACGGCGACGGCGGCGCCGACACCATCCACGGGGACCGGTTCATCGGGCCCAGCGCCCTGGACGGCAACGACCGCGTGGACGGCGGCAGCAACGACGACCACCTCTTCGGCGACAAGGGCGGGGACACCCTGGTCGGCGGTCCCGGCGTGGACGACGGTGACGGCGGCCCGGACGTGGTGTTCGACGACTGCCGGCCCAGTGTGGAAATCGTGGTCAACTGCCCGTGATCCCGTCGGCACGGCGGTGCGCGGGGCTCGGAGAACGGGCCCCGCGCACCGTCGCGCCCCCGCCTGTCGGATCGTCGTCAAGCCCGGTCCGACCATGACCGCACGCGGCTACCGTGACAGCCCGTGGCGGTGGAGTTCCGGGTGCTCGGCGACCTGGACGTCCGGGTCGACGGCCGGACGGTCCGGATCGGTCACGCCCGTCAGCAGTGCGTCCTCGCCGCTCTTCTGGTCGAGCCCAACCGTGTCGTCCCGACCGGACAGCTCATCAACCGGGTCTGGGGCGACGAGGTGCCGGACGGGGCCGCCGCCACGCTGCGTGGTTACCTGTCCCGGCTGCGGCAGGCGCTGGCCGGCGCCGACGAGGTCCGTATCGTCCGGCGCCATCCCGGCTACCTGCTCGCCGTCGATCCGGACCGCGTCGATCTGCACCGCTTCCGCGCGCTGACCGAGCGGGCCCGGCGCGCCGCGGACGACGCGACGGCGATCGGCTGCCTGGAGCGGGCGCTGGGGCTCTGGCGCGGCGACGCGTTCGACGGGCTGACCACGCCGTGGCTGACGGCCTACCGGCAGACCCTCGACCGGCAGCGGCTCGCGGCCGCGCTGGACCGCAACGACATCGCGCTGCGCCGGGGCGCGCACGCCCGCCTTCTCCCCGACCTGCTGGATCTGAGCGGCCGGCACCCGTGGGACGAGCGCCTCGCGGCGCAGGCGATGCTCGCGTTGTACCGGTGCGGGCGGCAGGCGGACGCCCTCGAACACTTCCACCGGCTGCGCCGCCGGCTGGCCGCCGAGATCGGCGCCGACCCCAGCCCGCCGCTGGCACAGCTCTACCAGCAGATCCTCACCGCCGACACGGCGGTCGCACCGCCGGAGCCGGCGGGCGGCGAAGAACCGAGCGCGACGGCCACCGGCCCGACCGGCACGGCACGGGGTGGGGGCACCGTGCCCCGGCAGCTACCCGCGTCACCAGGCGTCTTCGCCGGCCGGACCGCCCAGCTCGCACGCCTCGACGAACAACTCGGCGACGCGGGACGCCCGGACGGCGCCGGGTCCCCGGTGGTGATCTCGTCCATCGGTGGCGGCGGTGGTGTCGGCAAGACCTGGCTCGCCCTGCGGTGGGCGCACGCCAACGCCGATCGCTTCCCCGACGGGCAGCTCTACGTCAACCTGCGCGGCTTCGACCCGACCTCGGACCCGGTGGGGTGGCCGGTCGCGGTGCGCGGCTTCCTCGAGGCGCTCGGCGTCGAGCCGGCGCGTGTCCCGGCCGATCCGGAGGCCCAGGCGTCGCTGTACCGCACGCTCGTCGCCGGCCGCCGGCTGCTGGTGGTCCTCGACGACGCCCGCGACGCCGCCACGGTGATCCCGCTGCTGCCCGGCACCCCCACGAGCGCGGTCCTGGTGACCAGCCGACGGCAGCTGGCCGGTCTCGTCACCACCCACGGCGCGCGACCGCTGCCGCTGGACGTGCTGCCCGACGACGAGGCCCGCGAGCTGATCGTCCGGCAGGTGGGCGCCACGCGGGTGGCGGGACAGCCGGACGCCGTCGCGGACATCCTGCGGTTCTGCGGGGGTCTGCCCCTGGCGCTCGGGATCGTGGCGGCCCGCGCCGCACTCAACCCCGAACTGGCCCTGTCGTCCGTCGCGGCCGAGCTGACCACAGCGGTCAGCCCGCTGGACGTGCTGGCCGGCGACGAGGTGACGACGAACCTGCGGGTGGTGCTGTCCCGATCGCTGGCGGCGCTCACCCCGGCTGCGGCCGAGGTGTTCGCGCTGCTCGGCCTCGCCCCGGGCCCGGACATCGGCCGGGCCGCGGCGGCCAGCCTGACCGCCCGTACGCCCGACGAGCTGCGCCGGCCGCTGCGCGAACTGCTCGACGCGCACCTGGTGCAGGAACACGTCGCCGGCCGGTACCGCATGCACGACCTGGTCCGGAGCTTCGCGGTCGAGCGGGCGAGAGGCGACCCGGCCGGTTCCCGGTCCGCGTTGCGCCGGCTGGTCGACCACCACCTGCACACCGCGCACGCGGCCGCGCTGTTGCTGTCCCCGCAGCGCGATCCGCTGACCCTGGCCCCCGCCGCGCCGGGGGTGACCGCCGAACGGCTCGACGACCTGGCGGCGGCGCTGGCCTGGTTCACCGGCGAACATCAGGTGCTCCTCGCGACCATCGAGTACGCCGCCGGCGCCGGCCTCGACGTCGCCACCGGTCAGCTCTCGTGGACCCTGGCGACCTACTTCGACAGGCAGGGCCACTGGCACGACTGGGCCGCGGTGGCCCGCCGGGCGGTCGAGTCGACCCGGCGGTCCGGCGACCGCCCGGCCCAGGCCCAGGCGCTCCGGCTCCTGGCCGGGGCCTGCTCCAACCTCGGCCGGTACGCCGAGGCGCAGCGCAACCTGCTCGCCGCGCTGGATCTGTTCGCCGCGCTGGGCGACGACGAGGGGCGGGCGCACACCCACTTCGACCTCAGCATGCTGCACGACCGGCAGCGGCAGCCCCGGGAGGCCCTGCCGCACGCGCGGCGAAGTCTCGCCCTCTACGAACGGGTCGGCAGCCCGCTCAAGCAGGCGGTCGCGCTCAACGCGATCGGCTGGTACCACTCGCAGCTCGGCGAGCACCACGACGCGATCACCTTCTGCCGCCGCGCGCTCGCCCTGTCCGAGCAGGCAGGGAGCGCGTACGGGCAGGCGAACACGTGGGACAGCATCGGCTTCGCCCACCACCACCTGGGCGAGTACGAGCACGCCGTGGACTGCTACCAGCAGGCCCTCGCCCTGTTCGCCGGGATCGGTGACCGGCACGCCGAAGGCATCGTGCTGGACCACCTCGGCGACACATGGGCCGCGGCCGGGCGGGCGGACGCGGCCCGGGACGCCTGGCGGCGGTCACTCGCGCTGTACGAGGAGCTCGGTCACGCCGACGCCGAGGCGGTACGGCGCAAACTTCACCGGTGAGCGGTCAGAGCGCCGCGATGGCTGCCGACTCGGGCGGCAGCTCGATGCCGTCGCGCATCACCGTGACGCCCTCGGAGGTGGTGAGCAGCACGCGGCGTACCACACCGGGCAGGTTGATCCGCTGCGCCCGGTCGGCCAGGTTCGCCACCACGAGCGTGTCGCCGCGCCGCATCACCAGGAACCGGTCGCCGTGACGGACGTCGACCCGGTCCAGCCGGGGGTCGGACAGGTCGGCCCGGGAGCGGCGCAGCGCGATCAGCCGCCGGTAGAGGTCGTACGTCTCGCGGTGTTCGGGCTTGTCCAGCTCGGCCCAGTCCAGCCGGGACCGCAGGAACGTCTGCGGGTCCTGCGGGTCGGGCACGTCGTCGGTGGCCCAGCCGTGGTCGGCGAACTCCCGCCGGCGGCCGGTGGCGACCGCCGCGGCCAGTTCCGGCTCGGGATGGCTGGTGAAGAACTGCCACGGCGTGGCGGCGGCCCACTCCTCCCCCATGAACAGCATCGGCGTGAACGGCGCGGTCATCAGTAGCGTCGCGCCGACGCGCAGCAGGCCGGGCGAGAGCGTGGCGGAGATCCGGTCGCCGGTGGCCCGGTTGCCGATCTGGTCGTGGTTCTGCAGGTACGCCACGAAGCGGTGGCCGGGCGTGCGCTGCCTGTCGACCGGGCGGCCGTGACTGCGGCCCCGGAAGCTGGACCAGGTGCCGGCGTGGAAGAACCCGCCGGTCAGCACGTCGGTGAGGCATTCCAGGGAGCCGAAGTCGCCGTAGTAGCCCTGCCGCTCGCCGGTGAGCAGCGTGTGCAGCGCGTGGTGGGCGTCGTCGTTCCACTGGGCGTGCAGGCCGTACCCGCCCGCCTCGCGGGGCGTGATCAGGCGCGGGTCGTTGAGGTCGCTCTCGGCGATCAGCGACAGCGGCCGGCCCAGGTGCGCCGACAGCGCCTCGACCTCGGCGGCGACCTCCTCCAGCCAGTGCACGGCCCGGCCGTCCGGCATGGCGTGCACGGCGTCCAGCCGCAGCCCGTCGACGTGGTAGTCGCGCAGCCAGCCCAGCACGCTGTCGGCGATGTAGCGGCGTACCCCGTCGGAGTGCGGGCCGTCCAGGTTGACGGTGCGTCCCCAGGTGTTGCTCTGCTCGGTGAGGTACGGCGCGAATCGCGGCGCGTAGGCCCCGGAGGGCCCGAAATGGTTGTAGACGACGTCGAGGATCACCCCCAGGCCCTTGGCGTGGGCGGCGTCGACGAACCGTTTCAGGCCGTCCGGTCCGCCGTACGGCTCGTGCGGGGCGTACCAGCAGACGCCGTCGTAACCCCAGTTGTACTCGCCGTTGAACGCGTTGACGGGCAGCAGCTCGACCATGTCCACGCCGAGGTCGACCAGGTGGTCGAGCTTCGCGATCGCCCCGTCGAACGTGCCCTGGAGGGTGAACGTGCCGATGTGCAGCTCGTACAGCACGCTGCCGGGCAGTTGCCGGCCGGTCCAGCCGGCGTCGGTCCAGGCGAACGCGGCGTGGTCGTAGAGCCGGCTGGGCCCGTGCACCCCGGCCGGCTGCCAGGCCGAGCGGGGGTCGGGCAGGGCCTGCTCGTCGTCGTCGAGCAGGAACGCGTAGTCGGTGCCCGGCCCGGCGTCGGGCACCTCGGCCCGCCACCAGCCGTCCGGCCCCTGACGCATCTCGTGGTCGGCGACGCCGGGCAGGCGCAGCCGCATCCGGGTGGCCTCGGGCGCCCATACCGTGAACTCGGTCATGCGGCGGCCTCCACAGAGTCGGTGGGTGCGAGGAGGGCGACGGGGTAGGTGCTCAGCAGATCATCCAGGAGCAGCTCAGAACCACTGTAGACCCGTCCGGTGAACAAGTCGGTGCACTCGTGAACGGGAAGTGACACCGCCGTGTCCCGCCAGCCGCCGGAGCGGGCCAGCCGCAGCGGCAGCCGGGTCGCCACCGCCACCGCGCCGCCCCTGTCGAAGGCCACCGCGTGCGCGGCGGCCGGGCCGCGCGCCGGCACCGGCCGGTAGCCGCCGAACAGGTCCGGGCGGTCTCGGCGCAACCGCAGCGTCCGGGACACCACGAGCAGCTTGGCCGCGCCGTCGGCGGCCACCGCGGGCCGCCAGCCGGCGTCGAGCCGGGCCAGCAGGTCCCGGCGTACGGCGAAGTCGACCGGCCGCCTGTTGTCCGGATCGACGAGCGAGTTCTCCCACAGTTCGGTGCCCTGGTAGACGTCCGGCACGCCGGGCATGGCGAGCTGCACCAGCTTCTGCCCGAGCGCGTTCGACCAGCCGGGCGGGGTGATCTCGGCGGCGAACGCGGTGATCTGCGCGTGCAGTTCCGGGTCGTCGTACATCCGGTCGACCAGGGCGTGCAGCTCGTGCTCGAAGGTCGGGTCCGGATCGGCCCAGCTCGTGGCGACCGACGCCTCCCGGGCGGCCTTCTCGGCGTACCCGTGCAGCCGGTCCCGTTCGATCGGCCACGCCCCGACGGCGGTCTGCCAGAGCAGGTGGGCCAGCGCGGGGTCGGCCAGCGGCGCCCGGGACATCCAGTCGGCGACCCGCTCGGCCCAGCGGCCGGGCAGCTCGGACAGCACCGCGAGGCGGGCGCGGACGTCCTCGCCGCGTTTGGTGTCGTGGGTGGAGAGCGCGGTCATGCTCGCCGGCCAGCGCACGTGCCGGGCGGCGGCGAAGCGGTGCAGCTCGGCCGCTGGCACGCCGAAGTGGGCCGGGCTGCCGCCGACCTCGTTGAGGGCGACGAACCGGCTCCACCTGTAGTAGGCGGTGTCCTCCACGCCCTTGGCCATCACCGCGCCGGTGAGCTGCGGGAACCGGGCGGCCAGCTCGTGTCCGGGGTCGCGTAGCCGGGCGGTGACCGCGTCCAGCACGCCGGTCAGGTCGGGACGGCGGCGGCCTGCCTCGCTGCGGGCGGCGGCCAGGTGCCGGGCGCCGGAGGGCGGGTAGCCGCGGTAGACCGGGAAGCACGCGGCCAGTTCGGCCAGGGCGGCGCGGACCTGCTCGCCGGGCACCTCGGGCACGAGCGCGGCCAGCCGGGTCAGCTCGGCGGCGAGCAGCCGGGTGGCGGCCTCCAGCTTGGTGGCGTGCGTCAGGTCCTCCCACGAGGTGTGCCGCCCGGTGAGGCGGCCGTCCAGCGCGGTGAAGTCGGCCTCGGCGTCCGGGTCGACGAACAACCCGGACACGGCGGCCAGCGCGTCGTAGCCGGTGGTGCCGTCGACCGGCCAGTCCGGGAGGTCCTCGCCGTACTCCAGGATCTTCTCCACCACCAGCCAGCTCCCGGGCGCGGCGGCGCGCAACCGGGCGAAGTAGCCGGCCGGGTCGCGCAGCCCGTCCGGGTGGTCGACGCGGATGCCGTCGACCTCCCCGGCGTCGACCCAGCGCAGGATCTCCGCGTGGGTGGCGTCGAACACCTCCGGGTCCTCCACCCGCAGGCCGGCCAGGTCGGACACGGCGAAGAACCGGCGGTACGTCAGTTCGGCGTCGCCGCGCCGCCAGTTCACCAGCTCGTAGTGCTGCCGGTCGTGCACCTGGCGGGGCGTGCCGTCGCCGGTGCCGTCGGCGACCGGGAAGCGGTGCTCGTGGTAGCGCAGCTCCCCGCCGACGAGTTTGAGGTCGTCGAGCGCGTCGGCGGTGTCGGCGAGCACCGGCAGCAGCAGCCGCCCGCGGTCCCAGTCGATGTCGAACCAGCGCGCGTACGCCGAGTCGCGTCCCCGCCGCAGCACGTCCCACCAGGCCGGGTTGGCCTCCGGCCGGGCCACCCCGGCGTGGTTGGGCACGATGTCCACGACCAGGCCCAGCCCGGCCGCGCGCAGCGCCCGGACCAGCCGCGCCCGCGCGGCCTCGCCGCCCAGCTGCGGGTTGACCGCGCGGTGGTCGACCACGTCGTAGCCGTGCGTGGAGCCAGGGGTGGCGGTGAGCAGGGGCGCGGTGTAGAGGTGGGTGACGCCGAGCGCGGCGAGGTAGCCCGTCAGCTCGGCGGTGGTGTCCAGGTCGAAGCCGGGCCGCACCTGGACCCGGTAGGTCGAGCGAGGGGTGTCGGGCATCGGTCAGGCCGTCCTCTCCAGGACCAGCAGCGAGCGGTCCGGCACGCAGACCGTGCCGCCCGCCTCGACGAGCGTCGTCTTCTCCGGGTCGGGTTCCGCGGTGCTGATCACCAGTTCCCACCCGCTGCCGAACTCCTCGCCCGGCAGCGTGAAGTCCAGCGGCGCGTCGTGCGCGTTGAACAGCAGCAGGAACGAGTCGTCCCGGTGGCGCTGGCCGTACTGACCGCGCTCGCCGATGCCGTCGCCGTTGACGAACAGGGCCACCGAACGCCCGAAGTCGTTGCCCCAGTCCTCGCCGGTCATCTCCCGGCCGTCCGGGGTGTACCAGGCCAGGTCCGGCAGCCCGGAACCGGTGGCCCGGCCGCCCACCGGCAGGCCGGTGAAGAACCGGCGGCGGCGAAACACCTGGTGCCGGTTGCGGAAGTCGGTGAGCCGGCGGACGAAGTCCAGCAGCTCGTCGTCGGCCCGGTCCCAGTCGACCCAGGCGATCTCGCTGTCCTGGCAGTAGGCGTTGTTGTTGCCGCGCTGGGTGCGGCCCAGCTCGTCGCCGTGGCCGAGCATCGGCACGCCCTGGGACAGCATCAGCGTGGCCAGGAAGTTGCGCCGCTGCCGGGCACGCAGCGCGCGTACGCCCGGGTCGTCGGTCTCCCCCTCGACGCCGCAGTTCCAGGACCGGTTGTGGCTCTCGCCGTCCCGGTTGTCCTCGCCGTTGGCCTCGTTGTGCTTGTCGTTGTAGGAGACCAGGTCGGTGAGCGTGAACCCGTCGTGGCAGGTGACGAAGTTGATGCTGTGGAACGGGCGTCGGCCGTCGTCCTGGTAGAGGTCGGCCGAGCCGGAGATGCGGGAGGCGAACTCGGCGAGCGTGGCCGGCTCGCCGCGCCAGAAGTCACGGACCGTGTCGCGGTATTTTCCGTTCCACTCGGTCCACTGCGGCGGGAAGTTGCCGACCTGGTAGCCGCCGGGGCCGACGTCCCACGGCTCGGCGATGAGCTTGACCCGGCCGACCACCGGGTCCTGCTGCACCACCTCGAAGAACGTGGACAGCCGGTCCACCTCGTAGAACTCGCGGGCCAGCGTGGCCGCCAGGTCGAACCGGAAGCCGTCGACGTGCATCTCGGTCACCCAGTAGCGCAGCGAATCCATGATCAGTTGCAGCGAGTGCGGGCTGCGCACGTTGAGGCTGTTGCCGGTGCCGGTGTAGTCGACGAAGTAGCGCCGGTCGGACTCGGAGAGCCGGTAGTAGCTGGGTGTGTCGATGCCCTTGAAGCTCAGCGACGGCCCGAGGTGGTTGCCCTCGGCGGTGTGGTTGTAGACCACGTCGAGGATGACCTCGATGCCGGCGGCGTGCAGCGCCTTGACCATGCCCCGGAACTCCTGCACCTGCTGGCCGAGGCGGCCCAGCGCGGAGTAGCCGTGGTGCGGGGCGAAGAAGCCGATGGTGTTGTAGCCCCAGTAGTTGCGCAGCCCCAGGTCGGCCAGGCGGTGGTCGTGCACGAACTCGTGCACCGGCATCAGCTCCACAGCCGTCACGCCGAGCCGCTTGAAGTGCTCGATCATCACCGGTGAGGCGATCGCCGCGTACGTGCCGCGCAGCTCCTCCGGGATGCCCGGGTGGCGCATGGTCAGCCCGCGCACGTGCGCCTCGTAGATCACCGAGTGGTGGTACGGGGTGCGCGGCGGCCGGTCGTTGCCCCAGTCGAAGTACGGGTTCACCACCACCGACTTCGGCATGTACGGCGCCGAGTCGACGGTGTTCATCCGGTCCGGGTCGCCGCCGACCTCGTAGTCGTAGACCGACGGGTGCCAGGTGACCTCCCCGTCGACCGCCTTCGCGTACGGGTCGAGCAGCAGCTTGTGCGGGTTGCAGCGCAGCCCTTCGGCCGGGTTCCACGGCCCGTGCACGCGGTAGCCGTAGCGCTGGCCGGGCTCGACGCCGGGGATGTAGGCGTGCCAGACGTACGCGTCGACCTCGCGCAGCTCCACCCGGCGCTCGGTGCCGATGTCCCACTCGTCGAACAGGCAGAGCTCGATCTTCTCCGCCACCTCGGAGAAGATCGCGAAGTTGGTGCCCATCCCGTCGTACGTGGCGCCGAGGGGGTAGCTCTCGCCCGGCCAGACCTGCATGTCGCTCCTTCGGCCCATGATCGTGAGCGCACCGGACAGGGGAGACCGCCGATGCGCACGCCGGTGATGCCCAGTCGTCGCCACGACCAATCCATCCGTTCGGACCGTAACCGAATCCACCCTCCTGAGAACGGATAGACGTTCGGGTGTCATCCGTCACGATCGCCCCTTTCGAGATGCGCGCCGGCCGCGGATGGACTTTCCTGGATCCGGACCTGCGCCCGCGGGCCCGCCCGGCCGTTCGGCCACCCCTCACCATCGCTCGACGCCGCCACCGAAGCCGGCGTGCCTCACCATGCATGGACGGAGATCCACGTGACCACTCTGCGGGTCGGCGCGCAGCCCGCCACCGCGACGGACCGGCTCCACCGGCCCACCCTCACCTCCCGCCCGGCGCCCCCGTCGCCGGTCGGGTCCGCGCCCCGGTCCCGGCGCATCCTGATGCTGTCGTGGGAGTACCCGCCGGTGCTCGTCGGCGGGCTCGGCCGCCACGTGCACGCGCTGTCAGTGGCGCTGGCCGCCGCCGGGCACGAGGTCACAGTCGTCACCCGCCACGCCGAGGGCGCTCCCCTGGAGGAGTACGCCGACGGCGTACGCGTCGTCCGCGCCGCCGAGGACCCGGTCCGGTTCCCGCTCGCCACAGGCTCGCTGCTGGCCTGGACCATGGCCTTCAACCACACGCTCACCCGGGCCGCCCTGCGTGCCACCGAGTCCGGCTCGTACGACGTCATCCACGCCCACGACTGGCTCGTCGCGCACACCGCGATGACGCTGCGCGAGCACCTGGACGTGCCGCTGGTCAGCACCATCCACGCCACCGAGGCGGGCCGGCACCAGGGCTGGCTGCCGGAGGAGATGAACCGCACCATCCACGGTGTCGAGCACTGGCTGGCCGGCGAGTCCGGCCGGGTGATCGTCTGCTCCGGCTACATGCGCGACGAGGTGGGCGCGCTGTTCGGGGTGGACGCGGCCCGGGTGGACGTGGTGCCCAACGGCGTCGAGCCGCACCGCTGGCGGGTGCCCGCCTCGGCGGTCGCCGCCGCGCGGGCGCGGTTCGCCGCCGACGGCCCGCTTGTGACGTTCGCCGGCCGCCTGGTGTACGAGAAGGGCGTGCAGCACCTGCTGGCCGGGCTGCCCCGGCTGCGCGACCGGCACCCCGGCCTGCGCGCGGTGATCGTCGGCGACGGGCCGTACAAGGCCGACCTGGAGCGCGAGGTGCACCGCCTCGGGCTCGGCGGCACTGTGAGCATGCCCGGGTTCCTCGGCGGCACCGAGCTGCCCGCCGTGATGGCCGCCTCGGACTGCTTCGCGGTGCCGAGCATCTACGAGCCGTTCGGCATGGTCGCGCTGGAGGGGGCCGCCGCGGGCGCGCCGCTCGCCGTCGCCCGTACCGGCGGGCTGGCCGAGATCGTCGAGCCGGGCGTCACCGGGATGACGTTCGCCCCGCACGACCCGGACGGGCTGGCCGAGGCGGTACACACGCTGCTGTCCGACCGGGACCACGCCCGCGCGCTCGCCCGTCGGGCCCGCGCCATGGTGCACGAGCAGTACGGCTGGGCGGCCATCGCGTCCCGCACGGCCGCCGCGTACGCCGCCGCCATCGCCGGCGACCCGGCGTTCACCGCCGCCCGCGCCCAGCACCGCATGGCCCACGGCCACCCAGTGCCGGCCCTCCCCGAGGGCAACCTCCTCACCGCCGCCGGCCTGCGGTAAGGAAGGGCCCCCTCTTAACGCCCCGGGTAGAGGAAGGGCACCTTGTTAACGCCCCGCACCCCGGTGCACAGGACGAAGGCCGCCGACCCGAGCAGGGTCGGCGGCCTTCGTCGTCCGCGTGTTAAAAGGGCCCCTCCTCTACCGGAGGCGTTAAGAAGGGGCCCTTCCTTGCACCTCAGCGCTGGGCGGCGGGGACGTAGTCCCGCTCGGCGGCGCCGGTGTAGATCTGCCGCGGGCGGCCGATCTTCGTCTCCGGGTCGTTGATCATCTCGCGCCACTGCGCGATCCAGCCGGGCAGCCGGCCGAGCGCGAACAGCACGGTGAACATCTTCGTCGGGAAGCCCATGGCCTTGTAGATCAGGCCGGTGTAGAAGTCCACGTTCGGGTAGAGCCGCCGGGACACGAAGAAGTCGTCGGCGAGCGCGATCTCCTCCAGCTGCACCGCGAGGTCCAGCAGTGGGTCCGGCTTGGCCATCCGGCCGAGCACGTCCTGGGCGGCCTTCTTCACGATGGCGGCGCGCGGGTCGTAGTTCTTGTAGACCCGGTGCCCGAAGCCCATCAGCTTCACGCCGTCCTGCTTGTCCTTCACCTTCTGCACGAAGGAGCGGACGTCGCCGCCGTCGGCCTGGATCTTCTGGAGCATCTCCAGCACGGCCTGGTTGGCGCCGCCGTGCAGCGGCCCGAACAGCGCGTTCACGCCGGCCGAGACCGAGGCGAACAGGTTGGCGTTGCTGGAGCCGACCAGCCGCACGGTCGAGGTGGAGCAGTTCTGCTCGTGGTCGGCGTGCAGGATGAACAGCATGTCCAGCACCCGGGCGACCACCGGGTCGACCTCGTACGGCTCGGCCGGTACGCCGAACGTCATGCGCAGGAAGTTCTCGACGTAGCCCAGCGAGTTGTCCGGGTACAGCAGCGGCTGCCCGATCGACTTCTTGTACGCGTACGAGGCGATGGTGGGAACCTTCGCCATCAGGCGCACCGTGGACATCTCCACGTGCTCGGAGTCGAACGGGTCCAGGCTGTCCTGGTAGAAGGTGGAGATGGCGCTGACGGCCGAGGAGAGCACGGCCATCGGGTGCGCGTCGCGGGGGAAGCCGTCGAAGAAGCGGCGCATCTCCTCGTGCAGCAGCGAGTGCCGCCGGATCCGCTCGCTGAAGTCGGTGAGCTGCGTCTGGGACGGCAGCTCGCCGTAGATCAGCAGGTAGGAGACCTCCAGGAAGGAGGACTTCTCGGCCAGCTGGTCGATCGGGTAACCCCGGTACCGCAGGATGCCGGCATCACCGTCGATGTAGGTGATGGCGGACGAGCAGGACGCGGTGTTCACGAAACCGGGGTCGTACGTGGTCATCCCGGTTTCCTTGAGCAGCTTGCTCACCCCGATCCCGGCGGGGCCCTCAACCGCGGACTGCACCGGCATCGACAGCTGCCCACCGGGGTGGTCGAGCTTGACTTCCGTCATCTGTTCCTCGCTTCGCCGGCAAGATCTTCGTTGAATTGCCTTCGCTTCTACCGTAATCACGGCGCGGAGAACACCGCTCGTCATGGTTTGAGGGTGAGGTGTGCGTCACCTGTTTCCCGGCCAGCCGGTTCGGAAACCGGTTGGGAGCGCGGCCATGGGCACGTTCGGGAGGTCCGTCACGACAGCGTGAGCCGCCGCAGCGTCCCGCCGTCACCGACCCGGTAGAGGTCGAGCCGGTTGGCTCCGGCGGCGAAGAGACGGTCGTCGGCGAGCAGTGCCGCGAACCGCCGCCCACCGGCGTCCGGCGGCACCACGGGCACCACCGCGCCGACCGTCCCGTTGACCGCCACGGCGAGCCGGGTGCCGTCGGGTACGCCGTCCGGCACGGTGCCCCAGACCAGCGCGGGCAGCCCGCCACGGGCCGGGTCGACAGCGTCGAATGCGTCCCGGTTCGCGACCGTGGCGGTCCCGCCGACCGGTACGTCACCGACCCGGGTGCCGACGAGCGGGTCGACGGGAAGCGGCGGGAGCGGGGCGGGCACACCGCCGGTGACGGTGACCGGCTGGCCGGGGCGGTCGTAGAAGCGTTTGTCGGCCCGCTCGCGCGGGGCCGCCTTGGCCGACCGGCCGTCCATCCGCCAGGGCACCCGCATGTGCGTCTCGTCGGCGATGGTGGGCAGCAGGTCGACGTGCTCCCAGTTGCGGTCGTCCACGCGTCCGGCGCGCTGGCCGGGCTCCTTGACGAACATCGGCACCCAGGCCACCTCGTTCGCCGCGTGGTCGATGGCGTCCATCCCCCGCCCCTGCCAGTCGCGGCGGAAGCTCACCCCGTGGTCGGCGGTGACCACCACCAGCGCCTTGTCGTAGAGGCCGGAGGCGCGCAGCGTCCGCAGCGTCTCGCCGATCAGCCGGTCGGTGTAGCCGAGCTGGGCCAGGTGCCGGGCACGGGCCAGGTCGACCCAGCCGGCGCCGTCGTTCGGCAGGTCCTCCGGCGCCGTGTAGTGCGCCCCGGACGGCAGGTACGCCCACGGCGAGTGCGGCATCAGCAGGTGCAGGAAGTGCAGCGTGGGCCGGCTGTCGGGGCGCAGCCCGGCCAGGAACGAGGTGAACCGGGCCGGCTGGTTGTCGTCGAGCGTGTCCCAGCGGAACTTCGGGTCGTCCGGCACCGGCTCGGCGGCGTCCAGCCCGGCCTCGGCGGCGGTCCGCTCGCGGTAGGAGTCCTCCGGGTCGACGCGGCTGTCCACCGGCGCGGCGATCCGGCCCAGCAGCCTGCCGCTCTCCCGGACCAGCACGCCGAGCCCCTGTTCCGGGGTGGTGGCCTGCTCGCAGCGGCTCGGCGGGCAGAGCCGGGTGATGCTCTCCTCGGCCTTGATCCGGTAGAGGCCGCCCAGCGCGGTGAACAGGTTGTCCGGGTACTGCGAGTAGTGCGGCGCCACGCCCCGCTCCGGGTAGCGTCCGGTGAGCATCGCGGGCAGCGCGTAGGGCGTCCAGCCGCTGACGCCGGTGGCGTTGCGGTACCACGTCGACCCGCCGGCCAGCGCCGCGAAGTTCGGGTAGCGGGCGGCGTCGATCCGTCCGTCCGGGCCGAGCAGGGACACCAGCGGCAGCTCGTCCAGCACGATCATGACCACCGGCGGGTGCGCGCCCGCGCCGGCCACACCGGCCGCGCCGCCCTCGCCGCGCGGCAGCACCACCGCCGAGGCGGGCGAGGCGAACAGGAACAACCCGACGAACACCAGCGGCCCGGCGGCGGCCACCCGCAGCACCCGCCGGAGGGCCCGCCACCGCCGGTGCGCGGCCACCCCGGCGGCACCGGCCACACCGGCGACGACGAGCAGGGGTACGCCCCGCAGCGGCGTGACGTGCCGGCCGACCTGGACCGCCAGCGCGGCGAGCAGCAGGCCCACGAACGCGGAGTGCACGGCGGCCCGGATGAGACGCCCGGCGGGCAGCGCGAGCGTGCCGAGCAGCGCCAGCGCGCCCAGCAGCGCGAGCACCATCGTCGGCGCGAGCGTGATCAGGGCGACAAGCAGCAGCACGTCGGTCCGGGAGGCGCGGTGGAACAGGAAGAAGTCGGGGCTGCGGCCGAGCACGTCGAGCAGCGGCTGGGTGACCACCAGCCCGGCCAGCGCCACCACCTCGGCCAGCCGGGCCGCCTCGGCCCGCCACCACTGCCGGCGTTCCCGCCGGACCGGGACGGCGGCGTGGTCCCGGGGTGGTGCGAGGGTGTCCTCAGCCACCCACCACCACCTGGTAGAGCGTGCGGGTGCCGGAGGGCAGCTCGGTGCGGGCGACCACCCGGCCCCGGCGGGCGAGCAGCGTCTCGAAGGCGTCGCGCCGGTAGTCCGGGAACAGGCCGTCGGGCTTGTTGGCCAGCAGCCGGCGGGCCATCGGGTCGTCCGGGTGGACGAACTCCACCACCAGGCTGCCGCCGGTGGCGGTGAGCGCGGTGAGCTGGTCGAGCACCTCGGGCAGCGGCACGTTGCGCCCGATCGCGAGGTGGTGCACGACGGCCAGGGCCAGGACGGTGTCCGCGCGGGCCCGGTCGGCGAACGCGGCCCGCTCGACGCCGCGCCAGCCGCCGCCCGGCGACGGGTCGGCCAGGTCCATCACCAGCGGCAGGATCCGTGTCTCGCCCTCGTCGCGCAGCGCGCGGTAGAGCGTGTCGACGACCGCGGGGTCCTGCTCGACGGCGACGACGTGCGCGGCGTGCCGGGCGGCGATACGGGCGTACCGGCCGTCGTTGGCGCCCAGATCCAGCGCCGAGCCGCCACCGACGGCGGCCAGCGCCCGGTCGACGAACTCCTCCTTGGCCTGGCGGTCCGGCACCGAGTACGCGCAGGTGCGCTGGTAGTCCGACCAGTGGCTGCCGCCGGGCCGGTGGTCGAGGCGGCGGACCAGCTTCGTCAGTCCGCGTACCGTGGTCAGGGCCAGCTCGCGGGAGAACCCGGCGGCGCGCAGCTGGGCGCGGACGTCGGTGGTGCTCGCGGCGGAGTTGCGGGCCTGCATGGCGCCGTGCAGGTGCACGTGGGTGGGAACGCCGGCCCGCCAGCGCCGGGCGCCGCCGAACAGCCGGCGCATCTGGTCCGGTTCGACGCCGTCGACGCGGGCGCGCAGGAACGGCTGGAAGTCCAGCCCGAGGTGGGCCTGGATGAGCAGCGGGTAGAGCAGCGTCTGGCAGAACTGCCGGTAGCCGGCCCAGGGTTCGCCGTCACGCAGCGCCTCGAACGAGCCGACGTCGATGAAGACCGGCCGGGCGCCGCGCCACTGCACGTTGTAGGCGGAACCGTCCTTCGTGGTGAAGCCGGCTTCCAGGGCGGCCCGCAGCACGTCCAGGTGCAGCAGCGCGGCGTCGCGCAGCATCGCTGACGACCACTCGTACGGGTGCGAGACGAACGGGATCCGCTCGTGCCGCAGCACCGTGGTCCAGGGCGCGTCGACAGGGGTCGGGGTCAGCTCCTCGGTGCCGACGATCTGTCCCCGGGCAGTGGCCTGCCGGAAGAAGTCGGTGACCGACAGCGCCCGCCAGTCGCGGGTGGAGCGCTCGTCGAGCCCGCGCAGCACCTCCTCGCCCCGGTGGAACACCCGGTTGCCGGGGTCGCGGAAGGAACCGGGTTCGACGCGGACGCCGGTGTCGGGAATCGTCACGCCGCCGGGCCCTGGTCGGTGGGCTGACGCCGGAACCGGGACGTCAGGCGACGCCAGTAGAGCTTGGCGGCCACGGCCACCCCGGCCACCCCGCCGACCACCGCCTGCACGATGAGACTGCCGGATCCCGCGTCCAGGTAGGCCAGATGCGTCACGGCTGCTTTCCTTCCGTCGCCGGTCATCATGTGCACGCCCGGAATGGGAGCTTTATTGCTCTGAGCCGGACTTGTCCCCCACCGTAACGTCTCGGCGAGCGGCCGCGCGGCCACACCGGCCACTCGTCCCCCGTCCGATCCGTTCAAGACGGGCCGGGCCGGTCGTGTCTACCGTGGCCGGCATGACACCGCAGTTCGATCTGATCGGGGCCGTGGTCACCGACATGGCCCGCACGCTCGACTTCTACCGGCGGCTGGGGCTGCCGATCCCGGCCGGCGCCGAGACGGAAGGGCACGTCGAGGTCACCCTGCCGAACGGCGTACGGCTGGCCTGGGACACGGTCGAGGTGATCCGCAGCTTCCACCCCGACTTCGACCCGTCCGGCGGCAACAACCGGATGAGCCTGGCCTTCCGCTGCGCCGACCCGGCCGAGGTGGACCGCTGGTACGCCGAGCTGACCGGCGCGGGGCATCACGGTGAGCTGCCGCCGTGGGACGCGTTCTGGGGCCAGCGGTACGCGGTCCTGCACGACCCGGACGGCAACGGGGTGGACCTGTTCGCCCCGCTGCCCGCCGCCGGCTGACCGGCGCTCAGTCGCGGCCGAGCAGCCGGGTGGGCGGCACCCCGGCCAGCTCCCGTACCTCGCGGGTCAGGTGGGCCTGGTCGGCGTACCCGCTGCGCACCGCCACCTCGGCGAGCGGCGCACCGGCGCGGGCCAGGTCCAGCGCGCGGCGCATCCGCAGGATGCGGGCCAGCGTCTTCGGGCCGTACCCGAACAGGGCCCGGCTGCGCCGGTGCAGGGCGCGCGGGCCGAGGCCGACCTCGGCGGCGGTCGCGGCCACAGTGGCCCCGGCGGCCAGGCGGGCGGCGACCCGCGCGCCGAGCGGGTCGGGGCCGCCGGCCGCGCGCAGCCGGTCGCGGGCGACCCGGGTCAGCACCCCGGCGGCCTCGCCGCCCGGCGCGGCCAGCGCCGCCTCGACCCGCTCGGTCACCTCGGCGGCGGCACGGCCCCACAGGTCGGCCAGCGGTACACGGCGGTCCCGCAGCTCCTCGGCCGGCACCCCGAACACGGCCGGGCCGGTGCCCGGCGGCAGGCGCAGCCCGATCCACAGGTCCCCCGGCGCCGACCGCGACAGGTGCGCGGTGCGGTCCGGACCGGCGACCAGCAGCCCGGACCGGCTGGACCAGAGCAGGTCGACGCACCCGTCCGGCAGCACCCGCGTCTCGCTGCCGCTGGACACGCTGCTCCACAGCACCCCGCCCGGAACCCCCACTGCCGCCCACTCCCGGTACACGCTCCCCACCCTGCCACCCGCCCGTCGATCATGAAGTTGACCGTGTCGGCGCCCGGCGTGTCGCGCCGTCAACCTCATGATCGACCGGGTGGGAGGGGTTACCGGCGGTGGTGCATGGCCAGGCGGAGCAGGAGGAAGCGCAGGGCTGTCGCGGCCAGGTTGGCCGTTGTCAGGACGGTCAGCTCCAGTGCGCGGTTCGGGGTGGTGATGGCGGCGTGCAGCGCGGCCAGGGAGCCGCTGGTCAGGGCCAGGCCCAGCGCGAACGCCAGCAGGCCCTGGAGGTGGTGGCGGCCGGCGTGCCGCCGCCCGCTGACCCCGAACGTGAGTCGCCGGTTGGCCGCCGTGTTCGCCACCGCCGTGAGCAGCAACGCCAGCAGGTTCGCCGGCTGCGCCCCGAGCGGTCCGCGGGCCAGCAGGAACAACAGCAGGTACGCGAGCGTGCTCGCCACGCCCACCGCGGCGAACCGCACGAGCTGGCGCGGCAGACCGGCCGGCATGCGCGCGGGCGGCGCCGACAACGGTCCCCGGCCGAGCTGGGCGCGTAGCTGCGCCAGCGGCAGCGCCCCGGTGG
This sequence comes from Micromonospora sp. NPDC048887, assembly GCF_040649715.1. Classification (NCBI taxonomy): domain Bacteria; kingdom Bacillati; phylum Actinomycetota; class Actinomycetes; order Micromonosporales; family Micromonosporaceae; genus Micromonospora; species Micromonospora sp. NPDC048887. The sequence continues at coordinate 221,221 of NZ_JBEZGA010000006.1, read as the reverse complement.
CCAGCGCCCGGCCCAGCCGGCCGATGCCCCGCAGGTCGGCCAGCGCGGTGGCGACGATGTCGACGCGGCTGTCCGGGTCGTCCACCCAGTCCACCGGCACCTCGTGGATGCGCAGCCCGGCCCGCTGCGCCAGCACCAGCAACTCGGTGTCGAAGAACCAGCCGGTGTCCCGTACCAGCGGCAGCAGCCCGGCGGCCACGTCGGCGCGGATCGCCTTGAACCCGCACTGCGCGTCGGAGAACCGCGCCGCGAGCGCACCCCGCAGCAGCAGGTTGTAGCCGCGCGAGATCACCTCCCGCTTCGCGCCCCGGACCACCCGGCTGGTCCGGGCCAGCCGGGTGCCGATGGCCAGGTCCGAGTGCCCCGAGATGAGCGGCGCCACCAGCGGCAGCAACGCGGCCAGGTCGGTGGACAGGTCCACGTCCATGTACGCGAGCACCGGCGCGGGCGACGCCGACCACGCGGCGCGCAGCGCCCGTCCGCGTCCCTTCTCGTCCAGGCGCAGCACCCCCACCCCGGGCAGCTCGTCGGCGAGCGCCCGCGCCACCGCCGGGGTGCCGTCCACGCTGGCGTTGTCGGCCACCGTGATCTGGAACGGGTACGGGAAGTGCGCGGTCAGGTGCGCGTGCAACCGCCGGACACAGGGCCCGAGGTCGGCCTCCTCGTTGTAGACCGGAACCACCACGTCGAGCACCGCGCTGCCAGCGGCGGGCCGGGCCTGCACAGCCGCCCGGGGCGCGTACGTCTCCGCCACCGCTCAGCCCTGCTTTCCGCTGCTCAGGTCGTACACGGTCACGCCGTCGACGGTGGTCGCGGTGAAGTTGTCGGCGACCCACGCGGCGATCTCGGCCGAGGCGTTGCTGCCGCCGTTGGCGCGGAACCCGCCACCGCCGAGGAAGTAGTGGATCCGCCCGTCGGCGACGTACCGCTGGAACTGGGCCAGCGTCGGCGACGGGTCGCTGCCGTTGAAGCCGCCGATCGGCATGACCGGCCGGCCGGTGGCCAGCTGGTAGCCGGAGGCGTTGTTCGAGCCGACCGTGGCGGCGACCCAGGTGTGGCGGTCCGCGTCGGCGGTGAGCAGCGCGGTCATCTCGGCGCTCGGCTCGCGGGCGTCGAGCAGCCCGCCCATGCCCCCGCCGCGCTGGCCCCGGCCGTCCGGGCCCGTGCCACGCTCCGGACCGGCGCCGCCGGTGCCGGTGCCGGTGCCGCTGCCGGTGCCGGTGCCGGTGCCGCCGGGCGCGCCCGGAGCCGAACCACCGCCCGGGAATCCGGGGAATCCACCGGCGTTCGCCCCGCCGTCCGGGCCCGTGCCGCTGGAGCCGGTGCCGTTCGGGCCGCCAGGGAAGCCCGGGAACTGCCCGTTCCCGCCGCCCGGGCCACCGGGGAACTGCCCGTTCCCGCCGCCCGGCATCCGCCCGCCCGGGCCACCCGGGCCACCGAGGCCACCCGCTCCGGCCGGCCCCGCGCTCGGAATGGAGCCGCTGTGCGGGGTGGTGGCGGTCTGCATCGCGTACGCGGCCGGCCCGGCCAGCGCCACCGCGATCCCGGCGACGGACACCACCGGCGCCACCCACCGCACAACCCGCCCGGCAAACCCTCCCCGAGGCCCAGCCGCCCCCTCCCCTGCCCCCGAGTTGACCAAGGAGTTCGCGTCATCGTGATCGCCGCTCCCGGACATAGACTCCTTGATCAACGAGGAGGGCGGGGAGCCGGGCAAGGGCGGGGAGGTGGGAGACGGCGGGGAGGTGGGAGACGGCGGAACGGGCCGGTGGGGGCGGGTGAGGAACGCCGGCGCGGCCAGGAAGACGGCTGCGGTCAGGCCCACGGCCAGCACCGTGGGGCGCAGCCAGGAATGCCAGTCGGGGGTGCGGCCGAGCAGGCGCCAGGACCACCAGGCGGTGACCGCGAGCGTGGCGGCCAGGACCAGCGTGGCGGCGAACCCACGCCACCGGGCCGGCGCGGCCGGGCCGAGCGCAGCCGAAGCCGCACCGGAACGGGCCCGCCACAGCCCGGTGACGCCGATGCCGGCCAGCGCGCCGACCGCCGGAGCCAGGGCGACCGTGTAGTAGGCGTGGAAGATGCCGGACATGAAGCTGAAGATCAGCCCGGTAACCAGCAGCCAGCCGCCCCAGAGCAGCAGACCGGCCCGGGTCCGGTCGGTACGTGGCGCCCGCCCGGCCAGCCACAGCCCGGCGACCAGCAGGATCAGCGCGGCGGGCAGCAGCCAGGAGATCTGCCCGCCGACCTCGGTGTCGAACATCCGCAGCAGCCCGGCCTGACCGGAGAACGGTCCACCGCCGCCGGGCCGTGCACCACCGCCGCCGACGCTGCCCACCTCGTCGCCGGTGATACGGCCCAGGCCGTTGTAGCCGAGCGTCAGCTCCAGGATGCTGTTGTTCTGCGAGCCGCCGATGTAGGGGCGGGCGCTCGCCGGCACCAGCTCGACGATCGCCACCCACCAGCCCGCGGAGACGACCACGGCGAGCCCGGCCAGCAGGAGCTGGCGGATGCGCCGTCCGAGGCCGGTCGGCGCGGCCAGCAGGTAGACCCCGGCGAAGACCGGGATCACCAGGAACGCCTGGAGCATCTTGGTGAGGAAGCCGAAGCCGACGAGCACGCCGGTCAGCGCTATCCACCGGGTGCTCGCCGTCTCGACCGCGCGCACCGTGGCGTACGCGGCGGCGACCAGCAGGAACACCAGTAGCGCGTCCGGGTTGTTGAACCGGAACATCAGCGTCGCCACCGGGGTGAGCGCGAGCACCGCCCCGGCGAGCAGTCCGGCGGCCGGGCCGTGCCAGCGGCGGACCGTCGCGTACAGCACGCCGACCGAGGCGACGCCGAGCAGCGCCTGCGGCACCAGGATCGACCAGCTGCTCAGGCCGAAGATGCGCACCGAGAGCGCCATCAGCCAGAGCGAGGCCGGGGTCTTGTCCACGGTGATCGAGTTGGCGGCGTCGGACGAGCCGTAGAAGAACGCGGTCCAGTTCTGCGACCCGGCCTGCACGGCGGCGGAGTAGAACGCGTTGGCCCAGCCGGAGGCGCCCAGTCCCCACAGGTAGAGCAGCGTGGTCACGACCAGCAGGCCGAGCAGGGCCGGCCGGGCCCAGCGCGGGTCGCGGCCGGCGCGGGTCTCCAGGGGTACGGGCGCGGGGGCCGGCTCGACGCCGGGTGGATCGGCCGTGGGCGCGGTCGGCAGGCTCTCGGTTCTGTCCATGCCGGCAAGCCTCGGAGCGCCCGCTGACCCGCTGCCATGCGTGGCCTATGCGTCTGCTGTGGATCCGGGGAGCCAGACGGTGAATGCGGTGTGGCCGGGCCGGCTGACCACGTCGACGCGCCCGTGGTGCGCCTCCACCACGGCGGCGACGATGGCCAGCCCCAGGCCGGTGCTGCCCTGGGCGCGGGAGCGGGAGCTGTCGCCGCGCGCGAACCGCTCGAAGACCTCCGGCTGTAGCTGCTCCGGGATGCCCGGCCCGTCGTCGGTGACGCGCAGCTCGACGCCGCCGGGCGCGGGCGCGAGCCGGACGGTGACAGTGGTTCCGGCCGGGGTGTGCACCCGCGCGTTCGCCAGCAGGTTCGCCAGCACCTGGTGCAGCCGGTGGGCGTCGCCGGTGACGGTGAGCGGTTCGTCGGGCAGGTCGAGCTGCCAGCGGTGGTCGGGTCCGGCGACGTGCGCGTCGCTGACCGCGTTCACCGCCGTGGCGGTCAGGTCGACCGGCTCGGCGGCGAGCGGACGGCCGGAGTCCAGCCGGGCCAGCAGCAGCAGGTCGTCGACGAGGCTGGTCATCCGGGTGCTCTCCGACTCGACGCGGCGCAGCGCGTGCGCCACGTCGGGCGGCACCTCCTGGCGGCCCCGGCGGGCCACCTCGGCGTACCCGCGGATGGCCGCGAGGGGGGTGCGCAGCTCGTGGCTTGCGTCGGCGACGAACTGGCGTACCCGGGTCTCGCTGGCCTGCCGGGCGGCGAGCGCGGCGGCCACGTGGCCGAGCATCCGGTTGAGCGCGCCGCCGACCTGCCCGACCTCGGTGCGGGGGTCGGTGTCGGCGGCCGGCACCCGCACGGACAGGGCGACCTCGCCGCGGTCGAGCGGCAGTTCGGTGACCCGGGCGGCGGTGGCGGCGACGCGGTTGAGCGGGCGCAGCGTGACCCGGACGATGAGCATGCCGAGGGCCCCGGCGATGACCAGTCCGGCGCCGATGACCCCGGCCTGCGCGACGAGCATCCACATGACCGTGTCGTCCACCTGGGCCAGCGGGATCGCGAGGGCCAGCACGTCGCCGTCGCCGCGCGGCGACCGCAGCGCGACCGCCCGGTACTCGCCCCGGTCGCCGCCGACGACGACCGTGCGCGGGCGTTCGCCGACGGGTACGCGGACCAGCGCGGCCAGGTCGGCGCTGGGCACCTCCTCGCTGTCGCCGTTCTCCGACCGGACCCGGCCGACGGGTTCTCCGGTGACCGGCACCCGGACCGCGATCGAGCCCGGCGGGAAGCCGCCCGGGGGGTCCGGCGCCACCTCGTCGGAGTCCGGTTGGCCGGGCCGCTGGCCCGGGCGCGGCGGGTCCATGCCCCGCCGGGCCCAGCGTTCGAGGTCGTCGGGCCGGCGGTCGCCGAAGCTGAGCTGGTTGTCGATCTGGTCGATCAGGAAGTGTCGCAGCGCGACTGTGGTCAGGCCGCCGATGCCGACGCTGACCAGCGCGAGCAGCGCCACCACGGACAGCACCAGGCGGCGGCGCAGCGACCAGCCGGCCAGGCGGCTGCGCAGCCGGCCGCGCCCGTCACTCGGCGGGCTTGAGGACATAACCCGCCCCGCGCAATGTGTGGATCATGGGCGCGCGGCCCGCGTCGATCTTCTTGCGCAGGTACGAGATGTACAGCTCGACCACGTTGGCCTGGCCGCCGAAGTCGTAGTTCCAGACCCGGTCGAGGATCTGCGCCTTGCTGAGCACCCGGCGCGGGTTGCGCATGAGGTAGCGCAGCAGCTCGAACTCGGTGGCGGTGAGCGTAATCAGGTCGTCGCCGCGGCGCACCTCGTGGCTGTCCTCGTCCAGCGTGAGGTCGCCGACGGTGAGCACCGCCTCCTCGCGGGCGGCGACCGCGAAGCCGGAGCGGCGCAGCAGCGCGCGCAGCCGGGCGATCACCTCCTCCAGACTGAACGGCTTGGTGACGTAGTCGTCGCCGCCGACGGTGAGCCCCGCGACGCGCTCCTCCACGGCGTCGCGGGCGGTCAGGAACAGCACCGGCACGCTCGGGAACTGCTCGCGCAGGCGGCGCAGCACCTGGAAGCCGTCCAGGTCGGGCAGCATCACGTCGAGCACCACCGCGTCCGGGCGGAACTGGCGGGCGGTGGTGACCGCGGACATGCCGCTGCCGGCGGTGGCGACCTGCCAGCCCTCGTAGCGCAGGGCCATCGAGAGCAGGTCGGTGAGTGTCGGCTCGTCGTCGACGACAAGCACCCGCACCGGTTCGCCGTCCGGTCGGCGCAGCTCGATGCGACCCTGCGCGGACTGCGCGTTCATGACCATGCCCCCATCGTGGGCGGACCCGCTGTCGCCGGGCTGTCCCGATCCTGTGTACCAGCTGTGCGCGCCGCGCGGCGGCGTTCCGGCCAGGTCCGGCGAGGTCTTCCGCACCCCGGCTACCCAGTGGTAACTTCCCGGCATGTCCATCGACGGTCGTTTGTCCGGCCGGCTGGCCGGCAAGGTGGTGCTGGTGACCGGGGCGGCCCGGGGCATCGGCGAGCACACCGCCCGCCTCGCCGCCGCACGCGGCGCCCGGTTGGCACTGGTCGGGCTGGAACCCGACCGGCTCGCCGCGCTCGCCGCCGAGCTGGGCCCGGGACACGCCTGGTTCGCCGCCGACGTCACCGACCAGCAGGCGCTGGCCGAGGCGGTCGACGGCACCGTGGCGGCACTGGGCGGGATCGACGCGGTGGTCGCCAACGCCGGGGTCGCCAACCGGGGCACGATCGCCGTCGGCGACGTCGAGGCGCTGGTGCGTACCGTCGAGGTCAACCTGATCGGGGTGATGCGCACCGCCGCGGCGACCGTGCCGGCGCTCGTCGACCGGGGCGGCTACCTGCTGATCGTCTCCTCGGCGGCGGCGTTCGCCGCGCTGCCCGGCATGGCCGCGTACTGCGCCTCCAAGGCGGGCGTCGAGCAGTTCGGCAACGCGGTCCGGCTGGAGCTGGCGCACCGGGGGGTGGCGGTCGGCACCGCCCATCCGTCGTGGGTGGACACCGACCTGGTCCGCGAGGCGCGCGCCGATCTGCCGGCCTTCTCCACGGCCCTGGCGAAGCTGCCGTGGCCGCTGCGCCGCACCACCACCGTGACCGAGTGCGCCGAGGCGTTCGTCCGGGCGATCGAGCGCCGCAGCCGCCGGGTGTACGTGCCGCGCGCCGTAGCGGGCGTGCAGGCCGTGCGGTCGGTGCTGGTCAGCCCGCTGGCCGACCGGCTGGTGGGCCGGACCGCCCGGGCCACCGTGCCGCTGATCGAGGAACAGTCCCGGGCGCTGGGCCGGGGCTTCGGCGCCAGCACCCCGCGGGCGCGGTCGTGACCACGCCGGTGGACGTCGTCTACGAGCGGCGGGGCGCCGGACCGCCGCTGGTGCTGCTGCACGGCATCGGTCACCACTGTGGCGCCTGGCGGCCGGTGCTGGACCGCCTCGCCGAGGCGCACGACGTCATCGCCGTCGACCTGCCGGGCTTCGGCCGCTCCCCGGTGCCCGCCGCCGGGCTGCCCGCCGACATGTCCGGCCTGGCCGCCGCCATGGCCGAGCTGTTCGCCGCGTTCGGGCTGGAACGCCCGCACGTCGCGGGCAACAGCCTCGGCGGCGCGATCGCGTTGGAGCTGGCCGCGCTCGGCGCGGTCACCTCCGCGACCGCCCTGTCACCGGCCGGCTTCTGCACCGCACGCGAACTGCGCTGGGCGCTGACCGTGCTGTCCCTGCACCGCAACGCGGCCCGGCTGCCCGAGCCGGTGCTGCGCCGCCTGTTCGCCGCGCCCGCGCTGCGGATGCTGGCGATGGGCATGATCCTGGCCCGGCCGAACCGGATGGCGCTCGACGACGCGCTCGCCGACGCCCGCGCGCTGCGCCAGGCACGGGCGTTCCGCGCCGTCGCCCGCGCGGGCCGGGGGTACGCCTACGCGGGCGCGCCCACGGTGCCGGTCACGGTGGCCTGGGGTACGCGGGACCGGATACTGCCCTACCGGCAGGCGGCGCTGGCGCGTACCCGGCTGCCCGCCGCGCGGCACCTGGACCTGCCCGGCTGCGGGCACGTGCCGATGCACGACGATCCGGAACTGGTCGCCTCGGTCATCCTCGGCACCACAGGTGTCCGGCCGGCCTGACGTCCCGGGCGGCGCCGCCGTGCCGCCTCACTCGGTCGCGCCGAACGGGAACGTGTGCACGTACCGCATCGTCCAGCCACCGGGCGACGCGTGGTCGTCGCGCTCGTAGAGATGGTCGGCCACACCCTCGGCCGGTTCCTCCGGATGCCGCAGCACCCACCGGGGCGGCGGCGCGCCGCCCGGACCGGCTGGCAGATCCCGGGTCAGCTCGTCGGCCGGTCCGCCGACGAACCGTACGCGCACCAGAGCCACCGCCGCCCTCCGTCCGTCGAGTCCCCCGCCGCGAAGCTACCCCGCCGGAGCGGCGGCCCCCGGCGGTTTGCACAGCTCCGGGGCCGGGTAGCGGGACCGGAGGGCACACCGGACGAGGCGAGGAGTGGGCGATGAGGACGCTGGGCGGGCGGTACGAGCTCGAACAGCGAGCCGGCCTGGGTGGCATGTCGGAGGTGTGGCGCGCGCACGACCGCGTGCTGGACCGTACCGTCGCGGTGAAGCTCATCTCCCCCGCGCTGGACGGCGACGCCGGCTCGGTGGACCGGATCCGGGCCGAGGCGCGTTCGGCGGCGCGGCTGGTGCACCCGAACGTGGCCAGCGTGCACGACTTCGGCACCGCGACGCTGCCGGACGGGCGGCCGGTGCCGTACATCGTGATGGAGCTGGCCGAGGGCGAGACCCTCGCCGCGCACCTGCGTGGCGGGCCGCTGGACTGGCGCATCGCGGTACGGGTCTGCGCCGAGGTGTGCGCCGCGCTGGCCGCCGCGCACGCCCACGGCATCGTGCACCGGGACGTGAAGCCCGCGAACGTGATCCTCACCCCGTGCGGGGTGAAGGTGCTCGACTTCGGCATCGCCACCCCGGCCGGCGCACCGGACCACACCCCGGACGGCGTCGTGGTGGGCACCCCCGCGTACCTGGCTCCGGAGCAGCTCGACCGGCAGCCGGCCACCCCGGCCGCGGACATGTACGCCCTCGGCGTGCTGCTGTACTACTGCCTCACCGGTGAACTGCCGTACGAGGCCGGCAGCACCACACAGCTGCTCGGGTCGCGCCGCCGCCGGCCGCCCCGCCCGCTGCCCGACGTGCCCGGCCTGCCGGGCGAGGTGGCCGAGCTGTGCCGGAGCTGCCTCGACGCCGACCCGGGTGCCCGGCCGACCAGCCCGATGGCCGCGTTGCTGCTGGCCGAGGCCGTGGACGCCCGGGTCTACGTGCCGATGACGGCGATCCTGCCCCGGCAGCGCGTCCCGCAGGTGTCGCCGTGGACCAGCCGGGCCGCCGCCGAGGCCACCGAGGCGATGGCCGTCGACGCCGCGACCAGCGGCCGGGTCGGCTGAGCGCTCCTACTGCCGGCCCGGGCACGGTTTCGCCGCCGCGGGTCCGGGAACGCGGGCCGGTGAGTGACGGGAGGAACGCGATGCCGGATCCGAGTTCCTGGCTGGCCGAGACGGCCACGGCGACCGCGGCGGGCGGTCACGTACGCACCGATGACGGCGGGCTCTCCTCCGCCCTGGCGTCCCCGCTGGCGCCGCACTGCACCGGCCTGACGCCGGAGCAGCTCCTGGCCGCGGCGTTCGCCTCCTGCCTGCACCACGCGGCGGTGGAGGCGGCCGGGGAGATCACCGACGAGGCGCACACCGTGCAGGTGACCGCCGAGGCGAAGCTGGGCCGCGACGACGACGGCCGCTACCGGGCCGACGTGCACGCCGAGATCTCCTCGGCGGGACTGACCCGCGAACAGCTGGCCGACCTGGTCGCGTACGCCGACCGGCTCTGGCCCTTCTCCAGCGGCGACCCGAGCCGGCACCGGCTCACCGTGACCCCGGCGGAGAACGGCCGGCACTGAGCGCTCACCAGCGGAAGCCGGCGGTCACCGCGCGGTGGTCGCTGGCCGGGGTGTGCAGCACCCCGGCGGTGGCCGGGGTCAGCCCCCGGTAGAGGACGTGGTCCGGCCGGGTGACAGGCAGTTCCGCCGGCCAGGTGAAGCCGAATCCCTGCCCGGCCTCGGCCTGCGCGTCGCCGAGCAGCCGGGTCAGCGGGTCGAAGACCCGGTCGGTGGTGGCGGTGTTCAGGTCGCCGAGCACCACCAGCCGGTCGGACCGGTCGGCGCGCACCGCGTCGGCGAGCGCGGCGACGGTCTGGTCCCGGGTGGCGGTGTGCCCGGCCCGCGCGGACCCGAGGTGGACCACGTACACGGTCAGGTCGCCCCGGGGCCCGGCGACCACGGCCCGCAGCGCGCGGTCCCAGCCCAGCCCGGTGTCCACGCCGTGCGCCTCACGGATCGGCCACCGGCTCCACAGCGCGACAGTCGACACCACCGCCCGGTGCGGGTAGCGCCCGGCCAGCGCCGACGCCACCCGGTCGCCGTCGGCGACCTCCTGGAGCCCGATCAGGTCCGGGGCCTCGCCGGTGAGCGCGCCCAGCGTGGCGGCCGGGTCGGGGTTGCCCGCACGCAGGTTCTGGCTGGCCACCCGGACCGTGACGCCGTCCGCGGCGGCCGCCGGGGGCAGCCACGCGCGCCCGTAGAGCGCCGCCCACACCAGGGCCGGCAGCAGCACCGCCAGCAACGCCGCCCGGGAGCGGCGCAGCAGCGCCACGAGCGCGAGCAGCGGTACGGCGACGCCGAGCAGCGGGGTGACGCTGTCCACCAGGCTGCCCAGGCCGTGTACGTTCGGCACCGCCCGGTGCCCGGCCAGCAGCAGCGCGAGCAGCACGGCGCAGGCGATGACGAGGGCGCCGCGCCGGCTGCGGGGGCCGGGCGGGCGCTCGTCGGCCATCCGCTGCGTCACCGTCGGAATCGTAGCGAGCGCCCGGTACGCCGCGCGGCGGCGTGCCATGATCCACGAGGCTCCGGTGCGGGCGCCGCCGGATCGCCGGGGGTCGATCCGGCGGGTCGGCGGACCGCCGGCGGGCGCGGGCCGGCCGACCACGGCACCGTCGGCCGAACGGTGGAGGTGCGCGTCAGTCGCCACCGGCGCCGCCGAACGCCCGTTTCGCACTGCCGAAACCGACATAGGCATTCTTTCGGGTACGCACCATTAGCGCTTCTCATGATCGGCAGTACCTAATGTCGCCCGCCAATGCGGCGGATTGTGGCGCATGCCACCAATCACCCCGATGGCAACGGCCCGCAGGCTTTCTAGCCTCGGCGGGTGCATCCCGACGAGTCCGATCATCAGCCGCCGCCCGCCAACCGCCCGGTTCGCCGAACGATTGACCCGGCATCAGCCGAACGGCGGGTGGGACGTCACCGTGCCCCGGAACCGCCCCGGCGCGGCCCGTCCCGGACCGTGTCCGGCCGGGTCGCGGTGGCCACCGGCGTCACCTGCTGCCTCGGCCTGATCGGCGTGGCGGGCGTCGGCGAGAGCGGCCCGGCGCACCTGGAGGTACGCGAGGCGGTCGCCGACCGGGCCGCCGCCGAGCAGCGGGCCTCCCGCGACTTCACCCGGGTCGCGCCACCGGCCGCCGCGGCCCTGCCGCCGCCGGCTCCCACGCCCAGCACGGCCCCGGCGACGACGAAGCCGCCGCAGAAGCCGGTACGCGCGCAGCGCCCCCGCCCGGTCGCCGGCCTGGACCAGCGGCAGATGGACAACGCCAAGGCCATCGTCGACGTGGGACGGGACATGAGGATGCCCCGCCGGGCCATGGTCGTGGCGGTGGCCACCGCCATGCAGGAGAGCGACCTCTACAACCTGGCCAGCGACGCGCTGCCGCAGTCCTTCGACCACCCGCACCAGGGCAGCGGCTCCGACCACGACTCGGTCGGGCTGTTCCAGCAGCGGCCCAGCAGCGGCTGGGGCACCGTCGCCCAGCTCATGCGACCGGCGTACGCCGCCCGCGCCTTCTACGCCGCGCTTCGCGAGGTGCCGGGCTGGGAGGACATGAGCGTCACCGCCGCCGCCCAGGCGGTGCAGGTGTCCGCCTACCCGGACGCGTACGCCCGGCACGAGAAGCGCGCCTCGACGGTGGTGGCGGCGCTGGTCTGACCCGGGTCAGGCGGCGCTGCGCCCGGTGCCGGCGGGCCGCACGCTCGCCGCGGCGGCCGGGGTGTCCACCGGCACCCGCTCGCCCCGCGCACCGGCCAGGATCTCGTCGATCCGGGACTCCCGGCGGCGGCGGGCCAGCAGGGCCGCCTCGAACTCGCGGCGCGCGCGCACCGCCTCGGCGTACGCCTCCTCCCGCAACCGGCGGGCCTCCTCGCGGGCGGCCTCCAACTCGGCGCGGGCCGCCGCCAGCAGCTCGGCGGCCTCCCGTTCGGCCGGCGAGGGGCGCGACGCGCCCTCCTCGACCGGGGCGGTACGACGGTGCAGGAAGTCGCACAGGTGCAGGGCGTCCGACCGGATCTGGTCCCACTCCCGGCCGGCCCCGGCGGCGCCCTCCGCTCGCGCCGCCAGCCGTCCCAGCCGCAGGCTCAGCTCGTCCAGGCAGGCGTCGACCTGCCGCCGGTCGTAGCCGGCCTCCACCACCGAGAACCTCATGCGTCGCCCCCCAGGCAGCCGGTACGTCCCCCACCTGCCGATCCTGCGGGTCGGTACGCGCCCGGCGCGGCCGTTCCCGCAAAATGTTCAGGATGCGGGGGCCCGGACTCCGCGCCCCTACTGGTGCTTCGGGAGCACGACCACCCGGCCGAAGAACTCGTCGATCCGGCGCACCACGTCGTTGAAGTCGTCCAGGTCGATCGGCTTCGTCACGTACGCGTTCGCCTGCAACGTGTAGCTGCTGACCACGTCGGTGTCGGCGTTGGAGGTGGTCAGCACGACGATCGGGATGGTCCGCAGGCTCTCGTCACCCTTGACCTCGCCGAGCACCTGCCGCCCGTCCATCCGGGGCATGTTCAGGTCGAGCAGGATCACGTCCGGGCGCTGCGCCTCGGCGTGCCGGCCCTCGCGGCGGAGGAACTCCATCGCCTCCTGGCCGTCGGCGACCACGTCGATGACCTTGTCGACGTCCGAGTCGGCGAGCGCCTCCTCGATCATCAGGACGTCACCCGGGTCGTCGTCCACCACGAGGATGCGAACGGGGCTGGGGCTGGTCTGACCCATCGGGTTACCTGCTTCGTGGTGAGGAGGGCGCCCGGCACACGGCCGGCTGCTGGCGGGGAAATGTACCGGATCAGGAGGCGGCCGACGCGGTCGGGTCGACCGTGTCGCGGTCGTGGTGGAGCACCTCGGCCAGCCCGGTCACCTGGAGCACCCGGGCGACCCGGCCGGTCGCCCCGGTGAGCCGCAGCCAGCCGCCGTCGGCGGCGACGAGGTTGTCCCCGCGGACGAACGCCGCGATGCCGGTGGAGTCGCAGAACGTCAGGCCGGTGAGATCGAGCAGCAGCTCGCGCCGCCCCTCGGCGACCAGCCGGTCGATCGTCGAGTTCAGCTCGCCGGCCGTGCTGAGATCGAGTTCGCCGGCCAGCAGGAGGCGGGCGCCGCCCCCGTCCCGCTGGGCGTACGTGACGGTGAACGTCACAGTGGCCCCTCTCGCTCCCACCGCAGGCGAACCCTTGCAGTGGTGCAAGTATATGCGACGGCCAGCCGCGGGCCCGTCAGCGGCCCGCCGCCGACAACCCGCCCACCAGGGCCCGGCCCCGGTCGAGGAAGGCGGCCGCGCGCGGGAAGTCGCGAAGCTGGTGTCCATAGTGCTCCAGCGTCAACCCCACCGCGCCGGCCGGCACCCCGCGGCTGACCAGGATCTCCACCAGCCACTCGACGAAGCCGGTGAACAGCGTCGCGTCGTCCACGTAGAGCGCCGCGGCCAGGAAGTCCACGATGTAGCCGAGGTCGCTGATCGTGGAGTCGAGCTGCGCGGGGGTGTAGTCGGCGGTCGACGGCACCCGCTCCCGCAGATCGGCCAGGGCGCTGTCGATCAGCTCGCCGCGCCGCTTGACCAGGCTGGCGTACTCGTCGTCGGCCAGGTGGTCCAGCCGCGCGGGCGGTGTCTCGCGCAGCGCCCGCTCGTCGGCCACCAGATCCGCCGCGGCCGGCGCGTCGGGCGCCCAGGGCACACCGAGCACGCGCGCCCAGCGGCCGTCGTCGCCGAAGCCCCGGCCACCGACCACCACCGGCACGTCGGAGCGGCGGCACGCCTCCACCATCCGGTGGGCGTGCGGCAGCCGCATCGGCAGGGCGCAGGCCAGCGCGACCGCCTCCGCGTCGTAGCGGTGCAGGTAGGACACCAGGTGCGCGGCCGGGACGCTGGCGCCCAGGAAGATCACCTGCCAGCCGCGCAGCCGCAGCACCTCGGCCACCAGCCGGGCCGGCAACGCGTGCCACTCCCCGTCCATGCAGGCCATCACGATCCGCCCCCGGGTCGGGCGCGGATCGGCGTACGCGGCCACCGCGGCCACCACCCGCTCGCTGATGTGGGTCGCGGCGTGCTCCTGGGCGACGCTCCACTCGTTGCGGGCCCAGCGTTCACCCACCTCGGCCTGGGCCGGGGCGACCAGGTCCAGCAGCACCCGCTCGGCCGGCACGCCCGCCTCCAGCAGCCCACGCGCCACCGCCACGGCGGCGGCCTCGTCGGCGTCGGCCAGGCACTCCAGGTAGCTGGCGAAGGCGTGACCCGGGTCGGCCTCCACGGTCGGCACTGTCACGCGGACAACTCCCTCGGTCGTTCGGTCCCGGCCGGATCCGGCACAGCGTGCAGGTGTCGCGGCGCGCGACCGGCCGGACCGGTGGCCCGCAGCGCCAGCACCGCGATGTCGTCGTGGTCGCCGTGCGCGAGCCAGTCGCAGGTCACCTGCTCGATCCGCTCGGCGAGCGCCGGCGCGGGCATCCGGTGGCAACCGGTCACGGCGTTGAGCAGCCGCTCGGCGCCGAACTGCTCGTCACCGCGCCGGCCGCCGCGCGCCTCGGTCACCCCGTCGCTGTAGAACAGGCAGGTCTCCCCCGGCGCCAGGTGCACCGTCACCTCGCCGATGCGGGGATCGGGCACCACGCCGATCAGCATGCCGCGCAGCGGCACCACCTCGACGTCGCCGGACTCCCGCAGCACCAGCGGCGGCAGGTGCCCGCCGCCGGCCAGGGTGAGCGTCAGGCCGCCGTCGCGTTGCGGCCGGGCCACGCCGAGCACCATGGTGGCGAACCGGCCCTGCCCGTGCGCCTGCGTGGTCTCCAGCAGCGCGTCGTTGAGCAGCTTCAGCAGCCGCCCCGGCTGGGTCTCGACCCGGTGCAGCGCCTGCAGGCACTGACGCAGCTGGCCGGTGAACACGGCCGCCTCCACGCCCTTGCCGGACACGTCGCCGAGGAAGAAGACCGAGCCGCCGTCGGCGAGCCGGTGCGAGCCGTAGAAGTCGCCGCCGATGCGCAGACCCGCCTGCGCCGGCCGGTACGCGGTGCCCCACTGCACGCCGGTCGCGGCGGCCGGCTCGACCGGCAGCAGGCTGGCCTGCAACGTGTCGGCGACCTCGGCCTGGTCGCGGTAGAGCATGGCGGTGGTCAGCGCCGCGCCGGCCCGGGCCGCGAACGCGCGGACCAGGTCCACGTCGGCCTCGTCGTACCAGCGGTCGGCACGCCGGACCACCAGCAGCGCACCGGCCGGCGCCTCCCGGCCGGGCAGCGGCACCACCCGCGCGGTGGCGCCGGAGGCGTCCAGGCCGGGCAGCCAGCCCGCCTCGGCGGCCTGCTCGACCAGCCAGTCCAGCTCGTGCGGCTCGGTGCCGGCCAGGCCCGCCTCGATGGCCGCGGGAAGCGCCGGGGCGGCCAGCATCCCGCTGTCCACGACCGGCGCCCGGTCGTCCGCGCGTACCGCCCGCCACCAGCGTGCCCGGCCGGAGCGCGGGGCGAGCACGAGGACCGCCACGTCGGCAGCGGTGGGCACCGCCAGGCGCACCACGGCGGCGGCGGCGCGATCCGGGTGCAGCGGATTGCCGAGCTTCTCGCCGACCACGGCGAGGAAGGCGGATCGGGCCCGCTCGGCGAGCAGCGCGTCGGCCCGGCTGACGATCTCGGTGACGTCGTCGACGTACCAGCAGCGGCGGCGGTGGGACAGCGCGACCGGCCGTACGCGCAGCCGGCGCCCGTGGTGGGTGAACTCGGCCGGGCTGTCGCCGCGCAGCGGGGCCGGCCCGGCGGCGGCCAGCAGCTCGCCGGGGGTCACCTCGGGGATCAGCCGCTCCGCGACCGGGCTCACGTGCTGGACGACGCCGTCGGCGTCGCAGACGACAAGGCCCTCGCGGAAGTGCTCGACCACCTCGGACCAGTTCGGCACGGTGAGGTCGCGGTCGGCTGCCAGCGGCGGCAGGGCGGACGGCACCGGCGCGGCGGAGGACCACGCCGGGGCCCGTGCGGCGCTCGGCGTGGAGATCCGTCCGTCGCCCGGGTCGGCACCCCTGACGTCGGCAGCAGTCACCAGCTGAGCCCCACTCTCCTCGTCGACACCCGGGGGCGCCGGACCTGGCGCCTGTGGTCACGTCTCACCGACCACCCTACGCCGGTGTGCCGGGACCGCCACCCCGCGGCGCTGCCGGCCGGCTCGCGCGTCCAGCGAGGTGAGGCCGCTGTTGTTACGATCCTGTCAATCCCGGCCCGGCCGGCAGCCCGCGGAAAGGCGTGACGTGGTTCCTCAACGGAGAAGGCCCGAGGCGAGCCCGCTGAGCGTCTCCGTGGACCGCTCCGACCCGGCCGTCCCGGTCGTCGTCGTCGGCGGCGACCTGGCGTACGCCACGGCGGCCCCGCTGCGCGCCGAGATCGACCGGCTGCTCGCCGGGTGCCCCGCGACGCTGGTGTTCGACTTCGGCGACCTGCAGTTCATGGACAGCACCGGCCTGTCCGTGATCGTGCACGCCTGGCGGGAGGGCCAGCAGGCGGGCACCGCCATCGAGCTGCGTGCGGTCCCGCGCTTCCTGGAGACCATCCTCGACCTGACCGGCGTCACCGGCCTGCTCGAGCGTTCGCCGGTCGACGACGCGCCCGGCCGTCCCGCGCCGGGATCGACCGCGTCCGCGTGACCCCGGGGGTTTCCCGGCCGGGCCCGGCTGGGAACATGGACATGTGCCCTCCCAGATGTTGACCATCGAGGTGGACCGGCTCGGCGCCGGTTCCGCCCGGGTGCGGCTGGCCGGGGAACTGGACTTCGACACCGCGCCCGAGCTCGTCGACGCCGTGGCCCACCTGCGCCGCGAGGGTCACCAGGAGTTGGAACTCGACTTCGCCGGGGTGGACCTCTGCGACTCCTCCGGCCTGAGCGCGCTCGTGGTGATCCACCGCGCCGGCACCGGGGCGATCCGCCTGCTGCACCTGAACCCGCAGATCAAGCACCTGCTGGACCGCACCGGCCTGGCCGAGTTGCTGGCCGCCCCGCCGCGCGACCTGACCCGCGGCGCCCGCGAGGTCGGCTGACCCCCGCGAAGCGGGCTGACCAGCCGGTGGACAGGGGTGGCCCCCGACCCTGGGACCAGGGGCCGGGGGCCGGGAGGAAGGCTCAGGCGGCGGGCGCGGCCTGCCGGTGCGGCGTGACCGGCGCCTCGACGTCCTCCGGAGCACCGGAATCGGGCGTCTGGAACAGATAACGGACGAAGTCCCCGCTCATGTCGTCGTCGTCCGCTCCGGGCCACTGCCCGACACAGTCGACGCCGACGACCTCGCGTCCGCTGCCGTCGTGCTGCTCCAGCAGCGCCCACAGGGTCACCGGGTACGAGCGGGTGGCGTCCGGGCCGATCCGCCAGCGGGCGTACCAGCCGGGACGGGCGGGGACGATCTCCACGATCCGTTTCATGTCGACCTGCCCTTCCGCGTGCGTCGGAAGTTGTCCGGTCCGTCCGAGCCTGCCGCCCGCCAGGGTGAGCACTCCTCACCCGCAGCGAGTGAAGCGTCCGCCGGGCGGTCCGCCGTTACCTTCCCGCCAGCGCCGGGAACGCGATCGGCGCAAGCGCAACCGACCCAGGAACGAGGTGCGACGATGCGCAAGCAGATGGAGGGCGACAACCAGCGCCGCCGGACCCTGGCCCGCGAGGCCCGCGAGCGAGGGCGGCGGCCGAGCCAGACCGGCGCCAGCCTGAGCGCGTCCAAGCAGGTCACCTCGCTGGACCAGCACGACCGGTCCGGCCCGCCGCCGGCCGGACGGCACAAGCCGGACAGCACCCGGGGTGGTCCCGCGCCGCCGCCGGTCGCCGTCGCGGAGCGTCCGCGCCCGCTGCCGGACCCGGTGCCGTCACCCGGAGTCTCGATGGGCTACCGGGATCTCGTCGACGACGTGAGCCGGCGCGCCGGGGTGGACTTCCGCGAAGCCAAGGTAGCGGCGGAGGCCACCGTGCTGGCCCTGGCGCGGGCGCTGGACGAGGCGGAACGGGAGCGGCTGCTGGAGGCGGTGCCGCTGACCCTGCACGACGTGGTGCCGGTGCACGGCATGGAACGCCGCCGCGACCTGCCCGGCTTCCTGGCCGAGGTCGGCCGGTACAGCCGCCTCACCCCGGAGCAGGCGCGCTACCAGGCCGAGGCGACGCTCGCCGCGCTCGCCGAGGCCGACGCGGAACTGGTCGAGTCGCTGCGCGTACCCGACGGGTTGCGCGACCTGCTCGGGCCGACCGACTTCGGCGGCGGCCTGGTGGGCGCGTCCTCGGCCACCGCGCCGCTGACCGAGGCGGAGCTGCGTGACGCGCTCGCCACGCTGCCCTACTGGTCCAGCGACAGGCGGTCGCTGGTGCGCACGATCGAGCTGCCCGGCGGCAACCTGGACCGGGTCCTCGACCGGCTGGACCGGCTCAAGTCCGACGTCGGACGGTCGCCGCAGATCGGGCGGCCGGACCCGGACAACGCCGTGCTGACCGTCCGGACCCAGCAGGTCGACGGCGTGACCGCGGCGGACGTGGACCTCGCGCACCGGGTGGACGCGGCGATCGACGAGGCCGGCGCCGGGATGGCGGCCGGCTGAGCCGGCGGCGGAACGGCCCCGGTCCCACGCGGGCCGGGGCCGCCCGCGACCGCGCGGTACCGTGTCCCGCCGTGGATCACGACGACACCGAGACCCTGGAGATCGTGGTGGACCCGGCCCGTCCGTCCGGGCGCACGCTGCTGGCCGACGGGGTCGAGCAGTCGTACGTCGACGTGGCCGACGCCCGGTACCTGCACTTCGAGTACGTGCGGCGGATCGCCGCCGCGATCGACGTGGCCGCCCCGCGTGGCGCGGCGCTGTGCGCGCTGCACCTCGGCGGCGGCGCGCTCACGCTGCCGCGCTGGATGGCGAGCACCCGGCCCGGTTCGGCGCAGCGGGTGATCGAGCGCGATCCGGGCGTGGTCGAGCTGGTCCGGCGTAAGCTGCCGCCCCTGCCGCCCGCGGTGGTGGTGGCGCTCGGCGACGCGCGGGAGGCGGTCGCCGAGGCACCGTCCGGGACGTACGACGTGGTGGTGGCCGACGTCTACCGGGCGGCCCGGATGCCGCCTCAGGTGGCGGCGGTCGAGTTCGCGGCGCAGGTGGCCCGGGTGCTGCGCCCGGACGGCCTCTACCTGATCAACCTCACCGACCTGCCGCCGCTGGCGCACACCCGGGCGCAGGTGGCCACGCTGCGCGCGGTGTTCGCCGACGTCTGCCTCATCGCCGACCGGCGGATGCTGCGCGGCCGGCGGTACGGCAACGTGGTGCTCGCCGCCTCGCCCGCGCCGGACCGTCTCCCGGTACGCCGGCTCGCCAACCGCGTCGCCGCCGACCCGGTGCCCGGGACCGTGCTGCACGCCGCGACGCTCGACGCGTTCGCCGCCGGCGCCCACCCGGTCACCGACGCCGACCTGGGCTGAGCCGGTTTCCCCTGGGGTGCGGCGGGTAGCCGCGCCGGATGAGCGCCGCCGACGACCGGTCCACCGCGCGCCGGACGCTGATCGTGATCGGTCTCGTCCTCGCGACGGTGGTCGCGTTGGCGCTGGTCTGGGCCACCCGCCGGGTGCTGGTGTGGGGGCTGGTGGCGGTGTTCTTCGCGGTCGCCCTCAAACCGCTCGTGGACCGTCTCGAACGCCGGGTACGCCGCCGGGCGCTGGCGACCCTGCTCGTCTTCCTGGCCGCGTTCGCGCTGTTCGCCGCCCTCGGCGCGCTGATCGTGGTGCCGCTGGTGGACGAGGTGGGCCGCTTCGCCGACCGGGTGCCGGACCTGGTGCGCGAGGCGCAGGCCGGGCAGGGGCCGGTCGGGCGGCTGCTGGACCGCTTCCACCTGCTCCGGTACGCCGAACCCGGCCGGCTGCGCCGGTACGGCGCCCGGCTCGGCGACCCCACGGTGGGGGTGGTCCGCAGCGTGGTGCAGGCAGTCGCCGCCCTGGTCACCGTGGTGGTGCTGGCATACCTGATGGTCCTGGAGGCGCCGCGGATCGTGGCCGCCACACTGCGCTTGACAGGCGACGGCACAGCGGCGCGGCTGCGGCGCATCGGGCGTGACTCGTCCCGGATCGTCACCGGCTACCTGAGCGGCAACCTGCTGATCAGCGTGATCTGCGGCGGCCTGACGTTCCTCGTGCTGTTCCTGCTCGGTGTGCCGTTCGCCGCGGTGATCGCGCTGGCGGTGGCCGTGTTCGACCTGATCCCGCTGGTCGGCGCCACGCTCGGGGCGACCGTCGCGGCCGGCGCGGGGTTCCTGCACTCCCCCACCGCCGGCCTCGTGGTGCTTGTCTTCTTCGTGGTCTACCAGCAGGTGGAGAACCATCTGCTGCAACCGGTCATCATGGCCCGCGCGGTCCGGCTGAACCCGTTGACGGTGCTGGTGAGCGTCCTGCTGTCGGTCGAGCTGGCCGGCCTGGTGGGCGCGCTGCTGGCGATCCCGGCGGCGGGCATCGTCCAGGTGCTGCTGCGTGAGTTCGTCCCGGCCGGGCGGCAGGCCCTGCCGCAGCCCGCCGACGGCGATCCGGCCGAGCCGCCCGACACAGGTCCGGCCGGTAGCGCCAGAACACCCGAACGGCCGCCGGCCGGCGGGTGAGAGCCGGCCGGCGTACGGGCGGCGCTCAGTGGCGGCGGGCCAGTTCCGGTGACTCGCTCTCCAGCGGCACCGCGTTCGCGGGCACCAGGCCGAGTTGCACGGCGGGGCGGGGCAGCGTCGCGTCCAGCGCCCAGTCCGCCGCGACGCGGGGCCGGTTGCCCGGCATGGCCAGCAGGTGGTAGCCCCGGGTGACGGCCTTGGCGGGCAGCCCTGCGAGCGGCACCTTCAGCGGGTTCGCCGCCGCGTCCTTGCCGCCGAGGTCCACCACCCAGCCCAGGTCGTGGTGCTTGTACGACTTGCGCTCGCCCTGGCCGTACGAGGCGGCGATGTTGTGCGCGGCCAGCTTGCCCTGCCGCTGGGCGTGCTGCGCGGTCATCGCGCACACCTGCCCGGGGCGGGTCGGGTCGGGCACGGCGGCGGCGTCGCCGCAGGCGAACACATCCGGGTAGCCGGGGACGTTGAGGAACTCGTCGACCACCAGCCGGCCCTTCTCGGTGCGCAGGCCCAGCTCGGCCACGAACGGGTCGGGGCGTACGCCGACGCACCAGATGAGGCTGCACGTCGGGACGTACTCGCCGTCGGTGAGCATCACGCCGTCCGGGGTGGCCTCGGCGACGGAGGTGCCCATCCGCACGTCAACACCGCGTTTGCGCAGCACCCGGTCGGCGGTGACGGACATCCGCCGGTCCAGTTCGGGCAGCACCCGGGGCGCCACGTCCAGCAGCATCCAGCGCGGCCGGACCTTCAGGTGCGGGCGCTGGGCCATCAGGCGGTCGGTGAACAGCTGCCCGTGCGCGGCCACCTCCGTACCGGTGTAGCCGGCGCCGACCACCACGAACGTGGCACGGGCCCGCTGCTCGGCCGGGTCCTCGGTCAGCTCGGCCAGCTCGATCTGCCGGACCACGTGGTCGTGCAGGAACAGCGCCTCGGGCAGGCCACGGAAGCCGTGGGCGTACTCGGTCACGCCGGGGATGGGCAGCAGCTTGTTGACGCTGCCGACGCTGAGCACGAGACGGTCGTACGCGAGCTGCCCGTGCTCGCCCTCGACCGAGCGGTAGCCGACCCACCGGTTCTGCAGGTCGACCCGGTCCGCCTCGCCGACCACCACGCGAACGCCGTCGAGCGTGCCGGCCAGCGGCACGGCGATCCGGGTCGGCTCCACCACGCCGGCCGCCACCTCCGGCAGCAGCGGCAGGTAGAGGAAGTAGTCGGTCGTGTTCAGCAGGACGATCTCGGCCCGGTCGCGGGCCAGCCGGCGCAACGTCTTGGCCGCGTGGTACCCGGCGAACCCGGCCCCCACGATCACCACACGTGGTTTCGTCATGCCTTCTGCGGTTCCCGGGCAGACCTGCGACAAACGTGCCCATGATCCATCCATCGGCAGCTATATGGACATTCCACGCGAGCGGCGCGAGGATGCCGGGATGGGAAACCACGAGACCGCCGAGGGCCGGCCCACAAGGCCCAGCCGGCGTACCTTCCTCACCGCCTCAGCGGCGGCCACCGCCGCCGCCGTCGCGACCCCGCTCACCGCCGCCCCGGCCGCCGCCGCGACCGGCGCTCCCCCGGGTCCGGGCCGCCCCGCCCGGCCGCAACGCCCCGGCCGCGAGCTGACCGCGCTGCTGCGCGAGATCGACAGCCGCCGGATCGAGGCCGTCGTGCGCCGGCTCGCCGCGTTCGGCACCCGCCACACCCTGTCCAGCCAGACCGATCCGGTACGCGGCATCGGCGCCGCCCGCGACTGGATCCACGCCCAACTGTCCGGGTACGCGGCCGCGTCCGGCGGCCGGATGACTGTCGAACTCCAGTCGTACGTGCAGCAGCCCGCCTCCCGCATTCCCGAGCCGACCACCATCACCAACGTGGTGGCGACCCTGCGCGGCGACGTCACACCAGAGCGGGTGTACGTCATCACCGGCCACTACGACTCCCGTGCCACCGACGTGATGGACGCGGTCAGCGACGCACCCGGCGCCGACGGCAGAAGGTGCTGCCGGTCGGCGACGTCACCGAGGTGACCATCGACCTGTCCAAGGACAACGTGTTCTTCGGCGTACGCGCGGTCGACCGGGCCGGGCACCGCAGCCCGGTCGCCTTCCCGAAGCCCGGTAGCTGAGGCCGCTCGGTCACCGTCCCGGCGCCGGGTCCGCCCGGTCCGGGGCGGTGATCGCCCAGCGTTCGTGGTCGCGCCACGCGCCGTCGATGAACAGATAGTCCGGGGAGAACCCCTCCAGCCGGAAGCCGAGCCGTCGCGCCAGCCGCTTCGACGGCTCGTTGCCGGGCTGGATGTTCGCCTCCAGCCGGTGCAGCCCCAGCGGCCCGAACGCGTACCCGATCACCAGCCGCACCCCGGCCGAGGCGTGCCCGGTCCCGGCGTACGGGCGGAACGCCGCGTACCCGAGGTAGCCGCCGCGCAGCGCGCCCAGCACGATGCCGCTGATGTTCGCGTACCCGGCGATCTCGCCGCTCTCCCGGTCGCAGAACAGGAACCCGGAGCTGTCCCGCCGCCGGATCTTACGCAGGTACGCCGCGTACATCTGCGCGTCGTCCGGCGCTGACAGCCACGGATGGTGCAGGTCGCGGCTGCGCCGGGCGGCGGCGACGAACTCCGCCTCGTCGGCGGTGCGGGGACGGCGGATGGCGACGCGGCCGTCGCTGCGCAGATATCGCACCGCTCCACTCTCGGCCACCGCCCCTGTCCCGCCCCACCCGGGATGCACTCCACCCGCCGCCCATTCCGGCGGACCGCGACCGCGTGACCGCCTCGCTCCGGAGCCAGCCCGCAGATCTTGGTAGGAAACGGCCCCATAGGGGCCCTTTCGTACCAAGATCTCGTCAGTTCCTGTCATGTGGCCTGCGGATCTCGCTTGTTGGGAGCAGGTCCTGCCGTTCGTGTCTACGAGCGCCCGTTCGGCGAGGTCTGCGAGGTCCGCGCGGGCCTGTCGGGCTAACAGCGAAGGTCGGTCCGTATCGGGTCGGGTGTCCGGTTCGGCTGCGGTGGCCCTGACGGGCTGTGGTCGGTGCCATCGTGAGGCTGGAATCGGTGGCGGGCGCGGGGCGTTGTACATGACTGGCCGCCGAGGCACCGGGTCGAGCGCCGCGCACACGCCCACCCAGGCGTCGAGCGGATCGCCAGGTCAGGGAATGGCCCCGGCCCGCCGGTCGTTACATCCCCGAGCCGCGGACAGCAGGCAACGCCCTCGGGCCGTCAGCCCCGGACGGAGTCACCACCGCCGGGAATGACACCGGGCCGGTCGTCGTTACATCCCCGAGCCGCGCACAGCAGGCCCCTCCAGGGCGCCCGCGTGCCAGCCCTTCGACGGGCACCCCGAAGACTTTCCCCCCTTTCGCGGCACCCCCCGCCGCGTCATCCCCCACTTCAGGGAGGCAACCATCATGGCTACCACTCTGCTGCGCAAGACCGTTCTGACCGCTGCCGGTATCGCCGCCACCGCTGGAGGCATCGCCGGTCCCGCCATCGCCGCCCACGCCGCCCCCACCACCAGCACCACCACCGTGGTGGCCGACCGCAAGGGCCACGGCGAGCGGGAGCTGGACGTGCGCTACGAAGCCCAGCCCAACTTCTACTTCTGCGGCCCCGCCGCCGCCCGTAACGCCCTGAGCGTGCAGGGCAAGAACATCGACGTGCACGCCATGGCCAAGGAGATGGGCACCACCGAGTCCGGCACCAACTCCATCAACGACATCACCCCGGTGCTGAACAAGGAGACCGGTAAGGACGTCTACAAGTCCACCGAGATCCCCGTGGACAAGGCCCGCGACCGGGACAAGGTCGACAAGCTGCGCGCCGACGTGGTCAAGACCGTCGACGACGGCCGCGCCGTGGTCGCCAACATCGCCGGCACCGCCACCGACACCGACGGCAACACCCACTCCTTCGAGGGCGGCCACTACATCAGCGTCGTCGGCTACCGCGACAACGGCAAGGTCGTGACGATCGCCGACTCGGCCAACCCGAACCAGGCCTCCTACCGAATGGACGTCGACGAGCTCGCCCGCTGGATCGCCAGCCGCGGCTACAGCTCCTGACCGAATGACAACGACAACGACAAAGGGCCCGACCCCCACCGCGGGGGTCGGGCCCTTTCGCGCGTATCCAACGGCTGCCTGCCGGTCACCTCGCCGTCACGCCGGTGTCGTCACCCGGACGGGTCGCTCCACCACGCTGAGTCGCGCCGGATCGTCCGGGCGACCGTGAAGGAGCAGCTGTGGCAGCCGAGGAGGCGACGCACCGCCCACCCACCACGCACCGCCCACCCGCGACGAGCCACCCCGACGTGAGCGTCGTCGTACCCGTCTACAACACGCTGCGCTACCTGCGGTCCTGCCTCGACTCGGTGCTGCGGCAGACCATCGGGCCGGACCGGATGGAGATCGTGGCGGTGGACGACGGGTCCACCGACGGCAGTGGCCGCCTGCTGGACCGGTACGCCGCGAAGTACCCCGGCACGGTACGGGTGGTCCATCAGCCCAACTCGGGTGGTCCGGCGGCGCCCTGCAACCGGGGACTGGACCTGGCCACCGGCCGGTACGTCTTCTTCCTCGGCTCGGACGACCGGCTCGGCCCGGAGGCCCTGGAGCGTCTGCTCGCCGCCGCCGACCGGTACGGCTCGGACGTGGTGGTCGGCAAGGTGGTGGGGGTCAACGGCCGGCACGTCTTCTCCGACGTGTTCGCCGGCGGCAACGCGGTGGACGTGAGCCTGTTCGACTCGGCGCTGCCCTGGTCGCTGGCGAACACGAAGCTGTTCCGGCGCGACCTGGTGGACCGGCTCGGGCTGCGCTTCCCGGAGGACATGCCGGTCCTCAGCGACCAGCCGTTCACGCTCGCCGCCTGCTACCACGCGCGGCGGATCTCGGTGCTCGCCGACTACGACTACTACCACGCGGTACGACGGCTGGACGCCCGCAACATCACGTACCACAGCCGGGTGGAGCAGCGCCTGGTCAGCGTGGAGCGGCTGTTCGCGTACGTGGCCGACCTGATCCCCGCCGGGGCGGGCCGGGACGCGGTACTGCGCCGCCACGCCGGGCTGGAACTGGCGAACCTCGTCGGCGACGACTTCCGGCACCTGGACCGGGGCGCGCAGGAGCGGGTACACGCCACTGTCGCCCGGCTGGTGCGGCGGCACGTCACCGACGGCCTGCGGGACCGGCTCGGTGTCGAGGCCCGGCTGCGCCTGGGCGTGGTGGCCGCGGGCGGGGTCGACGACCTGCTGGCGGTCATCGAGCAGGACACCGGGCGGGGCGTGCCGACGACGGTGTTCGCCGGTGACCGGTGGCACGCGGGCTACCCGGGCGCCCCGGCCCGGTGGACCGACGTCACCGACGTGCGCGCGGACTGGCTGGCCCGGCTGGACACCGTCGAGGTGGGCTGGACCGACCGGCACACGCTGACGGTGACCACGCGCAGCCCGTACCCCCGGTTCGCCTCGGAGGCCGGGCCGGTGCGGCTGCTGGCCGGTCCGGTCGTGGGCGCCACGAGGATGGACGCCGGCGACCCGACCGGCCGCACGCTGCGCACGGACTTCGCCCTCGACCGGCTCCTGGCCGCGAGCTGCGCGAGCGGGCAGCGCCACCCGGTGCGCGCCGAGGTGGACGGCGGTCACGGGCGCGGCGGCGCCGCGGTGCGCGCCCCTCGGCTCGCCGCCGGGCGGCCCCGGCTGCTGCGGCACGGCGCCCGGCTGTACGGGGTGGCCGCGACAGTCGACCCGCGCAACGGCCAGCTCGTGCTGTCGGTGGTGCCGGTGACGGTCGGGCAGCTGGTCGGACGGCTGCGCCGGCGCGGCCGGCGCGGCCCGGCCGAGGCGCGGGTGCCGGAGCGCGCCGCGGCGGCGCAGGCGTCAGGGCGCGGCGTGGAAGCCCTGCTCGGCCGGCATGGGCACCTGGAGGTACGTGGTGCCACGCAGGTCCAGCCAGGCCCGCTGCGGCGCGCGGACCAGCCGCACCATCACCCCGGCGCAGGCGGGACAGCGCCCGACCAGGCCCGGGGCGTGCGAGTAGACGTGTAGCCCGGCCATCGGGCCGGTCGTCCCGCAGGTGTCGCAGCGGCCGGTGGTGGCGCTGAGGTCGACGGCGAACAGCTCGCGCAACGGCCCGTCGAGCATGTTGCCGTCCAGGTACGACAGGTCTGTCATACGCCCTCCTCGGGTGCTCAGCCGGTCGGGCCGAACCGTTCGGTCCGCACGCGCCGGGTCGGGTGACCCAGCCCCACCAGCAGGTCGGCCACGGTCTCCACGAATCCGGTGGGACCGCACACGTAGCACAGCGGCTCCAGCTCGGGCGGCCAGCCGTGGCTGTTCACGTCGGCCAGGCCGATCCGGTGCGGCTCGCCGCGCCAGCCCTGCGGCGCGGACCGGGTGTAGACGTACGCGACGTCCAGGCCCTGGTCGTCGCGGGCACGGCGGCGCAACTCGTCGGCGTAGATGACGTCGTCGGGGGTGCGCACCGAGTAGACGAGCCGGAACGGGGTGCGGCTGCCGGCGGCCCGGCGCGCGCGGATCATCGCCATCAGCGGCACCACGCCGGAGCCGCCGGCCACCAGCAGCACCGGCGCGGTGTCGTCGGTACGCCAGACGAACCAGCCGCCGACCGGCCCGCGCACCTCCACCGGATCGCCCTCGGCGTAGGTGCCGGTCAGGTACGGCGACACCTCGCCGTCGGGCACCCGCTGCACCGTCACCTCGATCCGCTCGCCGTCGGCGGGGCCGGCCAGCGAGTACGAGCGGGCGGCCTGGTAGCCGTCCTCGGCGGTCAGGCGCACGTCGACGTGCTGCCCGGGCAGGTGTCCGGGCCAGCCGGGCACGTCCAGCACCAGGGTCTGCGCGGTGGGCGTCTCGATCCGCCGCTCGGCCAGCCGGGCCACCCGCCACATCAGCGGCGCGACGCGGCGCCCCTCGGCCGGTGCCGCCACCTCAGTCGCCCTGGTAGCGCTGCTCGCGCCACGGGTCGCCGTAGTCGTGGTAGCCGGCGGTCTCCCAGAAGCCGGGCCGGTCGTCGACGAGCAGCCGGATGCCGTGCACCCACTTCGCCGACTTCCACAGGTACAGGTGCGGTACGAGCAGCCGCGCCGGTCCGCCGTGTTCGGCCGGCAGCGGCCCGCCGTCGTACGTGTGCACCACCCAGGCCCGCCCGCCGCGCAGGTCGTCCAGCGGCAGGTTCGTGGTGTAGCCGCCGTAGGAGTGCGCGAGCGCGTACCGGGCGTCGGTGTCGACGCCGTCGAGCAGCGTGTCCAGGGAGACGCCCTGCCAGGTGGTGCCGAGCTTGGACCAGCGGGTGACGCAGTGCAGGTCCACCGTCGGGGTGTCCTGCGGCAGGCCCATCAGTTCGTCCCAGGACCAGCGGTACTCCGCGCCGTCCTCACCGGTCAGCACGAACTCCCAGGTGTCCAGCGGGACACGCGGGGTCGGGCCGGCGGAGAGCACCGGGAAGTCCTCGGTGAGGTACTGCCCCGGCGGCAGGTCGGGAGCGGACGTACGGGGCCGGCCCTGGAAGCCGGGCGAGACGATTCCCACCCGTCAGTCGTACCACCGCCGGTCCCGCCGGGGCAGGGGTTCCCTCAGGCCGAGCCGCCGCCCCGGGTCTCGTGCACCACAGTGCGCTTGCCGTCGCCGCTGTCGCGGGTGGCCCGCAGGCTGGTGATGGTGACGATCACCAGGACGCCGATGATCACGCCGAGCGAGGCCACCGTCGGGATCTCCGGCACGCTCTCCCAGATGCCGTGCGCCCAGTGCAGGCCGAGCTTGAGGCCGATGAAGGCCAGGATGACGGCCAGGCCGTAGCTGAGGTGCACCAGCCGGCTCAGCGCGGCGTGCAGCACGAAGTACAGCGCCCGCAGGCCCAGCAGCGCGAAGGCGTTCGTCGCGAAGACCAGGTACGGGTCCTCGGTGATGCCGTAGACGGCGGGTACCGAGTCGACGGCGAACACGATGTCGGTGGCCAGCACGGCGACGACGACGAGCGCGAACGGGGTGAGCGCCCGCCGGCCGTTCTGCCGGATGGTCATCCGGGTGCCGTGGTACTCGTCGACCACCGGCATGACCTTGCGCAGGAGCCGCACCGACCGCATCTTGTTGATGTCGACCTCCTGCTCGTGCCCGGTGAGGGCGTCGCGCAGCAGCTTCACCGCGGTGGCGACGAGGATGAGCGCGAACAGCAGGAAGGCGAAGTCGAGCGTCTTGAGCGCGGCGGCGCCGAGCGCGATGAACACGCCGCGCAGCACCAGGGCGCCCGCGATGCCGTAGAGCAGCACCCGCTGGGCCAGCACCGAGGGCACCGCGAAGGCGGCGAGCAGCAGCATGAAGACGAAGAGGTTGTCGACCGACAGCGACTTCTCGACCAGGTAACCGGTGAGGTACTCGATGCCCTGCTGGCTGCCCCAGCGGGACCAGACCCAGGCGCCGAAGGCCAGCGGCAGGGCGATGTAGAAGGCCGACCAGCCCAGGGCCTCACGGATGGAGACCTCGTGCGGCTTGCGGGTGACCAGGAAGTCGAGCACCAGCAGGACGAGCACTCCGACGATGGTGACCGCCCACAGCGTGGGCGTGCCGATCGACGACAGCTCGGACGCAGCCAGCGGGGACAATTCGGGCATGGAACCTCCTCGAACACCGTGTCATGTTCGAGGTCTCCTTCACCCACGTTTTCCGTGGGCAACCACCCGGGGCTCGCCTCGGCGGCTTGCCGTACTGACCGGAATGATTCGTGGGAAGTACTCCCCTCGCCTGGACAAGGCTAGGTCACCGCCGGACCGGACGCCAAGTCGGGACAGGGTTGATTGCCCTGGTCAACCGTTGTGCGGCGGCGAGGCGTGGCGCCGGGTCACCCGGGCCCCTATGGTGACGCGGGTGACGAACCACGGACCACTGACCGGCGTACGGGTGATCGAGCTGGCCGGCATCGGCCCCGTGCCGTTCGCGGCGATGATGCTGGCCGACCTCGGCGCCGACGTGATACGCGTCGACCGGCTCGGCGGCGGCGGGTTCGGCGCCTTTCCCGGCGACCTGCTGAACCGCAACCGCCGCTCGATCGCCGTGGACCTGAAGCAGCCCGCGGGCCGTGACCTCGTGCTGGCGCTCGTCGCCGGCGCGGACGCGCTGGTGGAGGGCTTCCGGCCGGGGGTGGCCGAGCGGCTCGGCATCGGCCCGGACGACTGTTTCGCCGTCAGCCCCAAGCTGGTGTACGGGCGGATGACCGGCTGGGGGCAGGAGGGCCCGCTCGCCCACAGCGCCGGGCACGACATCGACTACCTGGCGCTGACCGGCGCGCTGCACGGGGTTGGCCGGGCCGGTGAGCGTCCGGTGCCACCGATGAACCTGCTCGGCGACTTCGGCGGCGGCGGCATGATGCTGGCCCTCGGGGTGGTGGCGGCGCTGCACGCGGTGCGCGCCGACGGGCCCGGCCAGGTGGTCGACGCCGCGATCGTGGACGGCGTGTCGGTGCTGGCGACCCAGATCCACGCGCTGCGCGGCATCGGGCTGTGGCAGGACCCGCGCGGGGTGAACCTGCTCGACGGCGGCGCGCCCTTCTACGACACGTACGAGTGCGCCGACGGGCGCTACGTGGCGGTGGGCTCGCTGGAGCCGCAGTTCTACGCCGAACTGGTCCGGCTCACCGGTTTCCCGCCCGACGGCGACGACACGCCGGACCGGGACGACCCGGCGAACTGGCCGGCGTTACGGGCCGCCTGGGCGCGGCTGTTCCGCACCCGGACCCGGGACGAGTGGACGGAGCTGCTCGCCGGCACGGACGCCTGCGTGGCGCCGGTGCTCGACTGGGCCGAGGCGCCGGAGCACCCGCACCTGCGCGCCCGGGACACGTTCGTCGCGCCGGACGGGGTCACCCAGCCCGCGCCCGCGCCGCGCTTCTCGGCCACCCCTACCGGCGTGCGGCGGCCGCCGCCGACGCCGGGCGAGCACACCGACGAGGTCCTCGCCGAGGCCGCCGGCATGGCGGCCGACCGGATCACCGCGCTGCGCGCCGCCGGTGTGATCGGCTGACGCCTACCGGCCGGGTCAGCGCCGGTGCGTGGCGGCCGGGGCGAGTGCCGGTTCCACCAGTTCGCGGTAGTCGCGGGGGAACTGCACCACGACGTCCTGGAACTCGCCGCCGCTGATCGCCTCGCGCAACGTGACGAACACGGCGCGTACCGCGCCCCGGGCGGTGTTCTCGTCGCATCCGGCGCGGCGGGCGACCCGGGCCACGAACTCGGCCGCGCCGAACCGTTCGGCCGCCTCGTCACGCGGATAGGGGCTGAGCAACCCCCGCAGCGGCTTCGGCAGTTGCGCGGCCAGGTCCAGCACCTCGCCACCGGTCAGCCGCTCCGCGAACGTCTGAAGCGTGGCCGCGGTGAGCGTGGCGGCCCGGTCCTCGCCGGTGCCGGTGAGCCGGGCGACCCGGCTCACGAAGGTCAGGTAGTGCATCGGTGGTACCCCCTTCGGTGCGCCACCGCGGCTACCCGCGACGGCGCGGCGGAAACGGGGGGCGGGATTTCCGTGTTCGCGGGCGTGAGCAGCGGCGCGACGGGTAACCGCCGCCCGGTCACGACCCGAACTACTGCCGCGAGGAGCCCGACCCATGGCGAGTTACTCGGATGTCCTGGAGTACCTGTCCGCGCTGGACTACCCGGCCGGGAAGGACGACGTCATCCGCGAGGCGGAGCGGGAGGGCGCGCCGCCGGACGTGTTGCGGGCGTTGCGCGCGCTGCCCCCGGTGGACTACGCCAACGGCACCGAGGTGGCCCGCTCGGCCGGCATCGACGCGGCCCCCGAGGTGAGCCGCTCGCAGCGCGCGGCGCAGGCCCGGGACAACCACCCGCGCGTGTCGCAGCATCTGCGCGGCATCTGAGCACCGCGGGAGAGCCGGCGGCGACACGGCCGCCGGCCTCTGCGCGTGCCGGGGACGACGTGCGACAGTCGCAGGTGGCCGTTCCCCTGTGGCTGGTCCGCGTGCCCCGGACAGGCGAGCGCCCCGGGTCGCGAACCGCGACCTGGGGCGCCACGCAGCACCTGCCCTGCGCGGTTCACGCCCGAACCGGGTCGCGACCGCGCGGCGGTGAGATGTTCGCCCGAACCGGGCGGGCATCGCTGCCACGATCATCATACGACGCGGCATCAGCCGAACGGGTGAGAATCGCGGAAGTGTGTCCGGGCGCACGTACGCGCTCAGGCGGTCACCTCGGCGTAGCGCCGCTCGAGGTCCACTCGCGCCAGCGCTCCGACCAGCCACGACAGTTGCTCCGACTCGCCACTGCCGGTCAGTCCGGCGAGGTCGTGTGCGGTGCGTCCCAGCCCGAGCCGCCGGGCCGCCGCGAGCGCCCGCCGGTCGGCCACCGGCGCCGCCTCGCGCCACAGCGCCTGCGCCTCCCGCAGGAACAGGTCGCACACCTCGTCGTCCACTCCGGGCAGAGCGATGAGCAACCGCCGTTCCTCGCCCGGGTCCTGGTGCGCCGCGGTCCGCAGCCGGCGCAGGTCGCCCCGGTACGACTCGACGATCGTGCGGGCCAGGTCGCCGAGCGTGTCGGCGATCCCGGCCAGGTCACCGCGCAGCCCGGCGGCGCGCAGCACGCGTACCCGGTCCTCGTGCCGGGAGCGGGCCATCCGGGCGGCGGTGTCCCAGCCGGCGTCGCGCAGCGCGGTGGCCGCGTCGACCGCCCGGTGGAAGTCACCCCGGCGGGCCAGCAGGACGGCCAGGTACAGCACCTGGAACAACTGGGCCGGGTTGTTCGTCACCCGGAACCCGAAGCACTCGGCGAACCCTCGGCCGTCCCCGGCGAGCCGGCGGGCGAGGCGCTTGCGGTCCGCGAGGCCGGGCCTGGTGGTGGTTGTCGGCATGCCGCCGACTACCCCGGTGCGGGCCCGGCATTCAGCCGCGTACGCCACCGCTGCGGTCGCGGGCCTTGAGCCGGGTGGTGGGCAGCGCTGGCGCGGGCAGCGGCGGGGCCGCGTCGTCGGCGACCACGCCGAAGCGGCGGCCGGCCATCCAGTCCTCCCGGGCGGCCGCCACCTCCTCGTGCGAGCGGCCGACGAAGTTCCACCACATCACCAGTGGCTCCTCGAACGGGGTGCCGCCGAGCAGCAGCAGCCGGGTGCCCGGCTCGGCGACCAGCGTCAGCGCGTCCCGCCCGAGGCCCAGGTAGAGCAGCGCGCCGGGGGCCAGCGCCACGCCGTCGCACTCGGCGGCGCCGGACATGGCCAGCAGCCCGTACTCGAAGTCCGGACGCAGCGGCAGCGTGGCCGGCGCCGTGCCGCGGACCTCGAGCTGCGCGCCGACCAGCGGGGTGTGCACGAGCGCGGGCGAGCGTTCCCCGCCGAGGTCGCCGACGAGCAGCGTCACGTCCAGGTCGCCGTCGCGCCAGCGGGGCAGGTCGGCGTGGTGGGCGAAGGCCGGGTCGCCGGCCCGGGCCGGGTCGGGCAGTGCCACCCAGAGCTGCACGCCGTGCATCAGCGGCGGGTGCACCAGCGGGGACCGCTCGGAGTGGGCGATGCCGCGCCCGGAGGTCATCACGTTGAGCTGGCCGGGACGGATGGGCTGCACGTTGCCGAGGCTGTCGCGGTGCAGGATCTCCCCGTCGAGCAGCCAGGTGACGGTCTGGAGGCCGGTGTGCGGGTGCGGTGGCACCTCCATGCCGGGCCGGTCGGCCACGTCGTCGGGCCCGAAGTGGTCGACGAAGCACCAGGCGCCGACCATCCGGCGCTGCCGCTGCGGCAGCAGCCGCCGCACCGTGGTGTAGCGACCCAGCGGCACGTCGTGGCCCGGTAGCAGCACGCTGCCCGGGTCGGTCGGGCCGACGCCGGGTGGGAGCGTCTGCGCGGGCAGGGATTCGGTACGGTCCACCGCCCCGACTGTACGCTCAGTCCGCGCTGACGCTCACCGCGTTCGCGCCGCCCACCAGGTCGAGGTAGAGCCGGTCGGTGGCCCGGTCCCAGCCCGGCGAGCTGACCAGGTCGCCGGCGGCGATCCCGCCGCGACGCTCGTCGTACAGGGTCAGGGAGCCGGCGCCGGAGGCCACCCGCACCCGGGCCGGCGGCTCGCCGGGCACCGTCACAGTGAGTTCGCTGACCCCGCCGGTCATCCGGACGGTGAGGGAGCCGTCGAGCCGGGGCAGCAGCAGCCGGGTACGCGAGGCGCCGCCGACCAGGTCTACTCCGGCGAGCCGGGCCTCGCCCAGGTCGAGCCGCTGCTCGCTGACGCCGCCGATCAGCCGCAGCCGCCAGGTGACCCGGGAGTTGAGCACCACCTCGACCGCGGCCGGACCGGGGCGGCCGTTCTCCTCGATCCGCAGCCGGACCCGATCGCCGGCCAGTTGCGGGCGCGGCGTCACACCCGAACCGTCCGGCGTGCCGATCCGGTACAGGTCGTCGCCGAGGTCGGCGGCGCGCAGCGTGAACCGGGTCAGCCCGTCCACCAGCTCGAACTGGGCGAGCTGCCGGCCACCGCGCGGCGCGGCGAGGGTCTCGGCGCCGGCCACCTCGGCGGCGCCCGCCCCGCCGGATCCGCCGCGCCCGGGAAGGGGCGACGGCTCGCCGCCGGAGAAGACCACGCCGAGGCGGCCCGGGTTGGACAGCGTCACCGCGACCGCCACCGCGCCGAGCACCACCACCAGCACGGCGGCGGCGGCCAGCAGCCGGGCGCCACCGGACCAGCGGGGCCGGGCCAGGTCGGGGTCGTCCTCGGATGCGGTCATGCTCGTCCCCTCTCGCCGGTCCCCACCGGGTCATACGTCTGGTTCGGCGTCCCGGTTCATTCCCACTCCGGTGCGTTCCCGCACCTTGCCGGCACACGCGGCCAGCACGGCGTGCGCGTCCAGACCGAGACTCTCGATCGCGACGAGCGCGGTGAACGCCACGTCGGCCAGCTCGGCGGCGACGTCCTCGCGGGTGTGCGTCACCCCCTTGCGCGGGTTCTGCCCGAGCAGCCCGATCCAGGCTGCGGCGACCTCGCCGGCCTCCTCACCGATCTTGAGGATGCGGCAGGTCAGTTCGGTGTCGCCGCGGCCGTTCGCGGCGTCGAGCCAGGCGCGCGCGTCCCGCGCCGTCGTCCAGATGGTGGCGTCCACGCGGACCAGTGAACCGCACCCCGCAGACCGTTCGTATCCTGGGGCGACGCAGGCCAGAGGGCCTGCGTCCCAGGCGAGAGGAGGTGCCCGTGATGCCGGAGACCGTCGAGTCGGTGTTCGCCGGCGTGGTCGCCCGGAACCCGGGAGAGCCGGAGTTCCACCAAGCGGTCCGCGAGGTACTGGAGAGCATCGGTCCGGCCCTGGCCCGGCATCCGGAGTACGCCGAGGTGGTCGAGCGCGTCTGCGAACCGGAGCGGCAGGTCATCTTCCGCGTGCCGTGGGAGGACGACCAGGGCCGGGTACGGGTCAACCGTGGGTTCCGGGTGGAGTTCAACAGCGCGCTCGGCCCGTACAAGGGTGGCCTGCGCTTCCACCCGTCGGTCTACCTGGGCATCGTGAAGTTCCTCGGTTTCGAGCAGATCTTCAAGAACGCGCTGACCGGGCTGGCCATCGGCGGCGGCAAGGGCGGCGCGGACTTCGACCCGAAGGGCCGCTCCGACCGCGAGGTGATGCGGTTCTGCCAGAGCTTCATGACCGAGCTGTACCGGCACATCGGCCCGCAGACCGACGTGCCCGCCGGTGACATCGGGGTGGGCGGCCGGGAGATCGGCTACCTGTTCGGGCAGTACAAGCGGATCACCAACCGGTACGACGCGGGCGTGCTCACCGGCAAGGGCCTGGCGTACGGGGGCGCGCAGGTGCGCCGCGAGGCGACCGGGTACGGGGCGGTGTTCTTCGCCGACGAGATGCTGCGTCAGGCCGGGGACAGCCTGGAGGGCAAGCGGGTCGTGGTGTCCGGCTCCGGCAACGTGGCCATCTACGCCATCGAGAAGGTGCACCAGCTCGGCGGCACCGTGGTGGCGTGCTCGGACTCCGGCGGCTACGTGGTCGACGAGAAGGGCATCGACCTGGCGTTGCTGCGCGAGCTGAAGGAGCAGCGGCGGGGCCGGCTGGCCGAGTACGCGGAGCACGCCCGCAACGCGGTGGCGGTCGCGGACCGCAACGTCTGGGAGGTGCCCTGCGACCTGGCGCTGCCCTGCGCCACGCAGAACGAGATCGGCGGCGCGGAGGCCGCCGCGCTGGTCGCCGGCGGCTGCGTCGCGGTGGTGGAGGGGGCGAACATGCCCACCACGCCGGAGGCGGTGCGGATCCTCGGCCGGGCCGGGGTGCGGTTCGCCCCGGGCAAGGCGGCAAACGCCGGCGGGGTGGCGGTGAGCGGGCTGGAGATGCAGCAGAACGCCAGCCGCGACACGTGGACGTTCGGCGAGTCCGAGCAGCGGCTGCGCGAGATCATGCGGGACGTGCACGACAGGTGCTGGGCGACGGCCGAGGAGTTCGGCCTGCCCGGCGACTACGTGGCCGGGGCGAACATCCAGGGTTTCCGGCGGGTGGCCGAGGCGATGCTGGCGCACGGCCTGGTCTGAGCGGACCGCGGGACGGACGCAGACCGAGCGGCCGGTCAGCGATTGACAGTGCTCGACCCCCGGCCTAGGTTCAGTGCGCTACCGGCCGGTAGGCATCCGTCCCGCGTCGTCACCCCCCGTCCCGGGGTGGCACCCGTCCCCCCGGGGAGCAGCGATGCAGCCCTCACCCGTCCGCCGCCGGCTGCTCGCCGTCGGCGCGGCCCTCACGCTGGCGCTCGGCCTCACCGGCGCGGCGCCCGCCGCCGCCGGCGGCCGCGCCGACGGCAGCGGCCCGCTGCCCGGCTACACCATCGTCAACCCGCCGCTGCCGCCACTGGTCGTGAACGACGCCGCCACCACCGTGCGGCAGGGCGTGCACGCGAACGCCGGATACATCATCGAGATCCCCAGGCGCTGGAACGGCGAGCTGGTGATGTGGGCGCACGGCTACCGCGGGCAGGGCACCGAGCTGTCGCCGGAGCCGCCCGGCTTCGACCTGCGGCAGCGCCTGGTCGCCCAGGGGTACGCGTGGGCGTCGTCGTCGTACGACCGCAACGGCTACGACGTGCGCTCCGGCGTACGCGGCACCCGTGCCCTGGCCGACCTGTTCTCCCGTACCGTCCGGCGCCCGCACCGGGTGTTCGTCGCCGGGGTGTCGATGGGCGGCCACGTCATCGGCCGGTCGCTGGAGCAGTACCCGGGCTTCTACGCCGGGGCGCTGCCGATGTGCGGAGTGCTCGGCGACCAGGAGCTGTTCGACTTCTTCCTGGACTACAACCTGGCCGCGCAGGCGCTGGCCGGGGTGCGCGCGTACCCGACGCCGCCCGACTACCTGACCTCGGCGGTGCCCCGGATCCAGGTCACGCTCGGCCTGGCCGGGCTGACCCCGGGCGGCCCGGACACCACGAACGACCTCGGCAAGCAGCTACGCGCGGTCACCGTGGACCGCTCCGGCGGGCCGCGGCCGGGCACCGACGCCGCGTTCGCGATCTGGAAGGACTTCCTGTTCGGCATCGCGGTCAGCGAGGCGGACGGCTCCCCCGCCCGGCGTCCCGGCCAGCTCGCCACGAACCTGTTCACCAGGTACACGCCGAACCAGCCGGTGAACCTCAACGCCACCGTGCGGCGGGTCGCGCCGGAGAACCTGCGCCAGCGGCTCTCACCCGGCCTGACCGAGGTGCCCCGGATCGCCGGGCGGCCCACCGCGCCGGTGCTGAGCCTGCACGGCCTCGGCGACCTGTTCGTGCCGTTGGGCATGGAGCAGGCGTACGCCCGGGACGTCGCCCGCAACGGCCGGTCCCGGCTGCTGGTGCAGCGGGCGGTGCGCACCGCGCAGCACTGCGAGTTCAGCCCGGCCGAGGCCGGCGCCGCCTGGGACGACCTGGTCCGCTGGGTGCGCACCGGCAAGCGCCCCGCCGGTGACCCGGTCACCGACCGGCGCGCGGTGGCGGCGCCGGACTTCGGCTGCCGGTTCAGCGACGAGGCCGCCCGGGCCGCCGGCGCCGGCACCCGCCCGCTCTACCCACCGTGCCCGGCCGGCGCTCAGTCCTCCGCCCGGGTGTACCAGCCGCCCCGGTAGACGGTGCCCTGCGGGGCCGGCTCCGACTGCGGAGCCGGCTCCGGTTCCGGCGGCGCGGCGGCGATCCGGCGGGAGCGGCGGACCCGGCTGACCACGAACCAGCAGAGCCCGGCCACCACGGCCACGATGACGACCTTCTGGAACGTGCCCGCGTACGCCTCGACCACGTGCCACTGCTCGCCGAGCAGGAAGCCGGCGAGCACGAACGTGGTGTTCCAGATCAGGCTGCCCAGCGTGGTGTAGAGCAGGAACACCGGAACCGGCATCCGTTCCACCCCGGCCGGGATGGAGATGAGACTTCGGAAGATCGGAATCATCCGGCCGAAGAACACCGCCTTGACGCCGTGGCGCAGGAACCACGCCTCGGTGCGGTCCACGTCCTCCAGCTTGATCAGCGGCAGCCGCGCGGCCAGGGCGCGCATCCGGTCCCGCCCGAGGGCCGCCCCGATGTAGTAGAGCGCCAGCGCGCCCACCACCGACCCGAGCGTGGTCCAGAAGATGGCGCCGGCCAGGCTCATCTTGCCCTGGCTCGCGGTGAAGCCGGCCAGCGGCAGGATCACCTCGCTGGGGATGGGCGGGAACAGGTTCTCCAGCGCCACCGCGAGGCCGGCACCCGGTCCACCGAGCCGTTCCATCAGGCCGGTGACCCAGCCGGCCACTCCGTCGCCGGACGGCTCCGCCGCCCGCGCGGCGCTCACCCGGGGGCCGGCGAGCAGCTGTGCGTTTCCGATCATCGGACCAACGTTACGGGGCGAAGCTGGGGACGGCCACGCGTGATGGAAACCATTATCGTGTACGTCATGCGTACGCCGCTGCGGATCGCCGTCGCCCAGCCGCTCACCCGCTCCGACGACGTCGAGGGCAACGCGGTACGCCACGCCGAGGCCGTACGCGCCGCGTCGGCCCGGGTGGTGGTCTTCCCGGAGATGTCACTGACCGGCTACGAGCTGACCGCCGCGCCGCTGGACCCGGACGATCCCCGGCTCGCACCGCTGCGCGCGGCCTGCGCCGAAACCGGCACCCTGGCGCTGGCCGGGGCGCCGGTGCCCGGGCCGCACATCGGGGTGCTCGCCGTCGACGGCGAGGGCGTGCGGGTGGCGTACCGGAAGATGTGCCTTGGTGGCGCGGAGCCGCGGCACATGCGGCCGGGCCGGGAGCCGGCGGTGCTCGATGTGGACGGCTGGCGGCTGGGGCTTGCCGTGTGCAAGGACACCGGGACGCCGGAGCACGCGGCGGCGACGGTGGCGCTCGGCGCGGACGCCTACCTGGCCGGGGTGCTGGAGTCCGCCGACGACGCGGCGGTGCCGGACGAGCGTGCCCGCCGGGTCGCCGCCGCGCACGGCGTCTGGGTGGTGACGGCCAGCTTCGCCGGCTCGACCGGCGGCGGGTACGCGCGGGCCGCGGGTGGCTCGGGGATCTGGTCACCGGCGGGCGAGCCGGTGGCCCGTGCCGGCACCGGCGCCGGTGAGGTGGTCACCGGGACGTTGCACTGAGGACGGATCGCCTACGCTCGGCGGGATGGCACCGTCGGAGGGCACCGGCCCGGCACCGGCCGGCTTCCCGGTGGCGACCCCACTCGCCACCGGCCGCACCGCCGACGTGTGGCTGCTGCCCGGCGGGCAGGTGCTGCGCCGCTACCGCGACGGTGGCGACGTGCGGGCCGAGGCCGAGGTGATGCGGCACCTGCACCGGGCCGGCTATCCGGTGCCCCGGGTGCACCACGCCGAGGGCGCCGACCTGGTGCTCGACCGGGTCACCGGCCCGACGCTGGTGGAGGCGTTCCACACGGGCGCCGTCACCGCGCGAGCGGGCGCCCGCATGCTGGCCGCGACCGGTCCGGTGGTCATCGACTGGACCGACAGCGCCGAGGGGCCGCCGGCGCTGGACCGGACGACGACAGCGCTGATCCTCGCGGAGGTCGCCGTCGCTCCGGGTCACCCGCTGGCGGCGGCGGCAGGTGAGTTGCTGGCCGCGTACGCCGCCGTCTCCGGGCCGCTCGACCGGCTGGCGGAGGCGGTGCGGCACCGTGCCGCCGGTCACGCGCCCGATCCGGAGCTGCTGCCCGAGGCCGCGGCCCTGGTGACGGAGACGATCCGCGCTGTCGCGCCTCCGGCGGGTCAGCCCTCGTCGGCGCCGCGCAGCCGCTCGTAGCCGTCGAGCAGCTTGCGCAGCGCGGCGGCGGTGACCGCATCGATCTTGTCGTCCTCGGCCGCGTCGTCGATCTTCTCGCGCAGGTCC
Source organism: Micromonospora sp. NPDC048887 (assembly GCF_040649715.1). Lineage (NCBI taxonomy): Bacteria > Bacillati > Actinomycetota > Actinomycetes > Micromonosporales > Micromonosporaceae > Micromonospora > Micromonospora sp. NPDC048887. Next base: position 181,707 of record NZ_JBEZGA010000006.1, on the reverse strand, counting down.
TCGACCCGCTTGCCCCTGTCCTTCGGCTTGCCCCGGTCCAGCTCGGCGGCCTTCTTGCGCAGGTCGGCGGCGGTCTTGCGGTCGATCAGCCCGACCGACTCGGCCCGGTCGAGCAGCTCACCGAACCGGTCGCCGAGCTGACGCAGCGTCACCGGCTCGGGCGCCGCCGGCGTCGGTGCGGCGCTGCTGGGCTCGGCGGCCGGCCGTTCGGCGGCGCCGGTCGACGGGCCGGCGGTGGGCACGGCGGCCGGCGGCGTACCGGAGCCGTCACCCCACACCAGCGAGCCGACCACCGCGAGCAGCAGCACCACCGCACCGGCCACCAGCAGCCCGAACAGCCGGTTCGACGAGACCGCCGGACGCGGCGGCGCGACGGGACGCCCCGGCGGGCGGGACGCGGCGACAGAGGGCCGCTCGACGAGCGTGGGCGGGTGCGCCACCGGCGCCACGGTGGGCAGGATCGCCGTCGGCGGGTCCACCGGGCGGCCCGCACCGAGCCGCTCGGCGAGCCGGGCCGCTGTGGGCCGGCGGTCCGGGTCCAGCGCCAGGCAGGCGAGCACCAGGTCGGCGATCTCCGGCGGCAGGCCGGGCACCCGCGGCGACGGCACCGCCGGCCGGTTGCGCCGCACGTCCAGCACGTCGTCCCAGCTGCGCACCGGCAGCGGGGCCCGGCCGGTGAGGCTGCGGTACAGCAGTACGCCGAGCGCGTACACGTCGCCGGCCGGGTTCGCCGGGCCCGGGTCGAGACGTTCCGGGGCGAAGTAGGCGGGCGTGCCCATCAGCAGCGCGCCGGTCTGCCCGGTGACCGGGTGCGGGCCGGCCGGCGCGGCGATGCCGAAGTCGAGCACCTTCGCGCCGGTCTCGGTGAGCATCACGTTCGCCGGCTTGACGTCGCGGTGCACCACGCCGATCCGGTGCGCCGCGGCCAGCGCCCCGGCCACCTGCCCGGCGGTGCGCACGGCGTCCGGCCAGGCCAACGGACCACCCGCCAGCCGGTCGGCGAGCGTCTGCCCCTCCACCAGTTCCATCACCAGGTACGGAACCACGACGCCGCCGTCCAGCGTCGCCTCGCCGTAGTCGTACACCTGGGTCACGTGCGGATGGGTGAGCCGCGCCGCCGCGCGGGCCTCGCGCTGGATCACCGCCCGCAGTTTCGGGTCGGCGGCGAGCTGCCCGGCGAGGGCCTTGACCGCGACGGGCCGGTGCAGCACCTCGTCGTCGGCCCGCCACACCTCGGACATCCCGCCGAGGCCGATGCGTTCGCGCAGGACGTACCGGTCGTGCAGGCGCAGGGCGGGCGTGAACGGCGACATGATGCCTCCAGTCTGCCCGTGCGGCCCCCCGGCCCGTCAACCGCCTGGCACGCAGCCCCGGGTCAGGGTTTGCGGGCGACCCCGCCGTACATGCTGACGTCGATCACCGACGGGCGCGGCTCCGGCTCGCCGTCGGCACGCCACTCGGCCACCGAGCAGACACCCGGCTCGACCAGTTCCAGCCCGTCGAAGAAGCGGACGAACTCCTCCCGGCTGCGCAGGTTGATCACGCCGTGCGGGCCGCCGCCGCGCGCCGCCGCCTTCGCCTCGACGGCCACGTCGGGCGGCAGGTAGTCGTGGGTGGCGTGCGAGGCCGCCAGGTAGCTGCCGGCTGGCAACGCGTCCAGCAGGCGGCCGACGATCGTGTACGGATCCTCGCCGTCCGGCACGAAGTGCAGCACCGCCAGCAGCATCAACGCCACCGGCTGGGACAGGTCGAGCGTGCGGCGCAGATCAGGGTGGGCGAGGATGCGTTCCGGGTCGACGAGGTCCGCGTCCAGGTAGGCGGTGGCGCCCTCGGCGGAGCTGGTGAGCAACGCGCGGGCGTGGGCCAGCACGATCGGGTCGTTGTCGACGTAGACCACCCGGGCGCGCGGGTCGGTCGACTGCGCCACCTCGTGCGTGTTGTCGGCGGTGGGGATGCCGGTGCCGATGTCCAGGAACTGGCGGATGCCCGCCTCGCCGGCCAGGTGGCGCACCGCGCGGCGCAGGAACCGCCGGTTCTCCAGCGCGCTGAGCCGGATGGTCGGGAACCGCGCGGCCATGGCGTCGCCGGAGTCACGGTCGGCCTGGAAGTTGTCCTTCCCGCCGAGCCAGTAGTTGTACCGGCGGGCGGGGTGCGCCACCGTGGTGTCTATCCGGCCGGACTCGGGTGCCGTACCTGGTGCTTCGCTGGTCAAGGCCGCCTCCACGACTCGCGTGCCACCGTCCACTGTCTTCGGTCGCCGATCATGCCACGGCCCGCCATCGAGCCGGTCAGGCCGGGTAGAGCTCGTCGCGCAGGCGGGTCAGCAGCTCCGGCGTCCGCTCCGGCGGCACGGCCTCCACGCACAACCGTTCCATCGCCTCGGCGTAGAAGTCGAGGTCGTCGCGCTTGTCCAGGTAGATCGCGCTGGTGAGCTGCTCGATGTAGACGATGTCGGGCAGGTCGGCGTCGCCGAAGCGCAGGATGCTGAACGCGCCACTGGCCGCCGCGTGCCCGCCGGCGGCGAACGGAACGATCTGCAACCGCACATGCGGGCCGGAGGTCGCCTCGATCAGCGCGTCCATCTGCTCCCGCATCACCGCCGCGCCGCCGATCGGGCGACGCAGCACCGCCTCGTCGAGCACCGCCCACAACTGCGGCGGGTTCGCGCGCCGCAGCAGATCCTTGCGCTGCATCCGCAGCTCCACCCGCCGGTCCAGCTCCGCCACCGACGCGCCGCGGTGGCCGAGCAGGATCACCTCCCGGGCGTACGCGGCGGTCTGCAGCAGGCCGGGCACGAACTGCACCTCGTAGGTGCGGATCATCGCGGCGGCCGCCTCCAGGCCCAGATAGGACTGGAACCAGGGCGGGAGCACGTCGCCGTAGCGGTGCCACCAGCCCGGGTTGTTCGCGTCCTGCGCCAGCTTGAGCAGCGCGGTGCGGTCCTCCGGGGCGGTGACGCCGTAGAGCGTGAGCAGGTCGGCCACGTCGCGCTCCTTGAAGCCGACCCGGCCGAGCTCCATTCGGCTGATCTTCGACTCCGACGAGCGGATCTCCCAGCCGGCGGTCTCGCGGCTGACCCCGGCGCTCTCCCGCAGCCGGCGCAACTGCCCGCCGAGCAACATGCGCAGCACTGTCGGACCGCTTGTCGGACCACCCTCGACGGGCACCGTCGCCACCTGACCGCCCTCGCATCCCGGCCGCACCGGCCGGGCACCCTCCCGGCCGACGAGTAAGCATGCCATGAACCGACAGTGAGGTGAACTCCTCCGTACGGACGGAGTCAGTCCCGTGTACGGGACGGCGGGATGAGGTGGTCGAAGTCGCCGTCGCGGGCGCCGAGCACGAACGCGGCGATCTCGTCCACCGTGTAGATGAGTGCCGGCCCTTCGGGGTGCCGCGAGTTGCGGACCGCGATGCCGCCACCACCGGGCAGCTCGGCCAGTTCGACGCAGTTGCCGCTGGGGTTGCTGCGACGGCTCTTCAACCAGCGCATCGGTGGCAACTCGGTCACGGGCACGCCGTTCGGGGGTTGCTGCATGGGCGTCCTTCGGGAATGAGCCAGCCGAGGCCGCGGGGAGGGGCGGTGGGTGGCGACGTCTGTCGACTGAGGAGTGAGATGCACGTGCATCTGCTATTGCATCTGCAATGGACAGAGAGCATGATAACCGAAATACGGTGTGCCGGTTCGCTCACGTACGGTGACCCGAGCCCGGCCCCGGGGATGCCGCTTCGCGCGGCTACGGGACTGCGGTGAGGAGGACGCGTTGGCGGATCCGATGACCATCGCCTCCGGCATCTCCGCGGCGGGCGCGCTCGTCTCCGCCTGGCAGTTGCGCCGCCGCGCCCTACGCGCCGAAGCCGAGATCGAGCTGCTCCAGGCCGAGCTGGCCGCCGAGCGGCACGCCGCCAGCCACGACCCGCTCACCGGGCTGCCAAACCGCCGCGCGTTCTTCCGCCTGGCCGCCGCCCTGCTCACCGACCCGGCCGGTCAGCCCCTCGTCGCGGTCGTGCTCGACCTGGACAACTTCAAGCAGGTGAACGACCGCTACGGGCACGCCGCCGGAGATCAGGTGCTGGTCAGCGTGGCACAACGGCTGGCCGCGTTCGCCGGCAACAACCCGGTCGCCCGCCTCGGCGGCGACGAGTTCGCCGGCCTGCTGGCCAGCCCGACGGCGGACCGCTGGTGGATCGAGCACGCCACCCGGCGGCTCTGTGAGGCGCTCGCCGCGCCGATCCCGCTGGGGGCGCGCAGCATCCAGGTCACCGCCTCGGTCGGGCTCGCGCCCGTGCACTGCCCCACGCAGCTCACCGACGCGCTCTGCCGCGCCGACGCGGCCATGTACGAGGCGAAGACGCTCGGCGCCGCCCGCCCGACCCGCCAGCTCGTCGCGGAGTGCTGACCCGGGCCCTACCCGGTGGTCAGCGCCAGCCGTAGCCGGCGCGCAACGCCGCACCGACCCGGTCGAACCGGGGCCGGTCCAGCACCGCACCCTCGCGGCGGATGCCGTCCTCGCGCATGGTGAGCACCCGGTCCAGGCGTACCCAGCTCGGCCGCTTGTCCCGGTCCCACTCCCCCGGGCCGAGCGCCAGCCAGTGCCGCTGGCCGTCCCGGTCGCTCTGGCTCGACAGCATCAGCCCGAACAGCGTGCGGCTGTGCCGGCCCACCACCAGCACCGGGCGGTCCTTGCCCTGACGCGGGTCGTCCTCGTACGGCACCCACGTCCAGACGATCTCGCCCGGGTCGGCCTGCCCGTCCGGCTCCGGGGCGTACGACAGTTCGCGGCGCTGCAACGCGTTGACCTGGCGGCGGCGCGCGACCTGCGCCGGGATCGGCCCGCCGGTGCGGGCGGGGGCGGGCGCCACCCGGGTGATCCGGCCGAGCTTCGACGCCACGTTCTTCAACAGACCTGCCACGGCGGGCAGCCTATCGGGCGGGGTGCGTCCGCTACCGGCGAGGTGGCCCGCGTCGTCGACACCGGCTGAGTGGGATCGGCGCCGGGCGGCGCACCCGGGCGTCCCCCGCGCTGGGCGATGTTAATAAGGGGCCCTTCTACTACCGGAGGCGTTAACAGGGGGCCCTTCCTTACTCTCTAACCGTGGAGTTGCCCGACGATCTGCCGCTGTTCGAGCGCAGCGCGGTACGGCTGGTGGTGCTCGACGCCGCCGACCGTCTGCTGCTGTTCCACACCCGCGACCCGGACCACCCGGACCTCGGCGTGTGGTGGGAGCTACCCGGCGGCGGGCTGGACCCGGGCGAGACGTACCGGGAAACGGCGGTCCGCGAACTCCGCGAGGAGACCGGCATCGCCATCGGCCCGGACGAGGTGGGCGCTCCCACCTGGCGGCGGCGGGCCAGCTTCCGGCACCGGCAGCGCCGGCACCTCCAGGACGAGGTGGTCGTGACGGTACGGCTGCCCGGCCCCGGACCGGACGTGGACGAGGCGCTGCGGCTGGACTACGAGGTGGAGGACTACTTCGGGTTCCGCTGGTGGCCGCTGGCCGAGGTGCTCGCCGAGCGGCCGCGCTGCTATCCCGGGCGGCTGCCCGAACTGCTGCCCGCGTTCCTGGCCGGCGCGGAGATCGACGAACCGTTCGAGCTGTGGTCCTGACACGGGGGGTCCCGGCGGGCACAGTGGAGCGGTGACTCCACTGCGCGCACCCCTGGCCCGTTACGCCGAGCGGCTGCACCGCGCCGCCGGTGACACCCACCACGCCGCCTCGCCGCTGGGCGCCTGGCTGCTGCTGGCGCTGACCGGCCCGGCCGCCACCGGCGACGCCCGCGCGGCGCTGGCCGAGGCACTGGGCGTCGACCCGGACGACGCCGCCGCCGAGGCCCGGGCGCTGCTCGCCGCGCCGCACCCGATGGTCGCCGCGGCCACCGCGCTGTGGGAACTCGCCCCGGCGGCGGAGCTGGACGCCTGGCGGGCCGCCCTGCCGGAGAACACCGAACGTGGTGCGCTGCCCGACCAGGCGGCGCTGGACGCCTGGGCGCGGGAGCGTACCGGCGGGCTGATCGACCGCTTCCCGGTCGACCTCGCCCCGGACACGCTGCTGATCCTGGCCAGTGCCCTGGCCACCCGGGTGTCGTGGGCCGACCCGTTCGACACCGCCCCGGGCACGGAACTGGGCGCGGGCAGCGCCTGGTCCGGGCGGCTGAGCCGGGTGCTGCGTACGCCGCCGTCCGGGCACCGCTGCTGGGTGGCGGCCACCGACCGGGCCGGTGACGTGGCGGTGCACGCGGTGCCGGCGCAAACCGGCGACGACGGCGCCGGCATGCTCGTGGTCTCGGTGGCCGCCGCACCCGAGGTGCCCGCCGCCGACGTGCTGGCCGCCGCGCAGGAACTGGCGAGCGCCGCCGCGCTCATCCCGGACTCCACGCCGGACCGCCGGCCGCTGTTCGACCTGCCGCTTGGCGAGACGCCGCTGTGGACGGTGCGGGAGAAGCCGATCCGCACGTTCGCGGCGGACGGCCGGGAGGAACGCGCCACGGCGGTGCTGCCCTGCTGGTCGGCGCGGAGCCGGCACGATCTGACCGCGCCCGGGTTCGGCTTCGACGCGGCGGCCCGGGCGCTCGGCGAGCTGCTGGGCCTGGCCGCGCCGGGTTTCGACGCCGCGCAGTCCGCAGTGGCCCGGTTCGGCCGCTACGGCTTCGAGGCCGCCGCGGTGACCGCGTTCGGCATGGTGGCCGGCATGCCGCCGGAGGGTGTCGCCCGCGTCGCCGAGCTGCGGTTCGGTCACCCGTACGCGGTGGTGGCGGTGACCACCGACCCGGCCGGCGGGCCGTGGGACGGCCTGCCCGTCTACTCCGCGTGGGTGGCCGACCCGGAGGAGCTGCCCGCCGACGACGCCGGATAGACGGCGAGCGCGCTCGCGAGCTGGTCCAGTCCCAGCGAACCGAGTTCCAGCGCCCGGTTGTGGAACGCGCGCCGGTCGCCCGGGAAGGCCGCGCGGCCGTCGCGCCACACCCGCTCCCCCACCTTGTAGGTCAGCGCCTGCCCGGGCCGGCCCAGGTACCGGGCCAGTTCCAGTGGTGCGTAGGGCCCCTGGTGGCAGCGGTCGCGCAGCAGGTCCAGCGCGGCGTCCGGCGTCCACGGCGTGCTGCCGGACGGCATCGGCAGGCGCAGGTGCAGGCCGATGTCGAGCACCACCCGGGCCGCCCGCAGCAGTTGCATGAACAGGTGGCCCAGCCGGGTGCCCGGCTGCTCGTAGAATCCGAGTTCGTCCATGAGCCGCTCGGCGTACAGGGCCCAGCCCTCCTGGGCGCCGGAGAGCCCGCCGAGCAGGTTCAGCCGCTGCCCGGGGCCACCCCGGCACGCCTCCGAGCCGAGGTGCAGGTGGTGGCCGGGGACGCCCTCGTGGTACGCGGTGCTGTACGCCCACCAGGTCGAGAAGCGCTCCTGCCCGTCGGGCAGCAGCCACGAGACCCGGCCCGGCCGGGTCAGGTCCCGCGACGGCCCGATGTAGGCGGTGCCGCCGGACGTGGTGACCCGTGACTCGATGCGCCGCAGCGGCGCGGGGATGTCGAAGTGGACGCCGTGCAGCCGCTCGGTGGTGGCCTCCAGCAGCTCCTGGAGCCAGGCGGCGAACTCGTCCCGGCTGCGCAGGACGCCCGGCGCGTCGGGGCGGTCGAGCCGTTCCCGCACCTCGGGCACGGTGCCGCCCAGGGCCTTCGCCTCCGCGACGATGTCCGCCTCGATCGCGGTGAACTCGTCCCAGCCCCACGCGTACAGCTCGCGCAGGTCCGGTTCCGCGCCGAGAAAGGCCCGCACCCAGAGGGCGTACCGCGCCGGGCCGAACGCCTCGTCGTCGTGCGCCCGGGGCGCCAGGTCCGCGGCGAGCGTCGCGGCGAATCTCCGGTACGCCTCCCGCGCGTCCTGCGCCGCCGCCTGCAACGAGGCGCACTGCGGGCCGTCGCCGTACCGCTTCACCAGGGCGATGTCGTCGTCGAGCCAGGCGCGGCAGCGCCGCGTCACCAGTTCCACCTGACGCCGCGCCGGCAGGTGGCCGCGCGCGGCGGCGAGCAGGAGGCTCTGGCCGTACCCGTCGAGTGCGGCCGGGATCGCGGCCTGGCGCGCGCCGACGCGGGCCCATCCGTCCTCGTAGGCCGTGCCCCCGGCGTCGCGGCCCGGCACCGCGGACTCGACGCACTGGCGGATGAGCTGGAGCGGGCCGGTGGCCGCCACGTGCAGTTCCCGCAGGTCCTCCCAGGCGTCGTGGAAGGCGATCCGGGCGCGCAGCCGTTCGGCGAGGTGGGCGTGCAGCGGGGTCGCGGGCAGCGTCTCGATCCGGCGCAGGGCGCGGGCGGCGAGATCGGCGCGGGCCTGGTGACCGTCCGGGCTGTAGTCGGTGAGCCCGTCGACGTCCTGTTCACCGGCCTCGACCACGGCGGCGCACGGATCGAGGCGCCCCGTCTCCCGCAGCAGCGCATCGATGACGTCGTCGCTCACCACACCGATGCTAGCCCCGGTGATCAAGGAGTTCGTGCCGGCCGGAAGGCCCGGAACGGACACGAACTCCTTGATCAACCAGGTGGGCGGCGGGGTCAGACCGAGGCGAGTTCCTTCTTCTCGGCCTTGGCGGCCAGGCGCTTCTCCCGCTCCTGGGCGCCGATCAGGTCGTCCGGCAGGGAGTCCTCCACCTCCAGGTCGAACCGGCGCAGCAGCCGGATCGCGAACCCGCCGAGCGTGACGAGGATCAGCGCCGCGCCGAAGCAGATGTACGCGAAGCCGATGCCCCGGCCCGGCCCGGTGCCGATCACCGCTCCCACCGAACCGGCCAGCGCCCCGCCCGGGGCGAGCATCGGCTCGAACAGCGCGGTGGCGCCCGGCGCGAGCAGCGCGAACCCGATCGGCAGCGTCGACCAGGAGATGGTCTGGTTGAGGCTGAACACCCGGCCGTGGAAGCGCTGCGGCACCTTCACCTGGACGATCGTCGCGTAGATCGACTGCGCGGTGGTCATCGACATGGCCAGCCAGCAGAAGCCGACGCAGATCATCGCCACCGACGCGTCCAGGCCGATCAGCACGCAGCCGATGGCGGTGCCCAGGTTGCCGATCAGCACACCGATCATGCGGCGCTTGCGCGGACCGCCCCACAGCGACATGAGCACGCCGCCGAGCACCGCGCCGACCGCCTCGGCCAGCGCCACCTGCGCCACCTGCGTCGGGCTGCCGAACGACAGCACCAGCGGCGTGATGAGCACCAGCGCGGGCGCCAGGAAGATGTTGCCCAGCGCGAAGTAGCCGAGCATCAGCCGGAACCCGCGGTGCCGCCAGGAGTAGCGCATGCCGTTGGCGATGGCCACCAGCAGGCGCTCCTTGGGCCGCCAGCCCAGCGCGTCCGGGAAGCGGACCACGGCGAGGGTGAGCACCGCGAACACGTAGCTGGCCACGTCGACCAGCAGGATGCCCTTCAGCTCGATGGTGGCGAGCAGACCGGCCGCGAACGCCGGCATGAGCAGCGTGGCCACACCGGTGGAGAGCTGGGTGATGCCCATGGCGTGCCCGAGGTAGCGCTTGGGCACCAGCTGCGGCACCGCCGACTGGAACGCGATCCGCTGGAACGAACCGGCCACCGAACTCAGCGCCACCAGCATGTAGATGTGCCAGAGCACCAGGTTGTCGGTCCACAGCAGGACGGCAAGCACCAGCTGCACCGAGCCGGCGAAGCAGCTCGCCGTCATCATGATCCGGCGCCGGCTGACCCGGTCGACCAGCGCGCCGGCCACCGGCAGCATGAGCACACCGCAGATCAGCGCGAGCGCCCAGAGCAGGCCGAGGTTCGCCACCGAACCGGTGCGGTTGAACAACCAGATCGGCAGCGCGAACGCGGTCAGCGCGGAACCGGTGCTGGAGATGAGCTGGCCGGTCGTGATGGCCATGAACCGGCCCATGCTCGGCTTGACCGTCTTGGTGGGCTTGCGGTCCTCCCCCACCCGCAGCGTGTCGGCCACCACCCAGCCGGCGTCCTCACCGCGGGCCTCCGGCGTCAGCGCGCCGACGTCCCCGGCGGCCACCGCCGGGTGCACCTGGGTGACGATCTCGGCCAGTTCCTCGGCCCGGTACTTGAGGAAGAAGTGCCCGGCCTGGTCGAGCACGACGAGGCCGAGCGTGTCGCTGAGGAACTGCCACTCGGCGTACCGCTCGCGGTAGTAGTCGGTCACCGGGTCCTCGGAGCCGACCACCGAGATGATCGGCGTACGGAGCTTCGTCGCCTGCTGGTCCAGCAGCCGGGTGAAGTACTCCTCCGAGGCGCGGGAGTCGGCCCGCATGTTGCTGATGATCCGGTCGGCCTGCTCCGGCTCCAGCTCGTCGGTGTCCACACCCATCGACTTGAGCCAGCTCGCCGAGTGCCTGTTGCTGCTGAGCCGCTCCAGGCGGTCGCGCAGCGCCGCGATCACGCCCTTCGGGCGGGCGAACGGGAACATCGCGCCGATGTACACGGCCTCCAGCTCCCGGCCGGCCGCCTCCACCTTGCGGGCCACGTCGGCGAGGATGGCGCTGCCCACGCCGCAGTGGCCGTACAGCGCGATCGGCCCCTCGACCCGCTCCAGGATCTCGTCGGCGACCCGGCTGGTCAGCTCGTCGAACGGCAGCGCGTCCTCGCTGAGACCCACGTCGTGGCCGGGGATCGCCAGCGACCACAGCCCGTACCCGGCCGGCAGCGCGTCGGCCAGCGGCTGGTAGACGATGGCGCTGCCGCCGCCGTACGGGACGCAGACGTACGTCAGCACCCGCTTGCCCGCCGGGATCGGCTTTGTCAGCTCGTAGAGCAGCCGGCGCGGCCCCGCCTGGTCGGCGTCGCCGGAGATGAACGCGGCGAGGTCCCGGATGGTGCGCTGCTGGAACAGGTCCATCACGCCGACCGCCCGGCCGCCCAGCTCCGCCTTGCGGATCCTGGCGACGACCTGGGTGGCGAGCATCGAGTGCCCGCCCAGGTCGAAGAAGTCGTCGTCGATGCCGAGCGTGTCCACGCCCAGCACCTCGGACCAGATCGCGGCCACCGCCCGCTCGGTGTCGTCGCGCGGCTCGACGAGCGCCACCGACGCCTCGCGGGTGACCACCGGCGCCGGTAGCGCCTTGCGGTCCAGCTTGCCGTTCGGGGTCAGCGGCAGCGCGTCGAGCGTGACGAACGCGGCCGGCACCATGTACTCCGGCAGCGTGTCCTTCAGCGCCGCCTTCAGCGCGGCGTGCTCGGCCTCGCCGACCAGGTACGCGGTGAGCCGCTTGTCGCCCGGGCTGTCCTCGCGGACGATCACCGTGGCCTCGGTGACGCCGGGCTGCTCGCGCAGCGCGCTCTCGATCTCGCCCAGCTCGATGCGCAGGCCGCGCAGCTTGACCTGGTGGTCGATGCGGCCCAGGAACTCGATCACCCCGGCGCCGTCCGGGCCGACGACCCAGCGGGCCAGGTCGCCGGTGCGGTAGAGGCGGGCGCCCGGCTCGAAGGAGTTCGGGTCCGGGACGAACTTCTCCGCCGTCAGCGCCGGCCGGCGGTGGTAGCCGCGGGCCAGCCCGACGCCGCCGATGTGCAGCTCACCGGCCACCCCGACCGGGCACTGCGCGCCGGACGGGTCGAGCACGTGCAGCCGCAGGTTGGCGATCGGCGCGCCGATCGGCACGCTCGTCACCTCGGCGAGCCGCCCCGGCTCGCAGGCCCAGGCGGTCACGTCGATGGCCGCCTCGGTCGGGCCGTACAGGTTGTGCAGGCCGCACCAGGGCAGCCGGGCGGTGAAGTCGGCCGCCGAGGCCAGCGGCAGCTCCTCGCCGGAGCAGATCACCCGGCGCAGCGCGGTGGCCGCCTCCACGCCGTCCTCGGCGAGGAAGACGGTCAGCATCGACGGGACGAAGTGGGCGGTGGTGATCCGCTCGGACACCAGCAGGTCACGCAGGTAGCCGGCGTCCTTGTGGCCGCCCGGCTTGGCCAGCACCAGGCGGGCGCCGGTGCGCAGCGGCCAGAAGAACTCCCACACCGACACGTCGAAGCTCGCCGGGGTCTTCTGCAGCACCGCGTCGTCGGCGCCGAGGCCGTACGTCTTCTGCATCCAGTCGAGCCGGTTGACGATGCCCCGGTGCGTGTTCGGCACGCCCTTCGGGCGGCCGGTGGACCCGGAGGTGTAGATGACGTACGCCAGGTTCTCCGGACCGGCGGCGGGCGCCGGGTCGGTCTCGGGCTGACCGGCCCAGACCGTGGCGTCGTCGAGTTCGAGCACCGTGGCGCCGGTGTCCGGCAGCACGTCGCGCAGGTGCGACTGGACCAGCACCACCGGCGCGTCCGCGTCGCCGACCATGAACGCGAGCCGGTCGGCCGGGTACTCCGGATCCAGCGGCAGGTACGCGCCGCCGGCCTTGAGCACGCCGAGCAGGCCGGCGACCAGTTCCACGGAGCGTTCCGCGCAGACCCCGACCAGGGTCTCCGGGCCGACGCCCGCCGCGCGCAGCCGGTGCGCGACGCGGTTGGCCTGCGCGTTCAGCTCGGCGTACGTGCGGCTGTGCCCGTCGATGGTGACCGCTACCGCGTCCGGGGTGACCGCGGCACGCCGCTCGATCGGGCCGTGCAGCGTCTCGTCGCGCGGGAAGTCCGCCGCGGTGTCGTTCCAGGCGGCCAGCAGCTCCCGCTCGGCGGCGGGCAGCAGCGGCAGCCGCGACACCGGGGTGTCGGGCGCGGCGACCACCGCGTCCAGCAGGGCGGTCCACCGCTGCGCCGTCCGCTCCACGGTGGCCCGGTCGAACAGGTCGGTGTTGAAGACCAGCTTGCCCCAGAGCCCGTCGACGGTCTCCACCGCGTGCAACTCGAAGTCGAACCGGGTGGCCCGCAACTCCATCGGGGTCCAGGAGAACGTGACCTCGTCGGTGCGGGACACGCCACGGAAGCGGCCCATCTCGTAGTTCTGCAGCACGAACATCGTCTGGAACACCGGGGAGCGGCTGACGTCACGCGGCAGGCCCAGCTCGTGGACCACCTTGGCGAACGGCACCTCGCCGTGCTCGAACCCGTCGAGCACGGTACGGCGGGTGCGCTCCAGCAGCTCGGCGAACGTCGGGTCGCCGGCCAGGTCGGCGCGCAGCGGCAGCATGTTGATGAACATGCCGACGACGTTCTCCAGCTCCGGCGCGGACCGGCCGGCCACCGACGCGCCGATGGCGAAGTCGTCCTGGCCTGCGTGCCGGGCCAGCAGCACCTGGTACGCGGCGAGCAGCGTCATGAACAGCGTGCCGCCGCTGTCGCGGGTGAGCGCGTTGAGCGCCTCGGTGGCGGCCGGGTCGAGCTGGAACTCGACGAAGTCACCACGGTAGGTCTGGGTGGCCGGGCGGGCCCGGTCCAGCGGCAGCTCCAGCGGGGTGATGCCGGCCAGCCGCTGCTTCCAGTAGTCGACGTGCGCGCGGGCCTGCGGGCCGTCCAGCTCCTGCGCCTCCCAGACGGCGAAGTCGCCGTACTGGATCGGCAGGGCGGGCGGCTCACCGCCCCGGTAGAGCGTGATCAGGTCGCGCAGCAGCACGTCCACCGACCAGCCGTCGCCGACGATGTGGTGCTGGGCGAGGAACAGCACGTGGTCGTCGGCGGCGAGCCGGATCAGCAGGGCCCGCAGCAGCGGCCCGTTCGCCAGGTCGAACGGCTCGGCCGCCGCCGCGTCGACGAGCGCCTGCGCGGCCGCCTCGTCGGGTGCGTCCACCACAGTGAGCGGCACGTCGGCGGTGTCCGCGACGACCACTGTGGGGCGGCCGTCGGCGTCGGCCGGGAAGCGGGTGCGCTGCGACTCGTGCCGCTCGGCGAGCCCGGTCAGCGCGGCGCGCAGCGCGTCCACGTCGAGCGGCCCGCGTACCCGCAGCGGCACCGCGATGTGGTACGCCGCCTCGCCCGGGGCGAGCTGGTCCATGAACCAGACCCGCTCCTGGGCGTACGACAGCGGCACCTCGGCACCGGACGGGCGGGGGGTGATCCGGGCCGCGGGGGCGGTCTGGCGGGCGCGTAGCCGTCGGGCGATCAGCGCCTGCCGGGCCGCCTCGCGGGCCGGATCCTTCAGGTCGGTCATCAGTTGGTTCCCTCTTCCGCCGCGAGCAGCGCGGCGACCTCGGTGTCGGAGAGCCCGTCGAGTTCGGCGGCGATCCGCGCCTCGATCTGGGCGGCCAGGTCCGCCACCACGGGGCTGCTGAACAGCGCCCGCATGGGCAGGTCGACGTCCACCTCCGCGCGGATCCGGGCCATCGCCCGCATGCCGCGCAGCGAGTTGCCGCCGAGGGCGAAGAAGTCGTCCAGGGCGCCGACCTTCTCCACCTGGAGGATGTCGGCGTACACCTCCGAGACCAGGGCCTCGGCCTCGGTGCGGGGCGCGACGAAGCTGTCCTGCGCCGGTTCGGCCGCCGCCGGGGCGGGCAGCGCGGCGCGGTCCAGCTTGCCGTTCGGCGTCAGCGGCAGCGCGTCCAGCCGGACCAGGGCGGCCGGCACCAGGTGCGCGGGCAGCTCGCGGGCCAGTTCGGCGCGGACCGAGTCCTCGTGGGCCGGGCCCACCAGGTAGCCGACGAGCATCGGCTCACCGCCGTCGGTGCGGACCGCCGCGGCGGCGGCGCGCACGTCCGGGTGGGCCAGCAGCGCGGCCTCCACCTCGCCCAGCTCGATCCGCATGCCGCGCACCTTGACCTGGTCGTCGCGGCGGCCCAGGTAGTCGAGTGTGCCGTCGGCGCGCCAGCGGGCCAGGTCGCCGGTGGCGTACATCCGGGCGCCGGGCGGGCCGTACGGGCAGGGCAGGAACCGTTCGGCGGTCAGGCCGGGCCGGTCGTGGTAGCCGCGGGCGAGCTGGGTGCCGGTGACGTACAGCTCCCCCACCACGCCCGGCGGCACCGGCCGCAGCGCGGCGTCGAGCAGCAGCGCCCTGGTGTTCCAGGTGGGCGTGCCGATCGGCACCGGACCGGCCGGGACCGGCTCGCCGGGAGCGATCCGGGCCGCGACGCAGCCCACAGTGGCCTCGGTCGGGCCGTACTCGTTGACGACCGCCACGTCGGGGTGCGCGGCCCGCCAGGTGGCGAGCTGCTCCCCGGTCAGCGCCTCGCCGCCGATCACCAGGTCGGCGGTGGGCGACAGCTCGCCGTCGAGCAGCGGCAGGTGGCTCGGCGTGACCTTGAGGAAGGCCGGCCGGCCACCGGCGCGGGCGGCCGGGTCGTCGATCGCGGCGAGCCGTACCGTGCCGCCGGCGGTGAGCGTGCCGAGCAGGCCGGTGACGGTGAGGTCGAACGACACCGGCGAGTGCAGCAGCGCCACCCCGGCCAGGCCCGGGTAGGTGGCGCGGGCCCAGGCCAGATATGCGGTCACCGCCCGGTGCTCGACCACCACGCCCTTCGGGCGGCCGGTGGAGCCGGAGGTGTAGAGCACGTACGCCGGGTGCTCCGGGCGCAGCGGCGTGACCCGGTCGGCGTCGGTGAGGTCGTCGCCGGGCTGGTCGGAGCCGACCTCGCCGTCGAGCACCAGCGCGTCGCCGGGCACCAGGGCGGCGGTGTCCGGCGCGGTCACCACCAGCGCGGGCGCGGCGTCCGCCAGGAGGTACGCGATCCGGCCGGCCGGGTACGCGGTGTCCACCGGCACGTACGCGGCGCCGGCCTTGAGCACCGCGAGCATCGCCACGACGAGGTCGCAGGAGCGGGGCAGTGCCAGCGCGACCCGGGTCTCCGGGCCGGCGCCGCGCGCCACGAGCAGCCGGGCCAGCCGGTTCGCGGCGGTGTTCAGCTCGCCGTAGCCGAGCGTCACGCCGTCGCAGACCAGCGCCGCCGCGTCCGGGGTGGCGGCGGCCTGCCGCTGCACCTCGTCGACCACAGTGGTGACCGGCACGTCGTGGGCGGTGTCGTTCCAGGCTTCGAGCACCCGGTCCCGCTCGGTGTCGGTGAGCAGCGGCAGCGCGCCGACCGTACGCTCCGGCTCGGCGACGGCGGCGGCGAGCAGCCGCACGTAGCGGCTGACCACGGTCTCGGCCGTGGCCCGGTCGAACAGCTCGGTGCGGTACACCAGGCGGCAGTCGCCGGTGGTGATGTCGAAGGCCAGGTCGTCCTTCGTGGTGCCCAGCTCCACCGGGTCGAGGCCGGAGTCCGGGATCCAGTTCAGCGCGGTCTGGAAGATCGGCTGCACCGACGGGTCACGCTGCGGGTCGACCGCCTCGACGATCTTCTGGAACGGCGTCTGCCCGTGCTCCATCGCGTCGATCAGGCCGTTGCGGACCCGGCCGAGCAGCGCCGCGAACGCCGGGTCGCCGGAGACGTCGCAGCGCAGCGCCACCGGGTTGACGAACATGCCGATCAGCGGCGCCAGCTCCGGGTTGTCCCGGCCCGCGGTGGAGACGCCGACCACCACGTCGGTGTCGCCGGAGATCCGCGACAGCAGCGCCGCGAATCCGGCCAGCAGCACCATGTACGGGGTGGCCTGCGCGCCGGTGGCCAGCGCGCCGACGCGGTCCAGCAGCCCGTCGGGCAGCGTGAAGCGCACCTCGTCACCGGCGAAGCCGAGCTGGGCCGGGCGGGGCCGGTCCAGCGGCAGTCCGGTGACCGCCGGCGCGCCGGCCAGGTGACCGGTCCAGAAGGCGAGCTGCCGGTCCAGCTCCCCGCCGGTGAGCTGCTGGCGCTGCCAGACCGCGAAGTCGGCGTACTGGATGGGCAGCTCGGGCACGGCGGGCTCGGCGCCGGTGCGCGCGGCCTCGCAGAACGCGACCAGCTCGGCGTGGAACAGCACCGCCGAGTGGCTGTCGAAGACGGCGTGGTGCACCACGAACGCCAGTGCCAGCCCTTCGGTCATGCGGATCAGCCGGGCCCGCCACAGCGGTGCCGCGTCCAGCGGGATCGGCGTGCGGGCCATCTCGCCGCGGATGCGCTCGAACTCGGCCCGTTGCTCACCGGCCGGCAGGTGGGTGATGTCGGTGACGGGCAGCGGCGCCGGTTCGTGGGCGCGCACGACCTGCACCAGCGCGCCGTCGTCGGTCCGCAGGTGGGTACGCAGCGCCTCGTGCCGGGCGACGACCCGGTTGACCACGTCACCTGCCGTGCCGGCGTCCACGCCGGCCGGGAACAGCCACGGGAAGGACACGTTGAACACCGGCGAGCCGGCGTCGAGCTGGTTGGCCATCCACACCCGCTCCTGGGCGTAGGAGGCCGGGAAGGTCCACTCCTGGCTCGTGCTCATGAGAGGGCCTCGCGCACCGAGCGGGGACGCATGTCGGTCCAGACCTCGTCGACGTGGGCCAGGCACTCCTCGCGGCTGCCGGCGAAGCCGGTGTCGTGCCAGCCGGCGGGCAGGTCCCGGTCGGCCGACCAGATCGAGTACTGCTCCTCGTCGTTGCGGACGACCAGGAATCGGGGTTCGGCCATGTCAGTTCGCTCCAGCGGTCTCGGGGGTGTACGGCTCGGCCATCGCCACGGCGATCTTGCGGGGACCGGTGAACGGTTCCCGGCCGTGCGCGGCGGTCATGTTGTCCACCACCAGCACGTCGTCGCGCTGGTAGTCGAAGCGGACGGTGGCGGCCCGGTAGGCGGCGCGCAGGTGGTCCATGACGTCGGCGGGGATCTCGCCGCCGTCGCCGTAGTAGGTGTTCGACGGCAGCCCGTCGGCGCCGAACATGGCCAGCAGCCCCTCCTGGTAGTCAGTCGGCAGGGTGCTGAGGTGGAAGAAGGTGGCGTGGTTGAACCAGCGCGGCGTGTCCGACCCGGGCCGGTGGTGCACCACGTCGCGGACCGCGCGGGTACGCAGGCCGTCCTTGCCGACCCACTCCACGGTGATCCCGTTGTCCGCCGCGTACGCCTCGACCTCGGTGCGGCTCTCGGTGTTGAACACCTCCTGCCAGCGGGTGCCGAAGTCGCCGTGGAAGTTGCGCACCAGCATCCACCGACGGCGGACGAACTCCTCGCGCACCGCCGGGTCGATCAGCTCGTACACCCGGCGCACGTCGGCCAGCGGCGTGGCCCCCTGGGTGTCCGGCGGTGTGACGCAGTAGAAGAACAACGTCAGCGGCCAGCGCGCCTGGTACGAGTTCTCGTTGTGCAGGAAGATCTCCTCGTCCGGCGGGTAGTCGGTCGAGGTGTAGACCCGGCCCTTGATGGAGTGCCGGGGCGAGGAGCGCTCGGTGTAGGTCAGCGGCTCGCCGGCGAGCGCGCGGACGGCCTGGTCGAAGCCGTCCACGCCGCCCACGTCGAAGCCGCGGAACAGCAGCCCTCCACTGGCGACGAGGGTGTCCCGCAGCTCGGCACGCCGGGCCGCGATCAGGTCGGTCAGCGCCCGGCCGTCGCTCTCGACGACGACCGGCAGCGTCGCGGTTGTCTCGCTCATGGTGCGGTGTCTCCTTGGTCGGGGGTGTCAGCCGCGGGGCAGCCGCGGGATGGCCGGGATGGCAGCCGGGGCGGCCGGCGCGTCGGCGGGCGCCTCGGCGCGCAGCTCCTCGATCCGGGCGGCCAGGCCGGCCACAGTGGGGGTCTCGAAGAGGCTGCGCATCGGCAGCCGCACGCCTGTCGCCTTGCGCATGGCGGCGATGAGCTGCACGGCGACAAGCGAGTTGCCGCCCAGGGCGAAGAAGTCGTCGTCCACGCCGACGTCGGTGACGCCGAGACCGTCGCGCCACACCTGGGCGATGGTCTTCTCCAGCTCGGTGCCGGGCGCGGCCGAGCCGCCGCCGGTGGCCGCCGCCGTGCCGGCCGGCGCGTCGGTCTCCTCGGCGATGCTGTCGGTGGTGACCCGGGCCGCGCGGCGCCGGATGTCGGCCACGGTGCGGGTGGTGATCACCACCTGGGCGCCGAGACCGGCGGAGAGGCTGCGGCGGAACGCCTCCGCACCGTCGACCGGGCGGATGTCCTCGGTGACCGGGGCCGGGGCGTCACCGCCCGCCGCCGGGGCCTCGGCCAGGTTGCCGGTGACCGCGTTCTGGTCGACCCGGCGCAGCACGAAGTCGCTGACCGCTACCAGCTCCCGCCCGTCCGGGTCGCGCAGCGACAGGTCGGCGGCGACCACCTCGTCGGTGGCTGCGGGCCGGTGCCGCAGGTGACTGTGGAACGTCGCCGGCAGCGCGCCGCGCACCACGATCCGGCCGTACGACAGCGGCAGGTAGGTGCCGGAGCCCTGCCCCCGGCCGAACGCGGTGGCCACGTCCAGCAGCGCCGGGTGCATCCCCCAGGAGGGCAGGTCGCCGAGCGCGGCGGCGGGCGCCTGCACCCTCGCCAGTTCCTCGCCGTCGGCGAGGTGATGCTCGGCCAGCGCCGCCCAGCGCGGCCCGAAGGTGAGCATGCTGGTGCGTCCCCGGCCGAACGAGGCGTCGTCGTCGACCCGCCGCCCGGCCACCGCGGGCACGACGGCCGGCGGGGCCGCCTCGGTGGTCCACCCGGCGCTGCCGCGCACGTGGGTGCGGGCCTGCCCGGCGGCGAGGCTGGCGACCGTGAAGTCGGTGCCGTCCTCGGTCCGGGTCAGCTCCACCCGGTACTGGGCCACCGTGCCGTCCGGCACCGAGAACGGCTCCAGGAACACCACGTCGCGCAGCTCCACCGCGGCGTCCGGCCCCGGCGCGGGCAGCGCGGCCACCACGGCGGCGCGTACCGACTCCAGGTGGGCGGTGCCCGGCACCACCGGCACCCCGCCGATCCGGTGCTCGTCGAGCAGCCAGTGGGTGTCGGCCGAGACCAGGCCGTGCAGCACCGTGCCGTCCGGGCCGGCGACCATCGTGGTGAGCACCGGGTGGGCGACCGCAGTGGTGACGGTGTCGCGCCCGGCGGCCCGGAACGCAGCCGGCGCGGCGGTCTCCACCGCCATGCCGACCTCGGCCCAGCCGCCCCAGTTCTGCGACACCACAGGTGCGCGGAACCCGGTGCCGGAGCGCGCGAAGGCGTCCAGGAAGTTGTTCGCGGCGCAGTAGTCGACCTGGCCGAAGCCGCCGATCACCGCGGTGATCGAGGAGCAGAGCACGACGAAGTCCAGCGGCAGGTCGCCGAAGACCCGGGCCAGCGCGAGGGTGCCGGCCAGCTTCGGGGCCAGCACACGCCGCGCCTCGTCGCGCTCCTTCACCTCGGCCATGCCGCCACCGGGCAGACCGGCGGCGTGCACGATGCCGTCCAGCCCGCCGAAGCGGCGCTCCGCCTCCTCGCGGACCCGGCGCAGGTCGTCCGCGTCGGTCACGTCGGCGGCGAGCGCCAGCACCTCGGCGCCGGCGGCCTCCATCCGGCGGATCGCCGCGATGGCCCGCCCGGCCCGGTCGGCGCCGCCGTGCACAGCCAGGTGCGCGTCCCACTCCTCGCGCCCGGGCAGCCCGGAACGGGCCAGCAGCACCAGCTTGGCGCGGGCCCGGCGGGCGAAGTCCTCGGCGAGGGTGACGCCGATGCCGCCGAGACCGCCGGTGATCAGGTAGCGGCCCTCCTCGCGCAGCACGCCCGGCTCGTCCTCGGCGCCCACTGTGACCTGCTCGTAGCCGGCCAGCCAGCGGCGGTCGCCGCGCAGCGCCACCTCCGGGTGCTCGGCGTCGACCGGGCTGCGCAGCTCGGCCACCAGAGCGGCGACGCCGCGCGCGGACGGGTCGGTGTCGAGCAGCCGCACGGTCAGGCCGGGCAGCTCGGCCGGGAGCACCCGGGCCAGGCCGGCCAGCGTGGCGTGCTCGGGGCGGGTCAGGTCGTCGCCGCGTACGTCGCCGACGCCGGTGGTGACCAGGTCCAGGCGTACGCCCGCCTCGTCGGCCGTCACACCGGCGCCGGCCAGCGCCTGCACCAGGTGCAGCGCGCCGAAGAAGCCGCGCTCCTGCGCCGCCCAGGCGGCCGCCGTGTCGATGCCGGCCGGCTCACCGTCGAGCGCGAACGCGTGCACGATCCGCCGGGGCAGGTCCGCGCCGAGCGCGGCGACCAGTTCCTCGGCGTCGGCGCGGACGCCGGGGCGCAGCCGGAAGCCGTTCGCGGTGACGGTGAACGCCTCACCGGCGCGTACCTCGACCGGGTCGTCGCCGGCGGCGCGCAACGCGGCCACGAGCGCGTCCCCGCGCGGGCCGTCGGCCAGCACCAGGCAGCGGCCCAGCGGCTCGGCGGTGCGGGCCGGGGCGGCCTGCCGCCACACCGGCACCGCGAACCACTCCGGCAGCGGGCGGGGGCCGGTCTCGGCGGGCGCCGCCGCCAGCTCCTGCTCCGGGTCCGGGTCGATCCAGTAGCGGCGCCGCTCGAACGGGTACGTCGGCAGCGGCACCCGCCGCGCGTGCGGGTCGGCCGGGAGGCTCACCGGCACCCCGGCGCACCAGAGCGCGCCGGCCGTGCCGAGCAGCGCGGCCAGATCGCCGGTCTGGTCGCCGGGGCCGGGCAGGCTGCCCAGCGGGGTCAGCGCGCGCTGCGCCTCGCCGGCCTTGGCGACCTGCATCCGGGCCAGGTTGGCCAGCTGCCGCCCGGGGCCGCACTCGACCAGCGCCCAGGTGCCCTCGGCGAGCAGCGTGGCCACGCACGCGCCGAAGCGGACCGGACGGCGCAGGTGCGCGGCCCAGTACGCCGGGTCGGTGGCCTGCGCCTCGGTGATCCAGGTGCCCGTCACGTTCGACACGAACGGCACCGCCGGGGCGCGCAGCGGCACGGTGGCCATCAGCGCGGTGAACTCGTCCAGGATCGGGTCCATCATCGGCGAGTGGAACGCGTGCGAGGTGCGCAGCACCTTCGACTTGTTCTTGCCGCCGAGGCTCGCCGCGAACTCCTCCACCAGCGCCGTCTCGCCGGCCACCACGCAGGTGCCGGGGCCGTTGACCGTGGCCACCGACAGGCCCTCGGGCAGCCTGCCGGTCACCTCCGACTCGTCGAGCGTGACCGCCAGCATCGAACCGGCCGGCAGGGAGTGCATGAGCCGGCCCCGGGCGGCCACCACGCGCAGCGCGTCGGCGAGGTCGAACACCCCGGCCACAGTCGCGGCGACGTACTCGCCGATGGAGTGGCCGATCATCGCGGCCGGGGCCACCCCGGCGGCCCGCCAGGCGGCGGCGAGCGCGTACTCGACAGTGAACAGGGCGGGCTGGGTGTAGCGGGTCTCCGTGAGCTTGTCCGCCGCCTCCGGGTCGCGGCCCAGGATCAGGTCGCGGATGTCCAGGCCCAGTTCCGGGCGGAGCAGGTCGGCGCACTGGTCGACGGCGGCGGCGTACGCGCTGTCCTGCGCGTACAGCTCGGCGCCCATCCCGGCGTACTGCGAGCCCTGGCCGCTGAACAGGAACGCCACCCGGGGCGCGGGGCCCTCGGCGACGCCCCGGTGACCCTTGCTCCGCTCGCGCAGCACGGCGGCGGCGGACGCCGGGTCACCGGCGACGACAGCGGCGCGGTGGGCGTACGCCTGGCGGCCGACCCGCAGCGTGTGCGCCACGTCGGCCAGCGCGACGTCGCCGCCGCTGTCCAGGTGGTCGGCGAGCCGCCGCACGGCGGTGTCCAGCGCGGTCGGGGTCTTCGCCGACACCTGGAGCAGGTGCGCCGGGCGGACCGGCGGCTCCTGCCGGCCGGCGGCCGGGGCCTCCTGGAGCACCACGTGCGCGTTGGTGCCGCCGATGCCGAAGGAGCTGACGCCGGCGCGGCGCGGCCCGCCGTCGGTGTCCCACTTGGTCAGCGTGTTCGCCACGTAGAACGGGGTGTCGGCGAAGTCGATGGCCGGGTTCGGGCTCTCGTAGTTGATGGTCGGCGGGATCAGCCCGTGCTCCATCGCCAGCACCGTCTTGATCACGCTGACGATGCCGGAGGGCTGGCTGAGGTGGCCGATGTTCGACTTCACCGAGCCGATGCCGCACCAGCCGCGCTCGTCGGTGTCCTTCGTGTAGACGGCGGACAGCGCGGCGACCTCGATCGGGTCGCCGAGCGCGGTGCCGGTGCCGTGCGCCTCGACATAGCTGATGCTGCGCGGGTCGACGCCGGCCAGCGCGACGGCCTGGGCGATGGCCTCCATCTGCCCGTCGATGCTGGGGGCGGTGAAGCCGACCTTCCCGGCGCCGTCGTTGTTGATGGCGTTGCCGAGCACCACCGCGCGGATGGTGTCGCCGTCGGCGATCGCGTCGGAGAGCCGCTTGAGCAGCGTCACGCCGACCCCGCTGCCCCACACCGTGCCGTTCGCTCCGGCGTCGAACGGCCGGCACCGCCCGTCCGGCGAGGTGAAGCCGTCCATGCCGAGGTAGCCGACGTGCGGCAGCTCGATGTTGACGCCACCCGCGAGGGCCATGTCGCACTCGCCGTTGCGCAGCGCCTCACAGGCCAGGTGGAACGCCACCAGCGAGGTGGAGCAGGCGGTGTGCACGGTGAGACTGGGGCCGCGCAGATCCAGCCGGTACGACACGTTCGTGGCCACGTAGTTCGGCGAGTTGCCGGTGGCCAGCGAGACCGCGCCGTGCGGGTTCCCGCCGACCCGCTTGTTGCGGTACACGTTGCGGTGCAGGTACGTGTTGCCGCCGGTGCCGGCGTACACGCCCACCGCGCCGTCGTAGCGACCCGGGTCGTAGCCGGCGTCCTGCAGCGCGGTGTAGCAGGTCTCCAGGAACAGCCGGTGCTGCGGGTCGGTGATCTCCGCCTCGCGGGCGGTCATCCCGAACAGCCCGGCGTCGAACTCGTCGTAGCCGTCCACCAGCGGGGCACGGTTGACCCAGCCCGGGTCGTCGACCTCCTGCGGCTGGGCGCCGCGGGCGAGCTGCTCCTCGCGGGTCAGCTCGGTCGTCGACTCCACGCCGTCGACCAGGTTGCGCCAGAACTCGTCGACGTCGGCCGCGCCGGGCAGCCGGGCGGCGAGCCCGACGATCGCGATGGGCTCGACGCCGTCGTCGGCGGGAATGTCGTTCTGCATGGGGGTTCCTTCATTCACAAGGGATCGCGTCACGGGTGAGGTCGGCGGGGTGGCGGGGTACGGCGGGCGCGGCCCCGCCGGGCGGCGGCGCGCATCGCGGCGCGGGCCAGTTCCGGCCGGTCGGCGGCCCCGTCGAGGCTTGCGGCGAGCGCCCGCACGGTCGGGTGGCGGAACAGGTCGAGCATGGTGATCGAGCGGCCGGTGGCCTCGGTGAGCCGGGCGTGCACGGCGGCCAGGGCCATCGAGTGGCCGCCGATGTCGAAGAAGTTGTCGCTCACGCCCACCGCGTCGCGGCCGAGCACGTCCCGCCAGATCCCGGCGATCAGCTCCTCGG
Source organism: Micromonospora sp. NPDC048887 (assembly GCF_040649715.1). Lineage (NCBI taxonomy): Bacteria > Bacillati > Actinomycetota > Actinomycetes > Micromonosporales > Micromonosporaceae > Micromonospora > Micromonospora sp. NPDC048887. Next base: position 157,601 of record NZ_JBEZGA010000006.1, on the reverse strand, counting down.
TCCCGGTGAGCGCGTCCGAGCCGGCGGGCAACGGCGGGCGGGCCGGTTCGGCGGTGGCGACCGTCATCGCGCCGAGCGCCGCGACCCGCACCGCCGGGCGGGGCAGCTCGGGCGCCACCTCGGCGGCCGGCGCTTCCGGGTCGGCGGCGAGCGCGCCGACCAGCGCGGCCAGGTCGGCCAGGAGTGCTTCGATCCGGTCGGCCTCGAACAGGTCCGGGTTGTGCACCACCTCGACGCCGGCCCGGCCGTCGCGCTCCACCACGTAGACGGTCAGGTCGAACGGCGACCCCGGCTTGGGCACCGGCACCGGCTCGACGGCCAGGCCGGTCAGCGCCAGCCGGGGCGCGACGAAGTTGAGCACGTTGAACAGCACCTGCACCAGCGGGGCGCGGGAGGTGTCCCGGCCCACGCCGAGCGTCTCGACGATGCGTTCCAGCGGCGCGCCCGGGTGGGCGGTGACCTCGTGCAGCTCGGCGGCGGCCCGGTCGACCTGCTCGGCGAAGCTCGCGCCGCCGGAGCGGACCCGCACCGGCACGGTGTCGATGAAGAAACCGATCACCTCGTCGAACGCGGCGAGTCGCCGGTCGGCGACGATCGCGCCGAGCACGTGCTCGTCGCCGCCGGTGACCCGGCGCAGCAGCTCACCGAAGGCGGCCAGCAGCACCGCCGCGACAGTGGTGCCGCGCCGGGCGGCCAGGTCGCGTACGGCCCGGTCGGCGGGCTCGCCCAGCCGCACCGCGGCCTCCGCGCCGGCGTACGTCTGCACGGCCGGGCGGGGACGGTCGCGGGGCAGGTCCAGCACCGTGGGTGCGCCGGCCAGGTGCGCGGTCCACCAGGCCAGGTCGGTCTCGCCCCGGCGCCGGTCCCGGTCGGCGCGCCACACCGCGTAGTCGGCGTACGTGGCGGGCAGCGGCGGGCGGCCCGGCACGGACCGGCCGAGGGCGCGGGCGTACGCGAGTGCCAGCTCGTCGTAGAGCAGCGCCTCGGACCAGCCGTCGAAGACCGCGTGGTGCACGGTGATCGCGAGCACGTGCTCCCGCGCGGCGAGCCGGTACACGGTCACCTGCCAGGGCGGGCCGGTGGCGAGGTCGAACGCGTGCCCGGCGCCGGCCGCGAGCATGCCGGCCAGCTCACCGTCCGGGTCGGCGGCGCCGGTCAGGTCGACCACCGGCACCGCCACGTCGGTCGGTTCCTCGCGGACCGCGTACGGCACGCCGCCGTTGCACGGGATGCGCCAGCGCAGCACGTCGTGCCGTTCGGCGACGGCCCGCAGCGCGGCGCCGAGCGCGGGGACGTCAAGCGGCCCGCGCAGCCGGTGCGCGACCGCGATGTTGTAGGGCGCGCTGGACGGGGCGAGCTGGTCCATGAACCACAGCCGCCGCTGCGGCGGGGACAGCGTCGGCGGGTTGCCGGTGGTCAGCCCGTCGGCGTCGGCGGGGTCGGCGGCGCGGACCCGGTCCACCAGCGCGGCGAACGTGCGGTCGGCGAACAGCACCCGCGTGTCGACGTGCCGGCCCAGTTCCGCGCGCAGCGCCGCGACCAGCCGCATCGCGGCGATCGAGTTGCCGCCGGCGGCGAGGAAGTCGCTGTCCGGGGCGGGCGCGGCGCCGAGGAGCCGGGTCCAGACGCGCCGGACCGCCGCCGTCACCGGGTCGTCGTCGGCGGGCGCGTCGTCCACGGCGGCCGGGGCGGTGGCGGCCAGCTCGCGCAGCGCCGGCCGGTCCAGCTTGCCGGTGGTCGCGCTGACCGGCAGCGCGTCCAGCCGCACCGTCCGGGCGGGCAGCATCGCTGTGGTGAGCCGCGTGTGCGCGTACGCCCGCAGCTCGTCGTGGTCCGGCGCGCCGGACGGGGTGAGGAACGCGACCAGCTCGGCGCCGGCCGGGCCGGGCACCGCCTCCACGGCTACCCGCTCGACGCCCGGGTGGGCGGCCAGCACCGCCTCGATCTCGCCCAGCTCGATGCGCTGGCCGCGCACCTTGACCTGCCGGTCGGCGCGGCCGAGATAGACGATCCGGCCGTCCGGGCCCTGCCGGACCAGGTCGCCGGTGCGGTAGAGCCGTTCGCCGGGGACGTCGCCGAACGGGTCGGGCACGAACCGCTCGGCGGTCAGGCCGGGCCGGTTGAGGTAGCCGTCGGCCAGGCCGGGCCCGCCGATCAGCAGCTCACCGGTCTCGCCCGCCGGCACCGGCCGCAGGTCGGCGTCGACCACGTACGCCCGGTGGTTGGGCAGCGGCCGGCCGATCGGCATCGGGTCGGTGTCGGCCGGGGTGAGGTCGCAGGTCACCGCCAGCACCGTGGTCTCGGTCGGGCCGTAGCCGTTGAGGAACCGCCGGCCGGGCGCCCAGCGGGCGACCAGTTCAGCCGGGACCGCCTCGCCGCCGCAGAGCAGTACCCGCCACGTCGGGAACGCGGCCGGGTCCAGCAGCGCCAGCACGGTCGGGGTGATGAAGCCCCAGGTCACCTCGTGCTCGGCGACGAACCGGGCCAGCCGTACCGGGTCGGCCCGGTCGTCGGCGCCGAGCAGCTGCACCGCGCCGCCGAGCGTGAGCGGCACGAACAGGTCCATGGTGGCCGCGTCGAAGCCGAGCGAGGCGATGCCGAGGCTGCGGACCGAGGCGTCGGCGCCGGTCAGCGCGGTCACGCCGGTGACGAACTCGACAGCGTTGCGGTGGGTGGTCAGCACGCCCTTGGGGCGGCCGGTGGAGCCGGAGGTGAACAGCACGTACGCCGGGTCGCCGGGGCGGGCCGGGCAGGGCACGAGCGGAGCCGGGCCGGGCAGGCCGAGGGCCGTCACGCCGGGCTCGTCGCCGAACTCGGCCGCCGCCGCGTCGCCGACCACCAGGCGGACGCCCGCGTCGCGGGCGATGCCGCGCAGCCGGGCCCGGGGGCCGCCGGGCTCCAGCGGCACGTACGCGGCACCGGCGAGCAGCACGCCGACCACTGTGACCACCAGGTCGGGGGTACGCGCACCGCACACGCCGACCCGGTCGCCCCGGCCGGCGCCGTGCTCGCGCAGCGCGGCGGCCACCCCGGCGGCCCGGTCGACGAGCTGCCGGTAGGTGAGCCGGGTGTCCCACTGGCGCACCGCCACCGCGTCCGGGGTACGGGCCGCCTGCGCGGTGATCAGGTCGGCGAGGGTGGCGTCCGGCCAGGGCAGGTCGCTGCCGTGGACGGCGCCGGCGGTCAGGGTGTCGGTCACCGGAGTGCTCCAAGGTGCTCGGCCGGGTCGGTGATCTGGAGGCGCAGTTCGCTGACGTAACCGCGGCCACGGGCGTCGGGCACCCACGCCTCGGTGGGTGCGGGCAGCAGTTCGGAGACCACCACCGGCACGTCCGGGCCGGTACGCAGCGCCGCGTCGACCATCGCGCACAGCGACTGCGCGTACAGCGGGCCGGTCAGGTCCACGTAGCAGGGTTTGATCTCGGTGCCGACCTTGACGAACACCCGCTCGGGCAGGCCGGTCTCGGCGCGCCAGCGGCGTACCGCCAGGTAGCGGGCGGTCTCGTCGGGGTGGCCGCCCAGCCCGCACGCCCCTGCCGTGGTGCGCCAGGTGCGCCGGGCCACGACCAGCCGGTCGATGGTGATGCGGGGCGTGTACGCGGCGGCGCCGAGCAGCTTGAACGCGTCCAGCAGCAGCGAGCCGAGCAGCGTGGCGAACACCTCCATCAGCGGCCAGCGGGCGCCGTCGGGGAAGACCGCGGTGAGCTGGTCGCCGGTGCGCTCGACCACCACGGCGGTGGCCGGGACGAGGCGGTCCACGTCGGCGCCGTGCGCGGTGTCGATGCCGAGCTGGCGGTCGGCCGGGCCGGTCAGCGCGTACGTGGTGCGCGTGGTGCGGCGGGGGAAGCTGTCCGGCCAGAGCACCCGCAGCCGCACCGGGCCCAGGTCGGCGTCGAGGTCGGCGCGCAGCGCGGCCGGATCCGGGTGGAACGGGCTGAGCACCGCGCTGTCGAACGCGACGGACGCCGGGTGCAGCTCGCCGAGCACCAGCAGGAAGTCGCCGCGCTCGACGGCCTCCGGCGAGGCGGCGCTGAGCTGCACGTCCGGGTTGTGCAGCCGGGCCGACGGCCAGCCGGGCGTCTCGGCCGGGAACAGCTCCCGGGCCCGCTCGGTCAGGTCCGCCGCGCACAGCCGCAGCTCCGCCTGCCCCGCGGGCAGGTCGGCCAGGCCGAACAGCTCGGCCCAGCGCGCGGTGAGCGTGGCGCCGGCCCGGCCGATCGGGCCGTCCGGGGCGACGAGCGTGCCCTGGGCCAGCAGCCACAGGTCGGCCAGCCGCACCGGCTCGCCGTCGGCGGCCAGTTCCTCGTGCAGCTCGGCGAAGACCTCGCCGCAGCGGGTGGCCACCTCGGCGGTGAACCAGCGGGCGGTCCGCAGCACCACCGCCAGCGGCTCGGCGAGCGCCTCGACGACCGCCGACCCGATCCGGAACTCCAGGTCGCGGGCGGTCTCCTCGTAGCAGACGGTGCGGCCGGCGTACATCTGCCCGCTGTGCCGGGTGGCCGGGCGGCCGGTGACGGCGGTGAACTCGGCGTTGAGGGCGGCGAGCGCGGCACCGAGCCGGTCCGGGTCGCCGGCTGCGGCGGCCACCTCGTCGCGGGCGGCGCGCAGCCGGTCGAACCCGGCCGCCGTGGCGGCGCGGACCGGCTCGTCGCCGATCGCGGCGATCCGCGCTTCGAGCACCCGCTCGGCGTCGGGCGCGATCGGCAGGTTCGCGCCCCAGCTGAGCCGGCCGCGCTCCACCCACCGGTCGAGCAGCAGGTAGACGTCGTCGGCGCTGTGCACCTCACCGGCGTCGCACAGCCGCCGCGCCAGATCCAGCGCGGGCGTCCGCCCGTCGCAGGCGCCGAGCACCAGCGCCTCGACCGGGGTCAGCGCGATCGGCGGGTGCATCGGCCAGCGCAGTTCCCGCCCGGCGACGGTCAGGTGGGGTTGCAGGGCCGGCGCCCACCAGCGGCGCACCGCGAGGTCGTCGGCGAGCCGGTCGGCGTACGCGATGAGCGCCCACGCCTCGAAGTAGACCCGCCGCCGGTGCACCAGCGTCCCGCCGGGCACTGTGGTCACGCCGGGCCGGGACGTGTCGAACGTGCCCCAGCAGACCGGGCCGAAGAAGCCGATGGTCTCGGCCTTGCCGCAGTAGCGCTGCCAGTAGCGCAGCAGGCTCAGTTCACGCTTGCGGCGGCGGACGTTGCGCACCCCCGGGTCGGTGCGCAGCAGCCCGTCCAGCGCGATCAGCATGTCCGGGTTCTGCCAGGTCACCGCCTCGCGCAGCAGCGGGTCGCCGGCCAGCTCACCGGCCACCGCGGAGGACTCCGCGAACGCGTCGGCCAGGGCCTTGCCGAACACCTCGGCGCCGGTGTCGCCGGCGAGCAGCGCGTCCGCGGCGGCGGCGCAGTCGGGCGCGGCGAACCGGTCCAGCCCGGCGGCCGGGAACCCGGCGGTACGCAGGACCACGTCCCGCCACACCGACCAGCCGGTGTCGCCCAGGGGCAGCAGGTGGCTCACCGGTGGTCCTCCCGCCCGGTGTCGGTGATGTGCAGGCGCAGCTCGCTGAAGTAACGGCGGCCCCGGCCGTCGGGCACCCACGCCTGTTCCGGGCCGGGCAGCATCTCGCTCACCGTGAACGACACGTCGTCGCCGCCGTCGACCCGGGCGGCGCGCACCATCGCGCAGAGCGTGGTGGCGAACGCCGGCGCGGACAGGTCCACGAAGCAGGGTTTGGTCTCGGTGCCGAGCTTGACGTACACCTGCTCGGGCAGGCCGAGGCGGCGCCGCCAGTCCCGGACGGCGAGGAACCGGTCCCGCTCGCCGTTCGGTACGGCGAGGCCGCTCCCGCCCACCGTGGTCCGCCACGTCTGCCGGGCCAGCACCAGCCGGTCCACGGTGATGCGGGGCGTGTACGGCGCGGCGGCGACCAGCTTGAACCCGTCCACGGCGTGCGCGCTGAGCGGCTCGGCGAAGATCTCGACGAGCGGCCAGCGCTGCCCGTCCGTGGCGGTGGCCACCAGTTCGCCGTCCACCTCGTCGACGACCAGGCCGACGGTGGGCAGCACGCGGGCCGGGTCGGCGCCGGGCGCGTCGAGGAACGCCAGGTGCCTGTCGGTCGGGCCGGTCAGCGACTCGGCGGTGCGGCTGGTCCGCCGCGGCCAGTCGGCCGGGAACAGCAGCCGGACCCGCCGCCGCCCGAGGTCGGCGGCGAGCGCGTCGCGCAGCCGTTCCACGTCCGGGTGCGACGGGGTGAACACGGCGCAGTCGAACGACGACCAGGCGGCGTGCAGCTCACCGAGCACCACCGTGTAGTCGCCGCGCCGCAGCGCGTCCGCGTCGGTGGCGCAGATCTGCAGGTCGGGGCTGTGCATGGCGGCGTTGGACCACTCCGGACCGGTGCCGGGGAACACCGCGTCGATCCGGTCGGCGAGGTCGGCCGCGCGCAGCCGCACGTCTGTGGTGCCGGCGGGCAGCGTGTCCAGGCCGAACAGTCCGGCCCAGCGGGCCGCGAAGTCCGCCGCGACCGCGTCGACCGGCCGTTCCCCGTCGCCCCAGAACATGCCCTGGGCCAGGAACCACAGGTCGGCCAGCGGCACCGGGGCGCCGGACTCGGCGCGCAGCTCCTCGTACAGGCCACGCAGCACGTCCAGGTAGGCGCGGGCGAGCGCGTTGGCAAGCCAGCGGGCGGCGCGCAGCAGCACGTCCAGCGGCGCGGCCAGCTCGGCCAGCAGCGGCGCGCCGAACACCACGTCCAGGTCCCGGGCGCTGTCCTCGTAGCAGACCGTGCGGCCGGCGTACATCTGTCCGGCCCGGCGGACCGCGGGCACGCCGGTCAGCTCGGTGAACGTGGCGTCCAGCGCGTCCAGGGCGGCACGCAGCCGGTCCGCGTCACCGGCCGCGGCGGCCACCGCGTCGCGGGCGGCGCGCAGCCGGTCGAACCCGGCGCGGGCGGCGGCGCGGGCCGGCTCGTCGCCGATCGCGTCGATCCGCGCGGCCAGCACCCGCTCGGCGTCCGGGCTGACCGGCAGGGCCGCGTCCCAGGTGATCAGTTCCCGCTCGACCAGCCGGTCGAGCAGCGCGTACCCGTCCTCCGGGCGGCGCAGCCCGATCGCCGGGTCGGCCACCAGGTCGGCGGCGGCACGCCGGCCGTCGGCCGCGCGCAGCAGCGCCGCCTCGACCGGGGTCAGCGTCAGCGGCGGGCGGCCGGGCCGCAGCACGTCCCGGTCCCGGACGGCCAGGTGGGCCCGCAGCATCGGCGGCCACCACCGCCGCACCGCCGGGTCCGCGCCGATCCGTTCGGCGTACGCGGACAGCGCCCACGACTCGAACCACACCCAGCGCCGCCGGGTCAGGTTCTCGCCGGGGTTGACCAGGGCAACCTCCGGCTGTACGGGATCGACGGCGACCCAGCAACTGGGGCCGAAGAAGCCGACCGTCTCGTTCTTGCCGCAGTAGCGCTGCCAGTACTTCAGCAGCGCCCGCTCGCGGTCCCGGCGGCGTACGTTGCGGGCCGCGTCGGCGCCGCCCCGGACCAGCCCGTCGAAGGCGACGAGCGCGCCCCGGTTCTGCCAGGTGACCGCCTCGCGCAGCAGCGGGTCGGCGGCCAGCTCGCTGAACCGCTGCGCGCCGGCGCGCAGCGCCTCCTCGAACTCCTTGTCGAACCGGTCCGCGCCGGCGCCGGTGGCCAGCAGCTCGTCAGCCGCCGCGGCGGCCCGGGGCGCGCTGAACAGCTCCAGGCCGCCGGCCGGGAAGCCGGTGGTCCGCAGCACCGCGTCGCGCCACACCGACCAGCCGGTGTCGCCGAGCGGAACCCGGTGCGCGGCGCCGGCGGTCCCGCGACCGGCGGCGCGCACCGGGTCCGGACCCGCGTCCGGCGTGCCGGGGCGGGTGTCTGTGGGCGCGGCGGTCAGGTCGGCCCGGATCAGCGCGGCCAGCTCGGGCAGCCGGTCGTGCAGGAAGAAGTGCCCGCCGTCCAGCTCGTGCAGGGCGAACCCGGCGGCGGTGTGGTCGGCCCAGGCGGCGCTCTGTTCCCGGCTGACCGCCCGGTCGGTACGGCCGGCGAACACGACGATCGGCACCGGCAGCGGCTCGCCCGGTACGTGGCGGTAGCTGTCGACCCGGTCGAAGTCGGCGCGCAGCAGCGGCAGCAGCAGTTCCACCAGCTCGGGGTGGTCGAGCAGTTCGGCGGGGAGGCCGCCGCCGTCGCCGAGGCGGCGCAGCAGTTCCTCGTCGCTCGCCCGGGACAACCCGTCGAACGGACCGGGCCCGTCGATGTGCGGGGCGCGGGCGCCGCCGACGTAGAGCCGCAGCGGCAGCGGGCGGCCGGTGCGGCGCAGCTCGCGGACCACGTCGAAACCGAGCCGTCCGCCCATCGAGTGGCCGTAGATCGCGTACGGGCGGTCGGCGCGGGAGGCGATCGCGTCGGCCACGTCGGCGACGTGGAAGCGGGGGTCCTCGGTGATCCGGTTCTCCCGGCCGGGCAGTTGCACCGGCACCACGTCGACACCGGCGCCGAACTCGTCCGCCCAGCGCCGGAACGCGCTGGCGCCCGCTCCGGCGTAGGGCAGGCAGAACAAACGCACCGGCGCCTCGGGTCGGCTTCCGGCGGAGACGAACCAGTTCACCGTGGACCTTTCTGCACGGGGTCGATCCAGTGCCGGCGGCGCTGGAACGGGTAGGTGGGCAGTTCGGTGCGGCGCACCGTGCCCTCGGGGTGCAGCGCGTGCCAGTCGACGTCGTGCCCGGCGACCCACTCGGCGGCCGTCTCGCGCAGCGGCCCGCCGTCACCGGCGAGGCGGGCGCCGGTGTCGAGCAGCACGTCCAGCGCGGACAGCGCGGACGGCAGGTCGGCGGCGACCACCGCCGCCCGGTGGGCGAACGCCCGCCGGCCCAGCGCCAGCGTGGCGGCCACGTCGGGCAGCGCCGGGGCGGCCCCGGCCAGGTGGGCTCGCAGGCGTTCCAGCGCGGCCCGCAGCGCCGCCGGGGTACGCGCCGACACCGGCAGCAGCCACGGCCCCTCGCCGGACGGGTCGGCCGGTTCGGCCGGCGGTGGCTGTTCCACCACGACGTGCGCGTTGGTGCCGCCCAGACCGAACGCGCTCACCCCGGCGACCCGGCGCGCTTCGTCCGGCCAGTCCCGCGCCTTGGTGGGCACGTAGAACGGTCCGGCGGCCAGGTCGATCTCCGGGTGCGGGCGGGTGAAGTGCAGGTTCGGCGGGATCACCCCGTGCCGGACGGCCAGCACCGTCTTGATCAGCCCGGCGATGCCGGCGGCCGCGTCGAGGTGACCGATGTTCGTCTTCACCGAGCCGAGCGCCGTGGAGTCGGCGGGCGCGGCGCCCGCGTACACCTCGTGCAGCGCGGCGACCTCGATGGCGTCGCCGAGCGGCGTACCGCTGCCGTGGCCCTCGACGAAGCGGACCTCGCCCGGCGCGACCTCGGCGGTGGCGAGCGCGTTCGCGACGGCGGCGGCCTGTCCGGCCGGGCCGGGCACGGCGAAGCCGGCCCGGTCCGGGCCGTCGTTTGTGACCGCCCAGCCGGGCAGGATCGCGTAGATGCGGTCGCCGTCGGCCTGCGCGTCGGCGAGCCGGCGCAACGCCACAACGCCAGCGCCGGAGCCGAAGCCGGAACCGTTCGCGGCCTCGTCGAAGGCGCGGCACCGGCCGTCGGGCGAGGCGAGCCCGCCCGCCCGGTGCCGGGGCCACATCACCGTGGCGCCGCCGGCCAGGGCCAGGTCGCACTGGTAGTCGGCGAGGCTCTGCGCGGCCACGCAGACCGCGACGAGTGAGCTGGAGCAGGCGCTCTGCACGGCCATCGCCGGGCCGGTCAGGCCGAGCCGGTACGCCACCTGACCGGGCAGGTGGTCGGTGAACTGGCGGCCGACGAGCCGGGCCTCCCAGTCGTCCGGGTCGACGTCGCCGACCACCGCCGGGTTGTCCATCAGGTGGAACAGGAAGTAGCGGTTGGCCGAGGTGGCGGCGTAGACGCCGACCAGGCCGGGGAAGCGCGCCGGGTCGTGCCCGGCGTCCTCCAGCGCCTCCCAGGCGGTCTCCAGGAACAGCCGGTGCTGCGGGTCGGTGCGGGCGGCCTCGTCGGCGCCGAAGCCGAAGAACTCGGCGTCGAAGTCGGCCACCCCGTCGAGCCGGCCGGTGGCGCGGACGTGCCGGGGGTCGGCGCGCAGGGCCGGGCCGACGCCGAGCACGGCCAGCTCCTCGTCGGTGTGGTCGTGCACCGAGTCGACGCCGGTGCACAGGTTCCACCAGAACGTGGCCACGTCGGGAGCGCCGGGGAACCGCCCGGCGACGCCGACCACGGCGATCTCGTCGCCGGTGTACTCGCGGGCGGCGCGGACCGGCGCGGCGGGCGCGGGCAGCACCGGGGCGCGAACCGCCTCGGGCGGGGCGTCCAGCAGCGCCGCCTGGGCGGCGATACTCGGGTGGTCGAACAGGCGCAGCATCGGCAGCCGTACGCCGAACCGCTCGGCGAGGCGCTGCTGCACCCGGCCCAGCAGCAGCGACTGCCCGCCCACGTCGAAGAAGCTGGCGGTGCGGGCGACCGCGTCGCGGCCCAGCACCGCGCACCAGATGTCGTGCACGGCGCGCTCGGTCTCGGTGGCCGGGGCCTCCTCGGCCGGCACCTCGGTGACCGGGTCGGGCAGCGCCCGCTCGTCGATTTTGCCGGTGACGGTGAGCGGGAACTCGTCGACCACCACCACCGCGCGGGGCACCGCGTAGTCGGGCAACGCGGCGATCAGCGCCGCGCGCAGCGCCACCGGGTCGGGGCGGGCGCCGGCCGGGCGGGCGTACGCGAGCAGTTCGCCGGCCCGGACGACGGCGCGGACGCCCGCGACGCCGGTCTGGGCGGACAGCACTGCCTCGATCTCGGTCAGCTCGACCCGGTGCCCGCGCACCTTGACCTGCCGGTCGAGCCGGCCGAGGCAGACCAGCTCCCCGCCGGGCAGCAGCCGGCCCAGGTCACCGGTGCGGTACGACGGCACCCCGTCGGCGCCGACGCCGAACCGGTCGCTGTCCTGGTTGAGGTAGCCGGGGGCGAGGTGGCGGCTGTGCACCACGATCTCGCCGGTGTCCGGGGCGAGGTCCAGCCGGTAGCCGGGGAAGGCCGTACCCACCGGCAGTGGCCCGCGGGCGTCCGGGTCCACCTCGGACAGCTGCTGCGCGTGCCGGGCGGCGAACGTCATCTCGGTGGCGCCGTAGCCGTTGACGAGCACGCAGCCGGGGGCGAACCGGTCCCGGCCGCGCGCCGCGTCGGCCCAGGTGGCCTGCTCACCGCCGAGCAGCACCGCCCGCACCGTGGGCAGTCGGCGCGCGCCGAGCGTGTCGAGCAGGAAGCGGTAGACGGTGGGCGTGCAGTGCAGCACCGTGGCGCGGTGCCGGTCGAGCTGTTCGACGGCGTGCGCGAGCCCCTGGCGGCGCAGGTCGACCGGTACGACTGCGGCGCCGGTGAGCAGCGCCGGGTACAGGTCGGGGATGGCGGCGTCGAAGCTGAACGACGCGAGCAGGCTGAGCCGGTCGTCCGGGCCGACGCCGAGCGCGGCGATCTGGTTGTCGACGACGTGGGCCAGGTTGCGGTGGGTCTGCCCGACCGCCTTGGGCACGCCGGTGGAGCCGGAGGTGAACAGCACGTACGCGAGCGCGTCCGGGTCGGCGGCGACCGGGCGCAGCGGGGCCGGCGGCACCTCGTCCAGCGGCACCACCGCACGGCCACCGGCCAGCGTGGACGCGAGGTCGCGGTGCTCGGCGGCGCAGGCCACGGCGGTGACCCCGGCGGCGTCGACCATGTGGCGCAGCCGCGCGACGGGGAAGCCCGGATCCAGCGGCACGTACGCGCACCCGGCGGCGAGGGCGCCGAGCAGCGCCGCCACGGTCGGTGTGCCGTGTGCGGTGAGCAGCGCGATCCGGTCTCCGGCGCGCAGGCCCGCGGCGGCGAACACGGCAGCGTGCCCGCCGGCCGCCCCGGCCAGCTCGGTGTAGGTGACCTCGTGGGTCTCACCGAGAAGGGCCGGACGTCCGCCGAGTACCGCCGAGATCGCGCCGAAACGATTGATGATCATCGTCTCTGTCATGTCAGGAAGCGGGTTGCGCTCCACAGACGACAGGCACGCAGCAGCTATCGACGAATGTGATCATTGATCCCCCCCAGGACTTCACATTGGAAGCAGAATATGGCTCACAGCCCGGGCCGGAAGGGGGCCGATCAGGCTTGACCCGAAGGGAGGAAGGCACCCTGGAACGTCGGATGGAGGAATTCGTCCGATCATCCCTCTAGCGCGTAGACGATTTTCAGCGTACGTGACCGCCCACGAATTATTTTACGGTGAAAATACTTCCTGGCCGTCGAATCTTCGTGGCGGCGGCCCCGGTGCCGCAGCTCAACCCGGATCGCGGGGAGCGTGCTCAGACATCGTACGGCGGGCGTGGGATGGGGTCCACCATGGCGTCGAAGCCCTTCGGGAGCTGCGCGACGAGGTCGTGGAACTCCCCCACCGTCACCGTGTCGCGCAGCGTGGCGAGCACCGCCACGGCCCCCACCTCGGCGACCGCCGGGTCCACCGCCGCGCGTTCGGCCACGCGGTACAGGAAGTCGACGGCACCACCCGTGGTGGCGGTGCCCGCGGGCTCCAGATAGCCGCCCACGTCGTCCGGCAGCTGCGCGGCCAGGTCCGTCGCCTCGTCCGCGGTGATCCGGTCGGCGAGGGTCTGCAACACCGCCCGGGAGACGGCCGCCGCCTCGTCGGTGGGCAACTCGGCCCGCCGCGCCACCGCCTCGACGAACAGGGGGAAACGCATCCCACCCCTCCCCTCGCCGCCGGCGGGCACCACGCCACGTGGTCGGCCCCGGCGGGTACCCGCCCCCGCACCGGCCAAACGCCCCACCCACCGGGTGGCGGGAAAGCCGGAGGCCGGGTGGCCTGTCGCATCGGTAGCATCCGCGCATGGGATCCCTCACGACCCACCCCGGCGCCTGCCCGCTGGACTGCCCGGACACCTGCGTCTGGCAACTCACCGTCGACGACGGCCGGGCGGTCGCGCTGCGCGGCGACCGGGACCACCCGTTCACCAGGGGCGCGCTCTGCGGCAAGGTGAACCGCTACCTGGACGCGGTGAACGGGCCGGACCGGCTCACCACGCCCTGGGTGCGTACCGGACCGAAGGGCGCCGGCCGGGTCGCGTACCGGCCGGCGAGCTGGGACGAGGCAGTCGACCGGGTGGCCGCCGGCCTGCGGACGAGCATCGAACGGGACGGCCCGCAGTCGGTGCTGCCCTACTACTTCGCCGGCACCATGGGCCTGGTCCAGGGCTGGACCATGGGCCCCCGCCTCTTCGCCCATCTGGGGGCGTCGCGGCTGGACACCACCATCTGCACGGCGGCGGCGCGGGCGGCGCTGCGCTCGCTCTACGGCGCCTCGGTCGGCTTCGAGCCGGAGTCGATCGTCGAGGCGGGGCTGATCGTGCTCTGGGGCGCCAACCCGCTCGTCACCAACCTGCACCTGTGGCCGTTCGTGCAGCAGGCCCGCGAGCGGGGCGCGTACGTGGTCACGATCGACCCGCTGCGTACCGACACGGCAGCCCGCGGCGACGAGCACGTCGCGCCGCTACCCGGCACCGACGCGGCGCTGGCGCTGGGGCTGATGCGGCACGTCCGCGACGCCGGGGCGGCCGACGAGGCGTGGCTGGCCGCGCACACCACCGGCTGGCCGGAGCTGGCCGCCCGGCTCGACGAGTGGCCGGTGGAGCGGGCCGCCGCCGAGTGCGGCCTGCCGGCCGAGACGGTACGCGGCCTCGGCGACCGGATCGCCACCACCCGGCCGACGGCGGTACGGGTCGGGCTGGGCCTGCAACGCCACCACGGCGCCGGGCAGGCGATCCGGGCCATCTGCGCGCTGCCGCTGGTCACCGGCGACTTCCGGTACCCCGGCGGCGGGGCGCTGGTGACCACCAGCGGCCACCACCCGGTCGACAACGGCCCGGTGATCCGGCCGCGCGGCATGCCGGCTCCACCGGCCCGGACGCTGAACATGAGCCGGCTGGCCGCCGTGCTCACCGGGGAGGCCGACCCGCCTGTCACCTCGCTCGTGGTGTTCAACGCCAACCCGGCGGCGACCGCGCCCGACCAGGCCCGGCTGCTCACCGGGCTGGCCCGCGCCGACCTGTTCACCGTCGTGTTGGAGCAGCGCTGGACCGACACCTGCGACTACGCCGACGTGGTGCTCCCGGCCACCATGCAGCCCGAACACCTCGACCTGCAGACGTCCTACGGGCACCACTACACGACGCTGAACCTGCCGGTGACCCGCGCGCCCGGCGAGGCGCTGCCGAACACCGAGATCTTCCGGCGGATCGCCGCCGCGCTCGGCGTCGACCATCCGGCGTTCCGGGACAGCGACGAGGACCTGGCCCGGCAGTTGCTGGCCGACGCGCCGATCACGTACGAGGAGCTGCGCGAGCGCACGTACGCCCGGCTCACCGGCGTGCCGGTGGGTTCCGCGCCGTACGCCGAGGGCGGCTTCCCCACCCCGGACGGGCGGGCCCGGCTGCACGACCCGGCGCTGGCCGCGCTCGGGGTGGACCCGCTGCCCGGTTACACGCCACCGGCCGAGGCGGCCGACCCGGAGCTGGCCCGCCGGTTCCCGCTGACACTGCTCACCCCGGCCAACCGCTACCTGATGAACTCCACGTTCGCCTCCCTGCCCTGGCACGCCCGCCGCGCCGGGCCGCCCCTGGTGCACCTGCACCCGGCCGACGCGACGGCGCGCGGGCTCGCCGACGGCGACGCGGTGCGCGTGCACAACGACAGGGGCGCGTTCCTCGCCGCCGTGGCGGTGGACGAGGCGGCCCGGCCGGGGTGCGCGTTCACCTACAAGGCGTACTGGGCGCGGCGCAGCCCCGGCCGGTCCACTGTCAACGCGGTCACCGGCGTCCGGGACACCGACCTGGGCGCGGCGCCGACGTTCCACGACTGCCGGGTGCAGGTCGAGCCGGTGCCGGCCGAGCTGCTGACCGCCGAGCCGCCCCTCGACGAGGTCGCCGAACCGGTCGCGGCTGGGTGATTCGGGACCTCCGGCCCCCTGACCTGGTCTTTGCGCCCCTGCCCCGGCCCACGGCCGCCGCCTAGCGTCGGAGGCGGACAACGGGAGGTTCGCCATGCGTACGTGGCAGGTACAGGACGTGATGACCAGGAACGTGGCGTCGGTGCGGGAGGGCACGGAGTACCGGGAGATCGTCGACGTGCTGACCGACCGGCACGTCACGGCGGCGCCGGTGGTGGACGAGTCCGGCCGGGTGCTCGGTGTGGTGTCCGAGGCGGACCTGATGTACAAGGTGGAGTTCCTGGGCCAGCCCCGGGAGCGGCGGATCCTGCCGGACCGGCACCGCCGCGAGGCGCGGGCGAAGGCCGACGCGACGCTCGCCGCCGACCTGATGACCGCTCCCCCGGTCACGATCACGCCGGACGCGACGATCGTGGAGGCGGCCCGGCTGATGGACGCGCGCGGCGTGAAGCGGCTGCCTGTGGTCAACGACCTCGGCCGCCTGGTCGGCATCGTCACCCGTGGCGACCTGCTCAAGGTGCATCTGCGCCCGGACGCCGGCATCCGCCGCGACGTGGTCGAGGAGGTGCTGTGGCGCAGCCTCGGCGTCCGCGACGGCGTGGTGGACGTGACAGTGGACCGGGGCGTGGTGACGCTCACCGGCCAGGTGGAGCGCCGCTCCACGGCGCAACTCGCGGTGCGGCTGGCCCGGCAGGTAAGCGGCGTGGTCGAGGTGGTCGACGCGCTCGGCTACGCGGTCGACGACACGCCGATGAGTGCGCTGCGCATCGGTGGTGGTGCCCCGTCCGGCATCGCCTGAGCCCGCACGGGACCTGGTGGGCGTCGGCGTACCCGGCGCCCGCCGGTGTCACTCCTGGGCGAGCGCGTCGAGCACCAGCGCGGCGGTCCAGCTGAACGCCGGTGAGCCGAGACCGGCGCCGGTGTCGGGGTGGAAGTACTCGTGGCAGCCGGCCCGGTCGACCAGGTCGAGCATCGACTCGCGCAGCCCGGCGGCCAGGTCGGCCCGGCGGTGGGTACGCAGTCCCTGCCAGAGCAGCCAGCCGGTGTTGATCCAGCTCGGGCCACGCCAGTAGCGCAGCGGCTCGAAGTCCGGCGCGGTGCGGTCGTACGTGGGCAGCGGCCGGTCCATCCGGGCGGCCAGCCCGAAGCGCGGCGAGCACGCCTCGGCCAGCAGCGCGGACACCTGCGCGGTCGGCAGCTCGGGCAGCGCCAGCGGCATCAGCCCGAGCACGGTACGGGCGGGCACGAGCCGGTCGGCGCGCACGTCGCGGGGACGGAACGTGCCGGTGACCGGATCCCACAGCCGGGCCACGAGCGCCTCGGTGATCCGGGCGCCCCGGTCGCGGTGCGGCCCCGGGTCGGCGCCGATCACCGAGGCGATGCGCGCGAGGGCGTACTCGGAGACGCCGAGGGCGGCGTTCACCAGTGGGCACTCCACCAGGAACGGGTGCCGGCCGAGCAGTCCCTCGTCCCGGTAGCGGCCGGCCCGGTAGGACTCCACCAGCGCGACGTAGCGCGCGTAGTCCAGGTCGGTGGGGCGCTGCGCCGCGTCGGCGTGCGCGGTGTCGTGCCGCCGGTACGCGCGCATGACCGCCTCGTCGGCGGGCACCCCCGCCAGCGGCGCGTCCCAGGCCGGGCTGTTGTCCAGCCCGGACTCCCACGGGTGCACGATCGCGGCCAGCCCGCCGCCCCCGGCGTCGCGCCGCCAGGTCAGGTAGCGCTGCTGCGCGACAAGCCTCGGGTAGAGCCGGCGCAGCGCGGCCACCGACGCCTCGCCGGGTGCGCGGCGGTGCACCAGCCAGGCGGCCGGGGCGTGCACCGGCGGCTGGACGATCCCGGAGGTGGCCCGGGCCGGTGCGCCGTCGGCGCGTGCCGAGTCCCAGAACTGCGGCCCGGGGAAGTACGGCCCGGCGCGCGAGGCCGGGTTGAACACGATGTGCGGCACCCGCCCGTCGACCCACTGCGCGGCGAACAGCGTGCGCAGTTCCCGCCAGGCCCGGTCGGGGCGGACGTGGGCCAGGCCGATCGCGATGAACGCCGAGTCCCAGCTCCACTGGTGCGGGTAGAGCGTGCGGGAGGGGACCGTGTGGTCGTGTTCCCAGTTGGCGTCCAGGGTGGCCAGTGCGAGGCGGCGCAGCCGCGCGTGCCGCTCGGCGTCGGCGCGTACCCCGGTGGTCAGCGTCATGCGGCGGCCCGCCGGGGACGGGCCTGGGCCAGCGCGGTGGCGGCCTGGCGCAGCGCGGCGACCGGCTCGCCGCGTAGCCGGCACTCCAGCGCCAGCCACCCGGTGTAGCCGATCGCGTCGAGCGTGGCCAGCAACGCGCCCCAGTCCAGGTGCCCGGCGCCGGGCTGGTGCCGGTTGGAGTCGCTGACCTGGACGTGGCCGAGGTACGGCGCGGCGGCGCGCAGCGCGGCGTGCGGGTCGTCCTCCTCGATGTTCATGTGGTAGGTGTCGGCGGCCACCCGCAGCGCCGGTGACCCGACCGCTCGGCACAGCTCGACCGCCTGGTCGAGCCGGTTGACCATGTGGTCCTCGTACCGGTTGAGCGGTTCGAGGAACATGGTGACCCCTTCGGCGCGGGCGTGCCCGGCCAGCTCGCCCAGGGCGTCGACGAGCACCCGCCGGTCGCCCTCGGCCGAGCGGGGTGGTTCGAACGGCGGCAGCCGGCGGGAGAACATGCCCCACGCGGCCGGTGTCATCGCGCCGACGCCGCCCAGCTCGGCGATCACCGAGAGCTGGGAGCGCAGGTTGTCCACCGCGTCGCGGGAGCGGGCCGGGTCGAAGTCGCCGATGAAGTGGTCCATCTCGACGCAGACGGTCGGCATGACCACCCCGGCGGCGCGGGCGCGGCGCAGCTCCGGGCGCCGCCGGGCCAGGGCGTGGTCGCCCCGGCCGCGCAGTTCGATGCCCTGGTAGCCGAGGGACACGGCGAGGGCGTACTTCTGGGTCAGGTCGGCGCCGGGAAGCAACTGCTCCTGGCAGGCCAGCGGAATGTCCATCAGAACCTCAGCACCACTTGGAGGACGTCACCGTCACCGCGGTCGAGCAACGCCAGGGCGTCGGCCACCGCGCCCGCGTCGACGACGTGGCTCACCAGCGGCAGCGGGTCGACGCTGCCCTCGGCCACCAGGTCCATGAAGGTGTCAGCGATCCGCGTCCCGGACCACCGGCCGGCCGTGCCGGGTGCCGGGTCCGGCCCGGAGACCTGGGCGGCCACGAGCTGGATCCGGTTGTGGTGGAACTCCTCGCCGAGTTCCAGCCCGTGGGCGTACCCCTGGTAGAAGCCGGCCGCCACGACGCGGCCGGCGTGGGCGGTGGCGCGGATCGCCTCGTGCAGCGCCGGGTACGACCCGGACAGCTCCAGGCAGACGTCGGCGCCCCGGCCGTCGGTGGCAGCCCGCAGCGTGGCGGCGGGCGAGCCGGCGGCGGCGTCGACCACCCGGCGGGCGCCGAGCCGGGTGGCGTGCGCGAGCCGCCCGGGCATCCGGTCGACGGCGACCACGCGGGCGCCGGAGAGCGCGGCCAGGCGCGTGCCGAGCAGCCCGATCACGCCCTGCCCGAAGACGCCCACCCAGTCGCCCAGATGCAGGTCACCGGCGAGCACGGCGGTCAGGGCGATGGCGCCGGGCCGGGCGAACACGGCGGCGAGCGGGTCGAGGCCGGGCGGCAGCGGACGAGCGGCCGTCGCGGGGAGCACCGCCTCGGCGCGGTGCCCCCAGATGCCCCAGACGAGCTGGCCGGGCCGCCGCCCGGCCACGTCGGGGGCGACCTCGACGATCTCGCCGACCTCCTCGTAGCCGAAACCCACCACCGGGTACGCGGGCGTGGCCTGCCGGGGCACGAACATGCGGCTACCTGAGTCCCAGTCCTTGCGCAGACGCGGATTGCTGCCCCGGTAGAGGCTGAGTTCGGTGCCGGCGGAGATGCCCGAGTAGCGGGTGCGGACGCGGACCTGACCCGGACCGAGCCGGTCCGTGGGGCAGGGCTCCAGGCGTACGTGCCGGGGCCCGGCCAGAGAGACAACCCAGTTGCTCATGGCGTCGCTCCGAAGAAAGTACCGGCCCCGATCCTAACCTAAAAAATGGGCATATGTGATTAGATTGAGGAATCGATGGGTATTAGCGGCAGGCCGTGCTCTTTCGAGAGGAGTGCCACCGATGTCATCACCCTCCACGCGGCGGCTCGCAATCAGCCTGATCCTGGCACTGGCCGGGACCGGCGTGGCCGCATGCAGCGACGACGGGCAGAAATCCGACAGTTCGCAGATCACCGTCTGGAGCCTGGAAGACGTGGCGGACCGCGTGAACGCCACCAAGGCGATCATCGCCGACTACACCGCCAAGACCGGCGTCAAGGTCAACCTGGTCACCGTCAACGAGGACCAGTTCCCGGCCCTGATCGCCTCCAGCGCCGCCGCCGGCGACCTGCCCGACGTGGTCGGCTCGGTCTCGCTGGCCGGGGTGCGCACGCTGTCCGCGAACGAACTGGTCGACGCCGACGCCAACGGCGCGGTGATCGACCGGCTCGGCCGGGACACGTTCACGCCCCGCGCGCTGGAACTCACCAGCGACGGCGGCAAGCAGCTCGCCGTACCGAGCGACGGGTGGGGCCAACTGCTGGTCTACCGCAAGGACCTGTTCACCGCCGCCGGCCTGCCGGCGCCCGACACGTACGAGAAGATCGCCGCCGCGGCGGCGAAGCTGAACACCGGCGGCGTCGCCGGCATCACCGCGGCCACCGCCCCCGGCGACGTGTTCACCCAGCAGACGTTCGAGCACCTGGCGCTGGCGAACAACTGCCGGCTCACCGACGACTCCGGCACTGTCACGCTCGACTCCCCCGAGTGCGTCGAGGCGTTCCGCTTCTACGGCGACCTGATGCGCAACCACTCGGTGAAGGGCGCCCAGGACGTCGACACCACCCGGGCCACCTACTTCGCCGGCAAGGCGGCCATGCTGATCTGGTCGCCGTTCATCCTCGACGAGCTGGCCGGGCTGCGCGCCGACGCCCGTCCCACCTGCCCGCAGTGCCAGTCCGACCCGGCGTGGCTGGCGCGCAACAGCGGGTTCGTCACCGCGATCAAGGGCCCGAACGGCACCGAGCCGGCCCAGTACGGCGAGGTCAGCTCCTGGTCGGTGCTCGACGGCGCGGCCGACCCGGCGAAGTCGTTCGTGGAGTACATGCTCTCCGACGGCTACCCGCGCTGGTTCGGCATGTCCCCCGAGGGGCGCTTCCCGGTGCGCACCGGCACCCCGGAGGACAGGCAGAAGTTCCGCACCGCCTGGAACACCAGCCCGGCGGGCGTGGACACCAAGAAGCCGCTGTCCGAGGTGTACGGCGAGGACGTGCTCGCCACGCTGCGGCGCAGCCCCGACACGTTCCAGCGCTGGGGCCTGACCGAGAACCAGGGCAAGCTGGTCGGCGCCATCCTCGGTGAGCTGCCCGTACCCAAGGCGCTCGCCGACGTGGTCGGTGGCAAGTCCGACGCCCGCGCCGCCGCCGAACGCGCCCGCAAGGACGTCGAGGCGATAGCCAAGGGCGTCAATTGACCACCACCGCGCCGGAGGCCGGTCGCTCCCCCGCACCGGAGCGGCCCCGCCGACCCGGCCGACGCCCGCTGACGCTGCGCCGCCGCGAGTCCCGCGCCGGGCTCGCGCTGGTCGCCCCGACCCTGCTCGTCGTGCTCGCGGTGATCGGCATACCCATCGTCTGGACGGTGGTGCTGGCCTTCCAGCGGGTACGCCTGGCCACACTGCGCAAGACCGGCCTGTTCGGCGAGCTGACGCTGGACAACATCGACCGGGTGCTGCACACGCCCGGGTTCGCCGACACGCTCTGGACCACTGTGCTCTACAGCGTCGGCGGCACCGCCGGCTCGATAGTGGTCGGCCTGGTGGCGGCGCTGGCCGTACGCGGGCCGTTCCGGGGCCGCACCCTCGTCCGCGCGTCGATGCTGCTGCCGTACGTGGCGCCGGTGGTCGCCATGACGTTCGTCTGGCAGGTGATGCTCGACCCGCAGCTCGGCATCGTCAACGACTGGGGGCGGCGCTTCCTCGGCTGGGACTCCCCGGTGCCGTTCCTGTCCCAGGAGTCCACAGCGCTGTGGACGGTGATCGCGTTCGAGGCGTGGCGCTACTTCCCGTTCGCGTTCCTGTTCCTGCTGGCCCGGCTCCAGGCGGTGCCCGGTGAGCTGGAGGAGGCCGCCCGGGTCGACGGGGCCACGCCCACCCAGCGGTTCCGGCACATCCTGCTGCCGCAGCTCATGCCGGTGATCGCGCTGATCGGCGTGCTGCGGTTCATCATGACGTTCAACAAGTTCGACGACGTCTACCTGCTCACCGGCGGCGCGGCGGGCACCGAGGTGGTGAGCGTCCGGGTCTACCAGTTCCTCACCGCCCGCACCGACATCGGCGCGGCCGCCGCCCAGGCGGTCGTGCTCGCCGTGGTGCTGCTCGTGTTCGTGGCGATCTACCTGCGCTTCTTCGGCGCGCGACGGGAGGCGTGATGGACCGGGACCGGATCGAGACGGTGAGCCTGCGCTGGCTGCGACGGCTGGTGATCGCCGGGTTCCTGGTGGTCACGCTGCTGCCGTTCTGGTACATGCTGGTGCTGTCGGTACGCCCGATCGAACGCCTGCTGCTCGAACCCGGCTCGCTCTGGGTGCCGTTCGGTGAGCTGACCGTCGCCACGTACGCCGAGGTGCTGAGGTCCGTCTCCGACGGCGGCCAGGGCTTCCTCACGTTCATCCGCAACAGCGGCCTGGTGGCGCTGGCCGCCACCGCGCTCACCCTGGTGATCGCCATTCCCGGCGCGTACGCGGTGTCCCGCCTGCGGTTCTTCGGCCGCCGGCAGGTCAGCGCGCTGTTCCTGGCGGTCTACCTGTTCCCGTCCATCGTCATCGCGATCCCGCTGTTCGTGGTCTTCACCCGGGCCGGGCTGCGCGGGTCGCTGACCGGCCTGGTGCTCGTCTACATCTCGCAGACGCTGCCGGTGTCGGTCTACATGCTGAAGAACTACTTCGAGACGATCCCCATCAGCCTGGAGGAGTCGGCGGCGATCGACGGCGCGGGCCGGCTCGGCATCATCCGCCGGGTCAGCCTGCCGCTGGCCGCGCCGTCGGTGATGGCCGTCGCGCTGTACGACTTCATGATCGCCTGGAACGAGTACCTGTTCGCGCTGCTGTTCATGGTCGACCGGCCGGACCGGTGGACCGTGTCGCTGGGCCTGTCGCTGCTGGCCGACGGGGTGGAGGTGCCGAAGACCGTGCTGATGGCCGGCTCGGTCATCCTCACCCTGCCGATCGTGGTGCTGTTCTTCGCCGGGGAACGGATGCTCACCGAGGGGCTCACCAGCGGGGCCGAGAAGGGCTGAGCGTCCGTGCCAGGATGATCGGGTGCGAGCATCAGGGGAGCGCCGGGCCGGCGCGCGGGCGGCCCGGCTGCTCACCGAGGCGCTCGCCCCGACCGTCCTGGTCACGGCGCTGCCGCTGATCGCCGCCGCCCGCGTCAGCCACTCGGCGGGCCAGTTCCTGCTCTGGGGCGGCATCGCGCTGACGTTCTGCGCCGTCATTCCGATCGGCGTGCTCGTGCACGGCGTCCGCCGGGGGCGCCTCACCGACCGGCACGTCGGCGACCGCACACAGCGGGCCCGGCCGCTGTCGATCGGGCTGGCCTCGGTGGCGGCCGGTTTGCTGCTGCTGGCAGCGGTTCGCGCACCGGCCGAACTGTTCGCCGTGATCGTGGTGGTCTTCGTGGTCGGTGCGGCCTGCGCGCTGGTGAACCACTGGTGGAAGCTGAGCATCCACGCGGCGGTCGCCGCCGCCACCGTCGCCGTGCTGGTGCCGCTGGCCGGCCCGGCCGCGAACCTCGGCTGGGCCCTCGTCGCGGCCGTCGGCTGGTCCCGGGTACGGCTGGCCGACCACACCTGGCCGCAGGTGCTGGCCGGCGTCGCGCTGGGCGGGCCGCTCGCCGCCGGCACGTTCCTGGCGCTCGCCTGACCCGCCGCCACAAGATCAGCTACGGTGGCCTCATGGGCAAGCCGACCCGCTGGGTAACCGACACGGATCCCGGCCACTCGCAGTGGTACGTGGACCGGTTCCGCCAACTCGCCGCCGAGGGCGCCGACCTGGCCGGTGAGGCGCGGCTGCTGGACGCGCTCGTGCCGCCCGGCGGCCGCGTCCTGGATGCCGGCTGCGGCACCGGCCGGGTCGCCGCCGCGCTCGCCGCGCGCGGGCACGACGTGGTGGGCGTGGACGCCGACCCGACGCTCGTCGAGGCGGCCCGCGCCGACCACCCCGGTCCCCGCTTCCTGGTCGCCGACCTGGCCGAGCTGGACCTGGCCGCCCAGGGCGAGGCCGAGCCGTTCGACGCCGCGGTGCTGGCCGGCAACGTGATGGTGTTCGTCGCCCCGGGCACCGAACGGGACGTGCTGGGGCGCGTCGCCGCGCACGTGCGCCCGGACGGACTGGTGGTGGTCGGCTTCGCCACCGACCGCGGCTACCCGGTGGCCGACCTCGACGCCGACGCGATGGCCGCCGGGCTGCGCCCCGAGCACCGCTTCGCCACCTGGGACCTGCGGCCCTGGCGGGACGACGCCGGCTTCGCGGTGACGGTGCTGCGCCGCCCCGCCGGCTGACCCGCTCCCCAGCGCCTCCCGGCCCCGCCGCGCGCCGTGGCGGGCACTATCCCGGCCGTTCGCGGTCGCTCGTCGCCGCCGGCCGGTCAGGCGGGCGCGGCCACCGTGCGGGCGGCCTCCGGATCCAGCGGGCTGCCCGCCGGCAGCAGGTCCACCACGCCCGCCGGCAGGCGCACCGGGCGCACGTTCGCGTACCCGAGCATGGCCGGCACGTCCGCGCCGGTCAGCGCGTACCGCCGGCCCAGGTCGGTGACCACGCAGATCGCGCCGCCCGTCGCGCCCG
This sequence comes from Micromonospora sp. NPDC048887, assembly GCF_040649715.1. NCBI lineage: Bacteria > Bacillati > Actinomycetota > Actinomycetes > Micromonosporales > Micromonosporaceae > Micromonospora > Micromonospora sp. NPDC048887. The sequence goes on along the minus strand of NZ_JBEZGA010000006.1, from coordinate 133,631 downwards.
GTGAGGCGGCCGCCTCCACCAGCGCGCCGCGTCCCGGCTCCACCACCACCTCGTCGGCCGGTCCGGCCCGTCCGCCAGGCGGCCGAGCGGCGGCGGCCGGGTCCGGCACTGTGACGCCGAGACGGATCTCGCGTACGCCGGTGTCGTCGCCGGCCCGCGCGCAGAGCGCACCCCCCTCGGCGGCGGCCAGCCCGGGCGGCACCGCGGGCGGCGCGGTCGGCCCGCCGGGGACCAGGCCGGGCAGTTTCGGCAACGCCGCGAACCGGCCGAGCGTGATCGGTTCCGGCTCACCCTGGCCGGTGCGGGCCAGCAGCAGCGCCGCCTGCAACTCGGTGATGCCGGCCAGGCCGCCGCGCTGGGCCACCGCGTACTGCCGCCCGCCGCCGGAGTTGCGCACCAGGTAGACGTCGCCCACGGTCGCGCCGGTGACCCGCTCGGAGGGCGCGCCCAGCTCACCCACCGGCGGCGGGGCCAGGTCGGCGCCGGCCGGCAGCGTGTTCAGCAGCGCCGCCGCGATCGGCACCGCGCGCTCCCGGGTGGCGGCCAGCGCGGCCAGCACCCGGTCGGTGTCGCGCAGCAGGTAGCGCCGGTCGTGCCAGAGCAGGTGCAGGCCGCCGTCCGGGTGCCGGACGAGCAGGCCCTGGTCGCCGAGCGCCCGGCCGCCGGTGGCCGCCCGCCCGATGAGCAGCACCGAACGGGCCTCGCCGCGCCCCGCCGCCGGACGCCCGGCCTCCCCGCGTCCGGCCTCGTCGCCGGTGACCGAGCAGAGCGTCCAGGCGTCGCGGACCAGCCGGTCCGGGGCGGGCAGCGAGTCCGGCGCGTCGGCGATGCCGAGTGGCAGGCCGCGCGGCACGCCGTCGATGGCGCGGCGGCCGACCAGCACCGTCCTCGGCCGTTCCGCCCCGATGATCAGCAGCGCGGAGGCGTAGTTGAGCACCGGGTGCAGCCTGTCGTCGCGGTAGACGAACCGCGCCCCCGACTCCTTCTCCACGATCACCGCGCCGGTCTCGCGCCAGGAGTCCCCGCCGCCGGTGAACAGGCCGTAGAGCGCCGTACCGCCGAGCGCGATCGCCGCGACCAGCATGCTGGCCAGACCCGCGCCGGCCAAGCGGCGGAACGGTGACCGCGGCGGGTCCGTCTCCCGCATCACGAGCGCGGCGACCGCCCGCTGGACGGTGAACTGGTACGAGTGGAGCTGGTCCTGCCGCGACGCCATCGTGTCCCTTCCGCCGGGATCGCCGGCGCACAGGATAAGCGCTCCGTCGATGTCCCGGCGACCCTGCGTGTCGACGCCCGGATCGCGTCGCCACCGCGGAATGGATACCCCCGGGGGTGTGTTACACCTGGCGGAACCGAACCAACGGAGGTACTGATGGCCAGCGTGGCGTTGACCACCACCGACTTCGCGGAGACCGTCAACCGGGACGGCATCGTGCTTGTCGACTTCTGGGCCGGCTGGTGCGGCCCGTGCCGGGCGTTCGCCCCGGTCTACGAGAAGGCCAGCGAGCAGCACCCGGACATCGTCTTCGGCAAGGTCGACACCGAGGCCGAGCCGGCCCTGGCTGCCGCCGCCCAGATCCGGTCGATCCCGACACTGATGGCGTTCCGGGACGGCGTACTGGTCTTCGCCCAGCCGGGCGCACTGCCGACGGCCGGGCTGGAGGAGCTGATCCGGGCCGTCCGCGCCCTGGACATGGACGAGGTCCGAGCACAGGCCGCAGCCTGATCCGGGGTGGCGGCACGGGTACCCCCTGGGGTATCTTCGAGCGCAGGAGGTACGACGTGAATCTTCGACCGGAGATGACAGGCGAGGCGCTGACCCGGCTCAAGCGGGCCCGGGGGCAGCTCAACGCCGTCATCGAGATGATGGAGAACGGCGAGGACTGCCGTGCCGCGCTGACCCAGCTCGCCGCGGTCTCCAAGGCCATCGACCGGGCCGGCTTCAAGATCATCGCCTCCGGCATGCGCTACTGCGACGCCGCCCGCCAGGCGGGCGAGGAGCCGGAGATGACCGAGGAGGAGCTGGAGAAGCTCTTCATGTCCCTGGCCTGACACACCCCGACCCGACGCTCCCACCCGGCCCGACGGCGCCCGCCTGACCGGCTGAATCCCGTCCGCGCCGTGTGACGACGACGCGGGCGGGTAACCACATGCCTGGAGATCCCAGGCCGCAGACTGTAATCCATATACCCCCGGGGGTATGTAGACTATAGAGAGGAAACGGCATGACTCTCGACGTGTCCGTCATCGCGACCTCCTCGCTCGGCGACCGCAGCTACCTGGCCTCCGACGGCCGGGTGGCGATCGTGGTCGACCCGCAGCGCGACATCGACCGCATCCTGTACCTGGCCGGCGCCAAGGGCGTACGGATCACCCACGTGGTCGAGACGCACATCCACAACGACTACGTCTCCGGCGGCCTGGAACTGGCCCGGATCACCGGCGCGCAGTACCTGGTGGCCGCCGCCGACACCGTCGAGTTCGACCGGACCGCGGTCTCCGACGGCGACACCGTGCCGGTGTCGGACACGATGCGCCTGCGGGTGCTCGGCACCCCGGGCCACACGTTCCACCACCTGTCGTACGTGCTCGACGCGCACGACGGCGGCTGGACGCCGGTCGGCGTGTTCACCGGCGGGTCGCTGCTGTTCGGCACCACCGGCCGTACCGACCTGCTCGGCAAGCAGTACGCGCACGAGCTGGCGCACCACCAGTACGCCTCGGCGCGCAAGCTCGCCGACCTGCTGCCCGACGGCGCGCAGGTCTGGCCCACCCACGGCTTCGGCAGCTTCTGCTCGGCCAGCCAGGCCGACGCCCCCGAGTCGACGATCGGCCGGGAGAAGCAGGCCAACCCGGTGCTGCGGCTGGCCGCCGACCAGTTCGTCACCGAGACGCTGGCCGGGCTGGACGCCTACCCGGCGTACTACGCCCACATGGGCGTCGCCAACGCCGCCGGTCCCGCCCCGGTCGACCTCACGCCGGTGGCCCGCGCCGACGCCGACGAGCTGCGCCGCCGCATCGCCGCCGGCGAGTGGGTGGTCGACCTGCGGCACCGCAAGGCGTACGCGACCTCGCACCTGGCCGGCACCGTCAGCCTCGGCCTGGACGGGCCGATGTCGACCTGGCTCGGCTGGCTGATCGACTGGGGCGTGCCGATCACGTTCCTGGCGCAGACCCCGGAGCAGGTCGCCGACGCCCAGCGGGAACTGGTCCGCATCGGCATCGACCGCCCGGCCGCCCAGGCCACCGGCGAGCCCGAGCAGTGGACGAGCGACCCGTCGCAGCTGCGGGAGATGGCGGTTGCCGACTTCCCGGCGCTCGCCGCCGCGCAGGCCGGCAAGACGCCGGCCGGGCTGCCCGAGCCGCAGGTCGTCCTCGACGTGCGGATGACGAACGAGTGGAAGGCCGGGCACATCGACGGCGCGGTGCACGTGCCGCTGCCCGACGTGCCGAAGCGGCTCGCCGACATCCCCGCCGCGACGATCTGGGTGCACTGCGGCTCCGGCTACCGGGCCACCGCCGCCGCGTCCCTGCTCGCCAACGCCGGCCGGGACGTGGTGCTGATCGACGACTCGTACGGCCGGGCCGAGGCGGCCGGCGTACGGATGGCACCCACCGCCTGACCTCTCCCCTGGCGCCCGGCCGGCGTGTCCCCACGCCGGCCGGCGCTGGACCCTGCGAGAACACCCCGTGAAGGAGAAACCGCATGACCACGACCACCCCCACCACCATCGACGCGACCGGCCTGCGTGAGCTGATCGCCGCCGGCCGCGCGCCCCGGATGCTCGACGTGCGCACGCCCGGCGAGTTCGAGGCCGCGCACATCCCCGGCGCGTACAACGTGCCGCTGGACCTGCTCCGGGAGCACCGCGCGGAGCTGCGCGGCCACCTGGACGAGGACGTGGTGCTGATCTGCCGCTCCGGCGCCCGGGCCGGCCAGGCCGGGCAGGCGCTGGCCACCGTCGGCCTGCCCAACCTCAAGGTGCTCGACGGCGGCATGCTGGCCTGGCAGGCCACCGGCGCGCAGGTCAACCAGGGCAAGGCCCGCTGGGACCTGGAGCGCCAGGTACGCCTCGTCGCCGGCTCGATCGTGCTCGCCGCGATCCTCGGGTCGGTGTTCGTGCCGGGCCTGAAGTGGGTCGCCGCGTTCATCGGCGCGGGCCTCACGTTCGCCGCGCTCACGAACACCTGCGCCATGGGCATGATGCTGAGCAAGCTGCCGTACAACCGCGGCGCGAGCTGCGACCTGGACACCATCGTGGGGCAGCTGCGCGACGGGGACCGCAGGTGACCACGCTCGCGCTGACGCTGGCCGGTGCGGTGCTGATCGGCGTGACGCTGGGCCTGCTCGGCGGTGGCGGGTCGATCCTCGCCGTGCCGCTGCTGGTCTACGTCGCCGACCTGCCCGCCAAGGAGGCGATCGCCACCTCGCTGCTCGTCGTCGGCGTGACCAGCGCCGTCGCGGTGCTGCCGCACGCGCTTGCGAACCGGGTCCGCTGGCGTACCGGGCTCATCTTCGGCGTGGCCGGCATGACCGGCGCGTACGCGGGCGGCCGGCTGGCCGAGTTCGTCCCGGCCGGTCTGCTGCTCACCGGGTTCGCCCTGATGATGCTCGCCACCGCTGTCGCGATGATCCGGGGCCGCCGGTCCGCCGAGGGCCGGCCGGTGCCGCACGAGCTGCCGATGCTGCGGGTGGTCGGGGACGGCGTGGTCGTCGGCCTGGTCACCGGCCTGGTCGGCGCGGGCGGCGGCTTCCTGGTCGTGCCCGCACTGGCCCTGCTGGGCGGCCTGCCGATGCCGGTCGCGGTCGGCACCTCGCTTGTCGTCATCGCGATGAAGTCGTTCGCCGGTCTGGCCGGCTACCTGTCCAGCGTGCAGATCCACTGGGGGCTGGCCGCCGGGGTCACCGCCGCGGCCGTCGTCGGCAGCCTGCTCGGCGGCCGGCTCACCGCCCGGATCCCGGCCGATCTGCTGCGCCGGGGATTCGGCTGGTTCGTCGTGGTGATGGGCGTGTTCGTGCTCGCCCAGCAGCTGCCGCCGGTGTGGGGACTCGCCGTGGGAGCGCTCGCCGTGGCCGGTACGGTCACCATGGCGGTGTGGGGCCGCCGAAGGAGGGGACACAGTGGACAGCAGCGCCTGGGACAGCCGGTACGCCGACACGCCCGGACTGGTGTGGAGCGCTGAGCCCAACCGATTCGTGGTCGAGTCGGTCGCCGGCCTGACCCCCGGCTCAGCACTGGACATCGCCGCCGGCGAGGGCCGCAACGCGGTCTGGCTGGCCGGCCAGGGCTGGCGGGTGAACGCCGTGGACTTCTCCGCGGTGGCCGTCGACCGGGGCCGGGAACTGGCCGCCGCGCGGGGCGTCACAGTCGACTGGCGGGTCGCGGACGTGACCGCGTACCGGCCGGTGCCGAACAGCTACGACCTGGTGCTGATCAGCTACCTACACCTGCCCGCCCCCGAGTTCGCCGGGGTGCTCGCCGCGGCGAAGTCCGCGCTGCGCCCCGGCGGCACACTCGTGGTGGTCGGGCACGACCTGGCCAACCTCTCCGGAGGCGTCGGCGGCCCGCAGGACCCGGCCATCCTGCTCACGCCGGAGGCGGTGGTCGACGGGCTGGCCGGGCTGCGCGTGCGGCGGGCCGAGACGGCTCGCCGGCCGGTCCCGGCCACCGACGGCGGCACCGTCGACGCGCTGGACACCGTCGTGGTGGCCACCCGTCCGGCCGGCTGACCGCCGGCCGCCGCCGTTCCGCCGGGCCGGGCCGGGACCGGCCGGTAGCATCCCGGGGACGGATCGGCGGAGAGGACACGGGTGGGCGCGCGTTTCGAGGAACTGGCCTGGCGGGAGACGCCGATCGGCGAGATCAGCCTGCGGCGGCGCCGCGACCCGGCGCTGGAATCCGACGTGTACGAGGTGAAGCTCGACGACGAGTACCTCATGTCCAGCGCCTTCCCGGTCGCGGAGATCGAGCTGGCCCGGCTCGGGCTGGCCCCGCTGACCGGTGACGCGCTGGACGTGGTGGTCGGCGGGCTCGGGCTCGGCTACACCGCGCGTACCGCGCTGGAGGATCCCCGGGTGCGGTCGCTGCTGGTGGTCGAGGCGATCGAGGACGTGATCGACTGGCACCGGCGGGATCTGCTGCCGTTCGCGGCCGGGCTGGCCACCGACCCGCGTACCCGCTTCGTCCGGGCCGACTTCTTCGCCGCGGTCGCCGGCGGCGGTTTCGACAGCGACGAGCCCGGGCGCCGCTTCCACGCGGTGCTGCTGGACGTGGACCACTCCCCCCGACAGGTGCTGCACCCCAGCCATGCCGCCTTCTACACGGTCGACGGGCTGCGCCGGCTGGCCGCGCTGCTGCACCCGGAGGGCGTCTTCGCGCTGTGGTCGAACGACCCGCCGGACCCGGCGTTCCAGCGCACGCTGACCGAGGTGTTCCCGACCTCGGTGGCGCACGTCGTCCGGTTCCCGAACCCGTTGCAGGGCCGGGAGGCGGCGAACACCGTGTACGTGGCCCGGCACTGATCCACCCGGCGGCGGCATGCCCGCCCGTCCAGCGGGAAAGCGCCTGGCCGACCGTACGACGGGAGGCTGGGACATGCGCGCGTTACTCTGGGTGGTCGGCGTGGCCGCCGGTGTGATCATCCTGCTCGGGCTGCTGCTGGAGGCGGTCCGCTGGTTCGTCATCATCGGCGTGATCGCGCTCGCCGCGGTGATCGTCGTCGGGATCGTCAAGGGCCGGCGGGCGATGCACCAGCACTCGACCGGCCGCCGCTGACCTGCGGCGGGTGTGACCGACGCGGCAACCTACGTGAGCGTAGGTTACCCGGCGGTCACGTTAGGCTGGGGGCGTCATCCGCGCGACGAGGAGTAACGGCGATGGACGCGACCGCCCAGCGACCCTGGACCCGTAGCTACGCACCCGGCGTCCCGGCCGACATCGCCGAGCCCGGCGGCTCGCTCGTCGACCTGCTCACCGAGGCGGCCGGGCGGTTCGGGCCCCGGGTCGCGCTCGACTTCTACGGCGCCACCACCACGTTCACCGAGCTGGCCGACCAGGTGTCCCACGCCGCCGAGGCGCTGCGCCGGCTCGGCGTCGGGCCCGGCGACCGGGTCGCGCTGGTGTTGCCGAACTGCCCGCAGCACGTGGTGGCCTTCTACGCCGTGCTGCGTCTCGGCGCGGTCGTCGTCGAGCACAACCCGCTCTACACCGCCGACGAACTGGACCGGCAGCTCACCGACCACGGCGCCGCCGTCGCGATCGCGTGGGACAAGGTCGCGCCGCTGGTGGCGGGACGCGGCGCCGTGCGTACCGTGGTGTCGGTCGACCTCACCGCGGCGCTGCCGCGGCTCAAGCGGTGGGCGCTGCGGGCGCCGCTGCCGAAGGTCCGCGCCGCCCGCGCCGCGATGACCGCCCCCGCGCCCGGCGCGCTGCCCTGGTCGGAGCTGGTCGCCGCCGCCGGGCCGCTGCCCGCCGGACATCCCGCGCCGGAGGCCGGCGACGTGGCGCTGCTCCAGTACACAGGTGGCACCACCGGCGAGCCCAAGGGCGCGGTGCTGACCCACCGCAACCTGCGCGCCAACGCCGCGCAGGGCCGCGCCTGGGTGCCGGGCCTGCGCGACGGCGCGGAGACGGTGTACGCGGTGCTGCCGCTGTTCCACGCCTACGGGCTCACGCTCTGTCTCACCTTCGCGGTGAGCATCGGGGCCACCCTGGTGCTGTTCCCCCGCTTCGACGCCGACCAGGTGCTGGACGCGGTCCGGCGCCAACCGCCGACGTTCCTGCCCGCGGTGCCGCCGGTCTACGCGAAGCTGGCCACCGCCGCCCGGGAGCGCGGCGTCGACCTCACCTCCATCCGGTACGCGATCTCCGGCGCGATGTCGCTGCCCCCGGCCACAGTGGAGCTGTGGGAGCAGGTGACCGGCGGGCTGCTTGTCGAGGGGTACGGGATGACCGAGACGTCCCCGATCACCGTCGGCAACCCGGTCGCCCCGACCCGCCGTCCCGGCACCGTCGGGGTGCCGTTCCCCTCCACCGACGTGCGCATCGTCGACCCGGAGGACCCGTCCCGCGACCGCGCCCCGGGCGAGGCCGGCGAGCTGCTGGTACGCGGCCCGCAGGTGTTCTCCGGCTACTGGCACCGGCCGGAGGAGACGGCGAAGGTGCTGCTGCCCGGCGGCTGGATGCGGACCGGCGACATCGTCACCATGGACGCCGACGGCTTCGTGACGGTGGTCGACCGGATCAAAGAGCTGATCATCACCGGCGGCTTCAACGTCTACCCGTCCGAGGTGGAGGAGGCGCTGCGTCGCGTCCCCGGCGTACGGGAGGCCGCCGCCGTGGGGATGCCCACCGACGACGGCGAGGAGGTCGTCGCCGCGGTGGTGGTCGACCCGGCGGTGGCCGCCACGCCGGAGGCGATCCGCACCTCGTGCCGCACCCACCTGGCCGGCTACAAGGTGCCCCGCCGCGTCGTGATCGTCGACGAGCTGCCGTACTCCCAGATCGGCAAGATCCTGCGCCGCGAGGTCCGCGAACGGCTGCTCGCCGACCGCTGACCCGGCCGCCCGTTTCGCGGCGGCGCGGCAGGGGTAGACGAGCGTCCATGGTGGATTCACGGGGCAAGTCAGTCGGTCGTTACCTCATGCGTCTGGTCGGCGGCGTGGCCGTCATCCTGGGCCTGCTCGGCATCTTCTCCACGCTCGCCCAGGGCAACCTGGTCGGGATCGTGCTCAGCCTCGTGTTCATCGGCGGCGGCGTGTTACTGCTCAAGCGCTCCGGCGGCGACCGGCGGACGGGCTCCGTGCCGCGCGCCGCGCGCTGACGCCCCGCACCTCTACCGCCGCGCCGACGCAGGCGGCGAGGGTGAGGTCTCCGGCATCCGGGTTCCGCTGCGATCGCCGAACCGGACACCGGAGACCTCGTTACCGCTCGGAGCTCAGCTTCGGTAGCAATTCTGTGGGGGCCCTAGACGAGCGAGCTGGTGCCAAGTTCCAGACCCAGCGCGGCCCCCCCGGCAAAGACGGAGCTGGACCAGGTGCGGGTCACGCCGAAGCACACGGACCAGGAATTGGCCGCCACTCCCGAATACGGGCACTTCCACTCACCCAGTAGGGATCCGTTGAACTGGTACACCGTCGTCCAGGCGGACACGCTGGCGAGGGTGGACCGGTTGTTGCGGACGATCACCGCTCCCTGCACCCGATCCCCATTCACCGTCCGGATCGCGCAGGCCTGGGCGATCACGTTGGTGGTGATCGTCTCCGTGCTGCCACAGCTCCAGGTGCTGGGACTGCTCGTGATCGGATTCGTGTTGCCGTAGGCCCGCCACGCGCCGTCGTCGGCGGCAGCGACAGCGGCGGGCGCGGCGGGCGCGGCAGCCACGGTCGGCGCGGCGGTCACCGCCCCCAGCGTCAGCGCGGCAGTGATGACAGTAACCAGACGTACGCCCAGCCGTGAAAAACGCATAACAGACCTTTCCAGGTTATTCAGGTTGTATCTGATCATCGCGATGATGTCCGTCCCTCGTGCTGGTGGCCGGGCTCCGGCTGAACGCCGAACCGGACACCGGATCTCGTCACCTCGGCGAGCCCTAGACGAACGCGCTGCTGCCGAGGCCCACACCCAGCGAGTTGCCGGTGGCGGCGAGGCTGGGCAAACTGGGAATGGTCGCCCCGAAACACACGGACCAGGAATTGGCCGCCACTCCCGAGGACGGGCACGTCCAAGAGCCCTGGCTCTCTCGGTAGTAGTTCGAGAGCGACACCGACGCGGCCGCCGGGCCGAGGCTGGACCGGTTGTTGCGGACGATCACCGCTCCCTGCACGGCACCCCCGCCTGCCGACCGGATCGCGCAGACCTGGGCGACCATGTCGGTGGCGATCGCGTGGGTGTTGCCACACCTCCAGGCGCTGGAGCTGGAGGTGATCGGGTTCGTGTTGCCGTAGGCCCGCCAACTGCCGGCGTCGGCGGCCGCCGGAGCGGCAGTCACCGCCCCCAGCGTCAGCACCGCAGTAGTGACAGTGACCAGACGTGCGCCCACCCGTGAGAACCGCATGACCGACCCTTCTGTAAGCCCTGAAGCGAGATTGGAGCCTATCAATGGTGGTCGTCTCGTGTGGTCCCGTCCGGACCGCCTGCCAGAACACGGCACGAGCGGACGCTCGTGGGAGGATGCTCGGCATGCCCGGTCGTGCGTTGAGTTTCGGAGCCGTCGCGCAGGCGTACGAGCGGTTCCGGCCCGGCTACCCCGAGGAGCTCGCCGACCTGGTGCTGGCGTACGCGGACCGGGCCGTCCGGACCGCCCTGGAGATCGGCGCCGGGACCGGCAAGGCCACCCGCCTGATCGCCCGGCGCGGCATCGCGGTCACCGCCACCGACCCGGACCCCGCGATGCTCGCCGAACTGCGCCGGCACGTCCCGGCCGGGGTGAAGGTCCGGCAGACCGCGTTCGAGCAGTTGCGCGCCGACGAGCGTCACGACCTGGTGTACGCGGCGGCGGCCCTGCACTGGACCGACCCGGACCGGCGGTGGGAGCGGATCGCCGCGCTGCTCGCGGCGGGTGGGGTGTTCGCCTCGTTCGGCGGGCCGCTGCGGCTGGCCGACCCGGCGCTGCGCGACGCGGTGGCCGCGGCCCGGTCCGAGTTCCTCGCCGACGACGAGATCCCGTCGCCGGACGGGACGCCACCGGAGGCCGGCATGCAGTGGCCCGGCACCGAGCTGCGCGCGTCCGGGTGGTTCACCGACGTGCGCCAGTCGGAGATCGCGCGGCGGATCACGATGAGCGCCGACGACTACGTCGGTCTCCTGTCGACCGTCTCGGCCTATCTCGAACTGCCACCACCGGTGCGCGAGCAGGCGTTCCGCCGCATCCGGGACGCCCTGCCGGACGCGGTCGAACTCACCGCCGACGTCACGGTCCATCTGGCCCGGCGGACGTCGCAGCCCTGATCACCCGGGCCAGGAGGGTCGCCAGACCGGCCCGGGCAGCGGCGGCAGGCCCGCGAGGTCATCGAGGAGCGCCTCCTCCTGAACCCGGCGGCCGGACGGTCAGGACGCCAGGTAGGCGATCAGCCGGTCGGCGAGCGGGCCGGGACGGCTGAGCGCCACCGCGTGACCGCCGTCGATCTCGTCCGGAACCACGCCGAGCCGGTCGGCGGCCACCCGGCGCTGGAAGTCGGCGGGGAAGAACCGGTCGTCGCGGCCGATCAGCACCGCCGTCGGCACGTCCGGCCAGGCGACCAGCGGCCACGGCTCGTCCCACTCCGTGCTGACCTGCTCCCGGGAGTGCGCCGGCGCCTCGGCGACGATCTCGGCGGGCACGCCGTTGTAGAACTGTTGCTCCTCGCTGAGCCCTTCCGGCTCGCGGTAGCCGGTGTTGCCCCACCAGTCCCCCGGTTTCTCACCAGGTCGAGGGATCATCGGGGTGAGCAGGACCAGCAGCCGCACCGGCAGCCGGTCGGCGACCAGCGATGCGGTGAACGCGCCGTACGAGTGCCCGACCACCACGAGGTCGTCGCGCTCGCCGACGGCGTCGATCACCGCCTGGCGGAACTCGGCGAACCCCGCCGACCGGTCGCCGATCGGCAGCTCCGGCACCACCGCGTCGTGACCCCGGGCGGCCAGCTCGGGAACGAGCAGGTGCCAGTCCCACGCGCTGCCACCGCCACCGTGGATGAGCACGAACGTCGTCATGTCCGGACCCTCCCACACCGGTACGACATGCCGTGGCGTCAGTGCGGAAACGCCCGGGGCACCCGGGTGGCCCGCAGCTCGTCGCGGAACGCCTCGATGCGGGTGACGACCTGCCGCCGCCCGATCGTGTTCTCGATGCGGTCGAGGTAGAGGCAGCGGGCGGCGAGCCGGGGCAGGTCGACGGAGAAATAGATCGCCATGAGGGGGTTGACGAACAGGTCGCCGTCGCCGGTGCGCCGGCTGAACCGTACGTCTCCGCACGCCCCGCCGGTGGCGGCGGCGATCTGCCCCTGGACGATGCTCGGCCGGTGCGGGGTGGCGGCCTGGGCCTGCGCGACCGCCTCGCGGTAGAGCACCGCCTCACGGCTGGAGCCGGGAATGGACAGCGCGCCGAGGTAGCCGCCCTCCCGGTCGAGCGCGGCAAGGTTCTCCAGCACCTCGACGTGGTTGACGCCGTCGTGCGCGTCGATGCCGAAGCCGAGGCTGCTCACCAACCGGACCGGCACGTCCAGCCCGGCCACGGCGGCCAGGCTGGTGATGTCCTCCACCGGGGTGCCCAGGCCGCTCTCGTCGCCGCGCAGCAGGATGTCGGTGCCGCCGTCGACGAGCACTATCGCGTCGAGGCCGAGCCGGTCGACCAGGTGCCGGTACGCCTCACGCAACGGCTGCACGCCCAGCGGCGGGAAGGCGTACACGGTCGACGGCAGGTCCCGGCCCGCCAGCCAGCGGGCCAGGTGCCCCTCCGGGAAGTACCAGTCCGGGCTGAGGGTGTCCGGCCGGATCGCCGCGACGTGCTCGGCCACCCACACCTGCCGGTCGAGCAGCTCCAGCTCCGAGAAGGAGAAGCCGGCCAGGTGCACCCGCTTGCCGGCCTGCCACAGCGCGAGTGCCAGCGGCAGGCCGGCGTAGACATCGAAGCCGCCGCCGGCACCGGCGATGAGGATGTCGCGTGCCGGCTCGAGGGCGGCGAACAACGGCGGAACGGCCAACGTGTACACGGCGGTGTCGGTCACCAGACGATGATCTCCGCTCATGTGGCACGCCGCTGCCCCGAGGCGGCCCCGGCCGAGTCGCGGGCGCGCTCGTTCAGACCGGGCGGCCGAACGTGACCGCCTCCCGGACGAGCCGTGGCGCCTTCTCCGCCAGTTGCGCGTCCGGCCGGGCGCCGAGCGCGTCGTTCACCGTCGAGAAGGCCAGCCGGAACGCGATCAGCGTGGTCGCCTCGAAGATCTCCCGGTCGCTCAGGCCGGCGTCGCGCAGGCGTCGCGTGTCGGCCTCGGTGGTGGCGTTCGGATCCGTCACGACCCGGCGGGCCCAGTCGGCCAGCGCCGTCTCCCGCTCCGACAGGTCCGCCTCGTCGCCGCGCAGCACCCCGGCGGCGGTCTCCTCGTCGCTCATCCCGGCCAGCCGCGCGCCCCAAGCCAGCGCGCAGTACGAGTCGCCCCGCGCGGCGGCGGTGGCGGCGACCAGCACCGCCACCTCACGCGAGGACAGCGTGGACTCGGCCAGCAGCTCGGTGCGCGTGTTCTGGAAGGACATCAGCACGTCGGGTCGCCAGCACCAGACGCGGGTGAGGTTGTTGACGTAGCCGTCGGCGGCGAGGTCGTCCTCGTACGCGGCTTTCGCCGCCGGACTCTGCGGCGGTTCGGGGAGGAAGGCGGCGTTCATGCGGGCAGTCTGCACCGTCCGGCCACCCCCCACAGGCTGATCAACGACAGTACGATCCGCGAATGATCCGGACGGTCTTCTTCGACGTGGGCGGGACGATCCTCGACGAGACGCGCGAGTTCGCGACCTGGGCGGACTGGCTCGGCGTACCGAGGCACACGTTCTCCGCCGTCTTCGGCGCGGTGATCGCCCGTGGCCTGGACTACCAGGAGGTGTTCCGGGCCTTCCGGCCGGACTTCGACCTCACCGCCGAACTCGCGCGCCGGGTCGCGGCCGGTGACCCGGAGTCGTTCGGCGAGGAGGATCTCTACCCGGACGCGCGGGCGTGCCTGGCCGCCCTGCGGGAGCAGGGCCTGCGGGTCGGCCTGGCCGGCAACCAGCCGGAGCACGCCGAGGCGACACTGCGGGCGCTGGACCTGCCGGTGGACGTGATCGGCACGTCGGCGGCCTGGGGCGTGGCGAAGCCGGCGCCGGAGTTCTTCGACCGGGTGGTCCGCGAGGGCGGCGGCGACGCGTCCGCGATCCTGTACGTCGGTGACCGGCCGGACAACGACGCCGCCCCGGCGATGGCCGCCGGCATGACGGCGTGCCTGATCCGGCGCGGACCGTGGGGCCACATCCTCGACATGCCGGACGTGGCCGACCGGTGCCTGTTCCGCATCGACTCGCTGGACGAGTTGCCGGCGCTGGTCGCGCGGCACAACGCGGCGGGCGGCTAGCCCGGCACGTCCCCGAAGACCGACACCCGCGTGCGGTGGTGGCGCGGCGACTCGATCTCGTCGACCGCCGCGACCGCCAGATCCGCGTACGACAGGTGCGCGAGTGCCGGAGCCTGCTCGCCGCCGAGGCGGTACCGCCCCGTGCGGGGACCGTCCACGGCCAGCGCGGCCGGTGGGGTGAGCACGAGCCAGTCGACAGTGGTGTCCGCCGCGCGGAGCCGGTCCAGGCCGGCGGCGTGGCTGAGCGCGAACGGCCGCAGCTCGGCGGGCAGGACGGCCGGGTCGTCGTGGAGGGGCCGGCCGTGCGTGTCGGTGAGCGTGGCGAACAGGCCGATCGCCACGAGCTGGGGCACGCCCGCGCGAGCCAGGCCGTGCAGCAGCGCGTCGGCCGCCCGGACGAAGAACCCCGGGTCGGGGCCGGCTGCGGCCAGCGCGTCCGGCCCGGACGCCGGGCTGACCGCGTGGACGGCGGCGTCGTGCCCGTACCCGATGGAGGTGACGGCCTCCGGGTCGGTGACGTCGCCGCGTACCGCGGAGGTGAGGCCGGGATGGCGGACGGGGTCGCGGACGACGGCTGTGACGCGGTGGCCTCGGCGGTGGGCCTCGGCGCTGATCGCGCGACCGGCCCGGCCGCCCGCGCCGAAGACGGCGATGCTGGTCATGGCGCGACGCTAGGCCGCGGGGTGCCGGTTACCGCAACGGTACCGGGGTTACGCTCGGGCGGTGACGCCGCTCGATCCGGACATGTTCCACCCGCCTGTCCGTCGCGGATGATGCCGTTGCAGATCGGCGACAAGTGGACCGCGATGGTGGTGCTGTGCCTGGAACACGGGCCGCGCCGGTTCACCGAGCTGCGGGTGCCGCTGCGCACGATCACCCCGAAGGTGCTGGCCGAGACGTTGCGGGCGATGGAACGCGACGGGCTTGTCACGCGTACCGCCTACGACGAGAATCCGCCGCGCGTGGAGTACGCGCTGACGCCGCTGGGCCGCAGCCTGCTGACGCTCGTCGCGGCCGCCCGGTCGTGGAGCGAACGGCACCTGGGCGAGCTGCTGGCGGCCCGCCGGTCACACGAGCGGCGGGCGGGCGTCGATGTCGTACCCCCGGCATAGCCTGCTGGTCATGGGAACCGCTGAGCTGGATGAGCTGATCGTGGCCGACGGGGGCGCGCTGCGCGCGTGGCTGTCCGCCCATCACGACACCTCGCCCGGCGTCTGGCTCGCCCTGACCCGCAAGGGCGGCACCGTCACCACGCTGACCTGGCAGCAGGCGGTCGACGAGGCGCTCTGCTTCGGCTGGATCGACGGGCAGGCCCGCAAGCGCGACCACGAGAGCTCCTGGATCCGGTTCACCCCGCGCCGGGCGCGCAGCTCCTGGTCGCAGCGCAACGTCGCGCACGTGGCCCGGCTGGAGGCGGAAGGGCGGATGACGCCGGCGGGCCGGGCCGCAGTGGAGGCCGCGAAGGCGGACGGCCGGTGGGCGGCGGCCTACGCCCCGCCGTCGGAGGCCCAGGTGCCGGCCGACCTGCTCGCCGCCATCGCGGCCGAGCCCGCCGCCCAGGCCATGTTCGACGTGCTCACCAGCGCCAACCGGTTCGCGCTCATCCACCGGCTCAACGCGGTCAAACGCGCGGAGACCCGGACGCGCAAGATCGGCGAGTTCGTCGCCATGCTGGCCCGCCACGAGACGTTCCACCCGCAGAAGACGAAGCCGCCGCGCGATTCGTGACACAGACCAGGGCAGGAGCGCCAAGAGCGTGCGTCTCGACAAGACGCTCGCCAGCTCTCCGGCCCTGACCCGTTGAGCGAATGGGGCGGCGGCACGGATATCCGTGGCCGCCGCCCTTCACTCATCCACTCAGGTATTGATGCAGACGATCGTGGATCCGGAGCGGTTGACAAAATTCGCTGCGGTCGCGAAGGCCTCGTTGCACCAGGTCTTGCCGTTCGAGCCCCCGTTGTAACTGGTGGACGCCGCGCAGAACTTCGCCTTGTCGCACGTGGAGTTCTTCGTCGACTTGACGCTGCCGAGACGACCAAGAGTGATTTTCGCCCGGGCGGTGGTGGAGAATGCAGGCACGAAGGAGCAGGTAACTGTCGTGCTCGCCTCGATGTAGCCGTTCCACGTCTGCCCGACGAATGCCATGCCGGAGCACGGCGTGCTGTCACCCCCCGCCACGGCGTAGGTTACCGAGAAATACGAGGTGGCTTCTTTCCGGTAGTCGGACGCCGCCAGCAGGGCGCCCGAGTCGAGAGCCGTAGAGGCGCTCACCGACGAGAATGTGGTCGCGGTTTTCTCGGACACCGGCGCCGCCGTGGCGACCCCGGCCATCCCGAAGAGCGCAAGGGCGGTGGAAATTGCGGCCGACGCGATCAGACGCATTCTTCGATTCATCTTCACTCCCCGTTGGTTGCAGATGGTCGGAGATTAGCAACAGCGGGAATTCCCATCGTCGATGTCGATCGAACTTGAGCAAATCTTGAGCTGCCACGCGGTGCAGTCCCACGCTTTCCCGGCTGTTGATCGACAGGGCAACGAAAAACTCCCTTTTCGGTGATACATGCGCCTTTATCGCCCAAGCGTTCCGGTGAAGGCTTGCCAGGGTGCGGCGTCGGGGTGTTCACTACGCCGGCTTGACCCCGAGGGACGGAGACGGCTGTGGTGACGGTGACGTTGGCGACCGACGCCGGGCACCCCGGGCGCAGCAACGAGGATTTCGCCGGTGCCGTACCGTGCGGCCTGGTCCTGGTCGACGGCGCCGGCGGCATCGCCGGCGCGGGCGAGGTCTGCCACCACGGCATCGCCTGGTACGCGACACGGCTCGGCGGCGCGTTGCTCGGCGCGCTGGCCGAGGAGCGGAGCCTGCGCGACGTGCTGGCCGAGGGCATCGAGCGGGTCACCGACGCGCACCGCGACACGTGCGACGTCGCCCATCCGATCAGCCCGTTCGCGGCGGTCGCGATGCTGCGGTTCTCCGGCGACATCGTCGAGCACCTGGTCCTCGGCGACGCGGTCGCGGTCGTGGGCCGCACGACGGGTGAGCCGGTCGTCGCGCACGATCCGCGTGAGGTGGTGATCGCCCGGTCCTTCGAGGAGCGGCTGACCGGCGTGCCCGTCGGCAGCGAAGAGTACCGGCGGCTGATGATGGAACTACGGTCCCGCCGCAACAGTCCCGGTGGGTTCTGGGTCGCCAAGGACGACCCGACAGTGGTGGACGAGGCCGTCACCGGCGAGTGCCCGACCCACGACGTGACCGGTGCGGCGCTGCTCAGCAACGGCGCGAGCCGTCTCGCGGACACGTTCGGCCTGACCGACTGGCCGGGGCTGTTGCGCCTGCTGGAGACCGACGGCCCGGCCGAGGTCATCGCCCGGGTCCGGGCGGCGGAGGCACGCCAGGGTGTCGCCACCGACGACGCGACGATCGTCTGCCGCACCTGACCGGCAGGACAATCCGGTCGTGCTCGTGTTGACTGCGGTGATGGACCGTCGACGGCTCAGCAGCATCGCGCACTCGCACCACCCGATCGCGGCCCCACTCTCCGGCGTCAACGTCAACCGGCTGCTGCGCCGGGCCGGTCGCCGTCCGGCGGCCCGGATCCTCGACCTGGGCTGCGGCGAGGCAGCGTGGGCGTTGCAGGCCCTCGCGCACCACCCGGACGGGCAGGCCGACGGCGTGGACCTCAACCCGTACGCGCTGGAACGCGCCGCCGAGGCCGCCACCGTGCGCGGCCTCGCCGACCGGCTCACGCTGCACGAGCGCGACGCCCGGTCGTACGTGCCGGACGGCGACTACGACCTGGTGCTCTGCGTCGGGTCGACGCACGCGTTCGGCGGGTTCACCGGGACGCTGGAGCTGGCGGGCCGGCACGTGAACGCCGACGGCATCCTGATGGTGGGCGAGGGATTCTGGCAGGTGCCGCCGACGCCGGAGGCGCTGTCCGCGCTGGAGGCGAAGCCCGGCGACCACACCGACCTCGCCGGTCTGGTCGACGCCGCCGAGCAGGCGGGCTGGGCCCCGGTGTACGCGCACGTCAGCGACACCTCCGAGTGGGACGACTACGAGTGGTCGTGGACCGGCTCGCTCACCGAGTGGGCGCTGGACAACCCGGGTCACCCGGATGCCGCCGACGCGCTCGCCGCTGCCCGGGAGCACCGCGACCAGTGGCTGCGCGGATACCGGGGCGTGCTCGGCTTCGTGACGCTGGTGCTGCGCCGGACCTGACCGGCGCGCTACGCGGGTCCAGCCCGGGACAGGCGGGCGGGGCACTATCGTTCGGGCGTGCAGATCCGTTTCGCCGTACCGGCCGACCCCGCCTATCCGGCCCGGGTGGCCGCCGCGCTCGCCGCCGCCCGGCTGCGCCGCTTCGGCTACATCGGCGCGGTCCTCGCCGCGATCGGGGTGATCGGCTGGATCGCCTCGCAGGCGTCGGAGCGGAGTGGCCGCTTCGCGTCGCTGTGGACCGCGTTCATCGTGACAGGTGTGCTGTCGATACTGTACGCGCCGTGGGTGCGCTGGCGGGCCCGGCGCCGCTCCGGCGGCTACGCGGTCGAGGGTGGCTACGACATCGACGACCGCAACATCATGATGCGCAGCGGCTCGGAGTCCGGCGGCATCGCCTGGGACGGCGTCGAGCGGGTCACCGAGACCCCTGATTTCTGGATCGTCTACGTGGGACGGATGCCGGCCACGGTGATCCCCCGGTGGCTGATGTCCGCCGAGGACGCCGGGACGCTGCGCGCCTTCCTGACCGAACGCGGACTGCTCGGCGACCGTTGACGATGTATTGATTGACTGTATATGTTGCCTCGGTGAGTGAGATGCGCGAGGCGACCTTCCTGATCCTGACCGCGCTGGCCGACGAGCCGCGCCACGGCTACGGGATCATCCAGGAGGTCGCCGGCCTGTCCGGCGGTCGCGTCAACCTGTTGCCGGGCACGCTCTACGCCGCGCTGGACCGCCTGGTCGCGCAGGGTCTCGTCGAACTCAGCCACGAAGAGGTCGTCGACGGCAGGCTGCGCCGCTACTACCGGCTGCGCGCCGACGGCCAGGCCGAGCTGGCCCGCCAGACCGAACGGCTGCGGCAGCTCGCGTCCGCCGCCGAGTCCCGGCTGCGCGCCCTGCGGCCCCGCACCGCCTGACACCCCCGCCGTCGCGGCCCCGTAGGGAGAAACCCATGCACCGCTGGCTGTTGCTTGCCTACCCCCGTGACTACCGCCGGGCGCGCGGTGCCGAGATCCTGGAGACGGTACGGGACGTCGGCGCGGCACACCGGCGCACCCGGGTGGCGGCGAATCTCGTACGCCATGGTCTGCGCGCCCGGCTGGGACGGCCGGCGAGCCGCACCGTGGTGGCCTGGGCGTCGGTCTTCGCGGTGGTCTGCGGTTTGTTCGCCGGGTCGTTCGGCACCTGGCTCGCGTGGCTCGGCTCCCGCCCGCTCGACCACCGGGACCTCGCCGCCGTGGTCGGGCAGCTCTATCCGGATCGGCAGGTCAGCCACCTCGACCAGGACGACCCGCCCGCCGTGTTCCTCATCTACAGCCACCCGCTGAACGAGGACCTCATGTCCGAGCTGCTGCTCGGCGACGGCGGCGAGTACGCGCTGGCCGAGCTGACCGCGTCGTTCGACCAGACGCCGGCCGGCGGCCTCCGCGACCTGCGGCAACGCCTGGACGCCGCCGGGTGGGAGCGCCACGAGCCCTTCTACGCCAACGCTTACGACTGCGTCTCCGGCAGTCCGCAGTGCGACAGGGCGTCCATCCCCTCCGACGTCACCGTGTACGCCGAACGCGGCGACCACATCCTCGCCGTGGAACTCACCGCCGACGGCTCGACGAACATCACCCTCAGTCGCGCCACCCCCGGCACCGCCCACCCCGCCGGGCTACTCGGCTTCGTGCTGGGCACCGTCGGCGGCTGGGTGCTGTTCGGCTGGGTCAGCCGGCGCATCGAGGGACAGCGCCCGCTGGTGCAGGGGCCGGCGAAGGTCCTGTACGGCGTCGCGATGCTGTTCTGGACCGCGCCGATCCTGCTGGGCGTGCCGCTGATGCTCACCCACCACCTGGACGAACCGCATCCGCGCTGGCACGTGCCGTGGGAGTGGCTCGGCCAGCCCACCTTGTCGCTGCCGTTCCTGGTCGGCGCGGTCCTGCTGCTGCTCGTGCTGGGCCTGGCGGCGCTGCCGCACCGACGCCCGGCGGGGCGCACGCTCGCCGGGGCATCTGGCCCGACGCCGGCGGTCTAGCATCGGGCGATGACGTCGTCCCTGGACAGTCTGCCGAAGATCAGCGCGCCGGCCACCCGGGCGCTGACCGCGGCCGGCTACACCACGCTGCGCCGGCTCGCCGGTGTGCCGCGCGCGGAGCTGGCCCGCCTGCACGGCATGGGGCCGAAGGCGCTGGGCGTCATCGAGGCCGCCCTCGCCGAACACGACCTGCGGCTGAGCTGACGAGGCGATCGCGATGCCGCTCGGCCGACTCCACCACCTGATCGTCGACTGCCCGGATCCGATGGCCGAGGCACGCTTCTGGAGCGCGGTCCTGGGCGACCCGGTCACGTACGCCGACGACGACTTCGCCGTCGTGTCGGCCAGTACGGCGGCGTCCGGCCTGGCGTTCCAGCGCGCCCCCGAGCTGATTGCGCCGACGTGGCCGGAGCCGGCGGTGCCGCAGCAGATGCACCTGGACGTGATGGTCGACGACCAGGACGAGGCCGGCGCGACGGTGCTCGCGCTGGGCGCGCGGCGGCTGCCGGGCGACCACGTGTACGCCGACCCTGCCGGTCACCCGTTCTGCCTGATCCGGCGTCCCACCTGGGCGGCGCCGGTGGGCGGGTCGGCGTGATCCGACGGGTGCGCCGGGTCCGCATCTTCCACTGGGGTGCCGTCTACCTCAGTGACGCGGACTGCGAGGCCGATTTCGACATCGACTTCCACACCGGCGGGGGCCCGGTGCTCGCCACGACTCATCACGTCGCGGTCCTGGTCGCCTCCGCCGCCGTGGCGGACGAGGGAGAGGCAGATGTCACGATCGACATCCGCGTTACGTCGCAGCGCGTGCCGGGGCATCCGTACGAGGTCACCTTCGACCTTCCCTCCGGGCGGCTCTACGTCGGCGACGCCGACGGCAACGACGAGATCGAGTTGGCGCCGGGCCGCTGGCTGTTGCAGTTCGCCGTGGACGACGCGACGGAGGCCCGCAACGTCGAACTGGTGGCGTCACCGCTCTGACCGGGCCGTTACGGCGTCTCCTGATAGGAGATGAACTCGAGCAGGCTTCCGTCCGGGTCGCGGAAGTAGACGCTGGTCCCGGCGCCACCGGCACCGACCCGCCGGACCGGTCCGGTCTCCACCTCGACGTCGTGCCGCCGCAGGTGCGCCACCGCCTCCTCGATCGGCCCCGCCCAGACGAAACAGATGTCGCTGTTGCCCGGACGGACGGGAATCCGGGCCACGTTGCCGCCGAGGTCGAGACCCGGCCCGTGCACGCTCAACCGGTGGGGGCCGATCCGGAAGGCGACGCGGTCGCCGCCGACGCCGATCACCTCGGCGCCGACGACGTCGCGATAGAAGCCGGTGGCGGCCCGCCAGTCGGACACGGCGATGACGACGTGGTCCAGTCCGCTCACGGGCGCCATGCGATCACCCTATTGGCCGGACTGCGTCCGCTCCCCCGGATCCGCCGAGGTCGCCGCCGGTGGGCCCGCCTTCAGGTGCCGGACGAAGAAGCGGTTCGCGGCCTCCCCCTCGAACCACGGGACGCCGGTGTGCCCGCCCATGTTGGCGTGCAGCGTCTTCTCCGCCGAGCCGAAGGCGTCGAAGAGGTCCAGTGCCATCTGCCGGTCGTTGCCCTCGTCGTCCCACTGCAACAGGACATGTAGCGGGACGGTGACCCGTCGAGCCTCCTCGATGATGGTGCGCGGCACGAAGCTCCCGGCGAACAGGAGCGCGGCCACGATGCGCGCCTCGACCGCCGCCAGCCGTACGCCGATCGAGATCACCCCGCCGGCGTACCCGACCGGGCCGCCGACCTCGGGCAGCGCGAGGAGGGCGTCCAGCGCGGCCCGGCACTCCGGGACCGCCTCCTCCACCAGCGGCAGGACGAGCCGGTCGACCACCTCGTCGGCGACCCGCTCGCCGGCCGCCAGTGCCCGGCGCAGGTCGGCGCGGGCCTGCTCGGCGGCGGCGGTCGCGGGCCGGTCGCCGCCGCCGGGCAGTTCGATGGTGGCGGCGGCGAAGCCCTGCTCGACGCAGCCCTGCGCCCGGGCCGCCAGGCGGGGGTACATCCGGCGCAGTCCGCCGGGGTGGCCGAGCAGGATCAGCGGGGCCGGCGCCGACGTGGATGCGGGCGTCCACAGGATGCCCGGGATGCCGCCGAGGGTGAACTCGCGTTCGCGGACGCCGTCGGCGAGGCGCTGTTCGGAGGTGAAGCGCATGGTCGTGCCTTTCGGGAGTGCGACGGCGCTCCCGGACGACCTATCGCCCGGCCGTGACCCCCGAGGGGAGCACCCATGTCGTTACTGCGGTCACGGGTACCACCTCCCTCGTTCTCCGGCACGGCCACCGGCAAGTTAACAGCGCTCGCCGGGGCGGGCCAACCGGTTTTTCGCGGTTCACCGCGGCGTGATCCGCGCCGGACCGTCACCCGCGCTCGAAGCCGGCGAAGACGACCGCCAGCGTCCGGGCTTGCAGATGCTCGTCCCATCCGCCGTGCAGCGCGCCCTGGCACATGCCGGCGAGCAGCGCCATCACCTCGGGGAGCCGTACCGAGTCGGCGACGGCTCCGGCGGCCTGGGCCCGTGCCAGCAGTCTGCCCACTGCCTCCTCCAGGTGACCTACCGCGTCCGGAAGCCGGATGTCCACGCCGGATCCGGCGAGCAGTTCAACTGCCGTCTTCTTCGCGGCGGCCTGCGCCACCGTGTGTCTGAAGAACCCGAAGAGGTCGTGTCTTCCCGCCTCCTCGGCGAGCTGCGCGAGCAGTCGCTTCATGAGCGCGGCGAGCAGCTCCTCCTTGGTGGGGAAATGACGGAAGACCGTACCGATGGCGACGCCGGCCCGGCGGGCCACCTCCTCGGTGGAGGCGCGGGCGCCGAACTCGGCGAAGACCGCCTCGGCGGCGTCCAGGATGCGTGCCCGGTTGCGTTGCGCGTCGGCGCGCAGGGGCGGACCCTCTACCAAAGTGAGTCTCCACTCATTATTCTCTGTGACACAAGTCGAGTAATGACTCATTATTGCGGAGGCCGGCGTGACACCACAGCAGATCTTCGAGAGCATGCGCGCCAGATGGCTGGCCGGTCTGCCCGCCTTCGACGCGGATTCGCTGGCCGACGACGTGGTGGTCGAGACGCCCTTCGCCGCGCCCGGCCACCCGACGCGCACCGAGGGGAAGCAGCCCGTTCTCGAGTACACGCGAGCGGGCCGGGCGTCGTTCCCGGTGCGGTTCGACGACTGCCGCGGCGTGGTCGTACACGAGACCGCCGACCCCGAGGTGATCGTGGTCGAGTACGAACTCGTCGGCACGCACACGGTGACCGGGGTGACCACCTCCGCGCCTTTCATCGGGGTGTTGCGGACCCGGGACGGCAAGCTGGCCCACTGGCGCGAGTACCAGCACACGCTCGCCATCGCTCAGGCTGCCGGCCAGGCGTGAGGCTGGACCACCACAGGAGCGTCGCGCACCACCCGGGTCAGGTGGTCGGTGTCGGCGACGGTGCGAACGGCCACGGCTGCGGCCCGAACAGCGCCGTACACGCGGACAGGAGCCCGCGCTGCGCCTCGGCCATGCGCGCGTCGACCGGGCCGGTGTCCTCGTTCGGGTCGTTGCGGACGAACATGTCCCCGGATTCCTTCGCCGCCACCGCCAGCCGCTCGCCGGCGTCCCGGACACCCGGATCGGCCGCCTTGCGGGCACGCATGGCGATCGGCGAGTTCGAGGTGAAGCGGACGTCCTGCTGCTCGATCACCCGGGCCACCATGTTGCACGCCCCGGCCGCGACCTTGTCCGCGGGCGCTGTCGAGCCGGCCTGCGGAGCGGCCGACGACGCCGCGGCGGACGACGACGGTGCAGTGGCGGACGACGGCGCGGGCTCCGCGGGTGCGCATGCGGAGACGACGAACAGCAGGGAGAGTGCGGCGAGTTCACGTTTCACCGCCTGAGGCTAGCGATCATGGTGGGCGTGACCCCGGGCCGGGTGCCACGCCCACCGGGTCATCGCGTCGACATCGGACCGGTCAGCGGCCCGCCACGCGGAGCATCGCCTCCGTCTCGGGGTCGGGCATGATCTCCCGGACCTCCTGGGCGCAGCGGCACGCGCCAGCGATCTTGGCGGCCCACTTCAGCGCCTCGTCGTGTGAGGCCACGTCGAGGACCACGAACCCGCCGATGACCTCCTTGGTCTCCGGGAACGGCCCGTCGGTGACCACCCCGTCCGTGCCCACGATGCTCGCCTGCTGGCGTTCGAGCCCGGTGCCGTACACGAACGCGCCCGCGTTGACGGCCTCCTGGATGACCGCGTGCGCGTCCTTGCCCACCTGGGGGATCTCCTCGGCGGGGATGTGGTCCATCGCGCCGTCGTTGAACGAGATCAGGTACCGCGGCATGCCATGACTCCCTTGTCCGGGCGGCCCGGTCCGGCCGCCTCTCACCCGTACTACGAACGAGCCGCCCCGGATCCGACGTCACGCGCCTCGGTGTCTCAGTGTGCTTCGAGGACGAAGAAGATGAAGCAGTGGTCCGGCCTCACCGGGCCGCCTCGCGGATGGCCACGGCGGTGCCGGTCACCGCGATCCCGGCGCCGGGGCCGGCGGGAATGCCGACGGTGAGCAGGCTCGGACGGCCCATGTCCTCGCCCTGCCGCACGGTGACCGTCGCGGGCGGCTCCACGAGGCCCAGCTCGCGCAGGTAGCCGCCGAACGCGGCGGCCGCCGCACCGGTCGCGGCGTCCTCGACCACGCCGCCGGGCGGGAACGGATTGCGCGCGTGGAACAGCAGCGGGGACTCCCGGTGCACCAGGTCGATCGTCGTCCAGTCCCGCTCGGCCATCAGCGCGCCCAGCGCGGCCATGTCGTAGTCCAGGTCCGCCAGGCGCTGCCGGGTCGCGGCGGCCACGATCGGATGCCAGGCCCCGGCGTACGCGACACGCGGCGGCAGCGTCGCGTCGAGATCGTCCGGCGACCAGCGCAACGCGGCGAGCAGCGCCGCCAGATCCTCCGCGCCCAGCGGTACGGTGCGCGGCGCGACGCTCGTCAGCGTGGCGGTGGTGGTGCCGTCGGGCCGTATGCTCGTGGCGACCTCGACCAGCCCGGCGCGGGTGTCCAGGTGCAGCACACCGGGGCCGTGCCGCTCGGCGTACGCGACCGCCGACGCGATCGTCGCGTGTCCGCAGAACGGCACCTCCGCCTTCGGGCTGAAGTAGCGCACCGTGAACCGTCCGTCGCGCGCGGGCACGAGGAACGCCGTCTCGGAGTAGCCGACCTGCGCCGCCACCCGCCGCATCTCCGTGTCGCCCGCGCCGGTGGCGTCCAGCACGACGCCGGCCGGGTTGCCACCGGCGGGGTCGGCGGTGAACGCCGCGTATCGGAGGATGTCCATGATCATGACCCTAGCGGCGGCGGTCCGGCTCGTGTGCCCCGTGACTGGCGTCGAGGGCCGGGGCCACCATCGCGAACGCGCGGTCGGTCAGCTCGGCCAGGCGCTGCTCGTCGTCGCCCGCCCGCCACTGCTGGAGCACCGTGTCGAACGCCAGCAGGGCCATCCCGGCGGCCAGCCGCGGGTAGGGGTCGGTGTCCGGGTCGAGGCCGTGGCGCGCGGCCAGTTCGGCGGCCAGACCGGCACGCCACTGGATCTGGCGCTCCAGCCAGCGGGCGTGCAGGGCCGGGGTGTCCAGGATCAGCCGGACCACGACCCGGGCCCGCTCGGCGTGGTCGGGATGGCCGGTGCAGGAGGCGAGCGGCACCCAGACGGCGTGGCGCAGCGCGACCGACGGCGGCTCGCTGCCCGGTCGCGCGGCGAGTTCGGCGACGACGTCCGCCCCCATGTCGGCCAGGAACCGGACGACCACGTCCTCCTTGGACGCGTAGTAGCGGAAAAAGGTACGCCGCGACACGCCGGCCGCCGCCACCATGTCGTCGATCGTCACCACGTCGAAGCCGCGGTCGGCGAGCAGCATCAGGGCGGCGTCGCGCAGCTCGTCGGCGACCAGCCGGCGTTTGCGTTCGGCCATGCCGCCGTCCACACGAGATCCCATTCACCGATGCTACGTGATGCCGGTGATGACATCCGACGCAGTCATTGACACTCAGTGCCATAGGTCGCACAGTGAGACTCATGGATGTTGACGGCTGGACAGCGGAGCGGATCCCCGACCTGAGCGGTCGTACCTTCGTCGTCACCGGCGCGAGCAGCGGCCTCGGCCTGGCCACCACGCGGGCGCTCGCCGCCCGCGGCGCTCGCGTGGTGCTGGCCGTTCGCGACGAGGAGAAGGGCCGCCGGGCCGCCGCCGGCATCGCCGCCGCCCGGCCCGGCGTGGATCTGGAGGTACGGCGGCTCGACCTGGCCGACCTCGATTCGGTACGCGAGTTCGCCGCCCGGATGCACGCCGACCACCGCCGGGTGGACGTACTGATCAACAACGCCGGGGTGATGGCCACGCCGCACAACCTCAGCCCGCAGGGGCACGAGCTGCAGTTCGCCACCAACCACCTCGGACACTTCGCGCTCACCGGCCTCCTGCTGGAGCTGTTGCTGGCCGGCCGCGATCCCCGCGTGGTCACCGTCACCTCGGTCAACCACCGGCGGGCGAGGCCGCCCTTCCCCGACCCGCCCGGTGGGCGGCGGTACTCCCCGATGGGCTGCTACAACACGTCGAAGCTGGCCAACGCGATCTTCGGCGTCGAGCTGCACCGCCGGCTCCGCGCGGCGGCCAGCCCGCTGCGCAGCGTCCTCGCCCACCCCGGCTACGCCGCCACGAACCTGCAGACGAGCGCCACCACCGGGATCTGGCGGATCCTGCTGGGCCGGATCGGCAACCCGCTGCTCGCCCAGCCGGCCGACAGCGGCGCCTGGCCGCAGCTGTTCGCCGCCACCGACCCCACGGCGAGGTCGGGCCGGCTCATCGCGCCCGGCGGGACAGCCGAGCTGCGCGGCCACCCCGCGCCGGGCAGGCTCTCCCCCGCCGCCACCGACCCCGAACACGGCCGCCGCCTGTGGGAGCTGTCCGAACAGGCCACCGGCGTACGGTTCGGCTCCCCGCACCCCTCCGGCTGACCGGAGTGGACCATGTACAACGCCGTGTACGGCTCGGACACCGCCCGGAGCGTAGCCGGGTCGCATCAGCCGCTCAGGTCACGCTCACACGGTCAGGAAGGCTCCCCCACGCGCGCGCCCCCGTACAACCGGACCCGGTGGTCGACGTCGCGGTCCGGCTCGCCGTACCCGAAACGCGCCACCGGGCCGTGCGCGACGTGCACCAGCCACTCCTCGTAGTACCAGCTCGGGCTGCACGCGCACCCGGTGAACCGGAAGTTGGCCCGGTAACAGCCGACCTGCCCCGCAGCGAGCGTGAACAGCCGTGCCGACGCCGACGGACGCGGATACGCCGCCGACCCGGGCAGCCGGTCCACGACGACCGACGCCCGGCCGTACCCGAGCCACAGCCCGGCCTCGCGGGCCAGCGCGACGCCGCCGGCGCGCACCCCTTCCCGGTCCTGGTAGCCGACCGCCTGGTCGGCGAGCACGTCGTGGACGACCACCTCGGCCTCCGGAAACGGCCCGGGCAGCGGCCTTGGCCGGGCGAGGCCGCTGCGGGCGTTCGCGGCCGGCGCACCGCGGGCGGCGGCGGTCCACCGGACGCGGACCCGCTGAATGAGGATCACCGGCCAGGTGTACCCGGAGCCTCAGCGATCAGCGCGGCATTAACGGCTATCCGGTCGGCCCCGAAGTCCTCGGTGGCGTCTCGCGGATGCCGCGGCACCCGGCTGCTCCGTCCTCAGGTCATGGCCAGGTAGAGCCGCTGACCGGCGGGCCGGTAGCCGACGTGCTCGTAGACGCGCCATGAGTCCTCGCCGCCGGCCTCCAGCCAGGCGACCTCGGTATCGGCGCCGAACAGCCGCCGGGTCACCTCGGCGGTGATCGCGGACGCCAGTCCCCGGCGGCGGTACGGACGGCGTACGGCGATGCCGGCCACCTCGCTGACCGCGCCGACCGGCGCGGCAGCACCGCCGCCGCCCGCGCAGGTGCCGTCGTCGCCGACGGCCATGACGGCCACGCCTCCGGCGTCCTGCTGACGCCGCAGCCGAGCCACGTCAGCCTCGGAGGGGACCGATTCGTCGCCGAACGCCTCGTTCTGCGCGCCGATCAGCGCCGCGCGCTGGGAATCGGCACCCGGTACGCACAGGTGGAAGTGGTCCGGCACGGGTGGGGACGCCAGCGTCTCCGGCACGCAGAGCAGGTAGGTGTGCCGGGCTTCCACGACGAAGCCGGCGGCGGTCAGCAGCGCCTCCAGATCGGGGACGCAACTGGTGACGTACTCCAGACGGGGTTTGCGGTCCGCGGCGCCGAACGCCGCGACCAGGGCGGTGACGTCGGCAGCGGTGACGGCGGCGCCGGGACGCGGCGTCGCGTAGTTGACGTACGGGCTGGTAGTGGTCGGGTCGAGCCCGAGCACGAAGGGCCCCACCTCGACCGGCGCGGGCCGGCGGGACAGGTTGACGACGACTGACTGCTGGATGCGGGCATCCATGTTCACCGTGAGACCTCGATGCATGACAGAAGCTGCGATGGGCGGAGGAATCGTCGGGCCGCCCCGCCGTGTCGCAGGCGCGCGACGGTCATCCGTCGCGTGGTCGACACTCAGGCGGCCGCTCGGCCTACCCGGATCACAGGCGTCATTCCCTCATGCGGAGTGCCCACGCGAATCGCGGGCTCGGCGACAACAATTCCTCGCCCGGTGCGAACCTGTCAATCGTCGACACCGACGACGAGGGCAGAGACGGCCGGCTCACGCTCCGGTGCCCTCGTCGAGGTCACCGGTGAAGCGAGTCGGGGGCACGCATCCGCCACGCGTCGGTGACCAGTTCCGTCAGGCGCTCGACGCCGACGTACGCCAGGCGCAGCATGACCAGGGGTGACCCGTCGTACGCGGGCGTGGTGAAGAAGAGGTCGGGCTCGCCCAGGAGCAACGCCTGCTTCTCCGCCTCGTCGCCCACGTACAGCACCGCGATGTCGGTGCGGATGCGGCGCGGTTTCCCGGGCGTCCGCTCGGGATAGGACCAGACGAATCCCTTGCCGGCGACCCGGAAGTCGAAGCCGTCGCTGTCGATCTCGACCACATGGGGCAGCGACAGCGCCACCCGGCGGACGTCGTCCGCGTCAACCACGACGGTCACCCCGGGACCCCGCCTTCCACACCGGCACAGCCTAGCCACCGTGCCCTGTCCCACGGCGATGTGCTGCGTCACGACCCGGCGCTGCGCGCGGTACTGGACGGCATGCGTGAACTGGCCGAACGGCACGGCGAGGACAACGTACGACTCGTCGTCTGGTTCGCCAGCTAACCCGGTCGCCGACCGTGTGGCGGCGAAAGTGTCGGGGGTGGCAGCTAGCTTGCCGGCGTGTTGGTAGTCGATGTGGAGAAGGCCGCGCTGTGTGAGTTCCTGGACTATCAGCGCGCGAGTGTCCGGGCCATCCTGGCGGATCTGGACGAGATCGCGTTGCGGACATCCGTCCTGCCCTCCGGATGGTCGCCGCTCGGGCTGGTGGAGCATCTCGGGCACGCGGAACGCCACTGGTTCCAGGAGGTCTTCCGTGGTGCGGCGGAGCCCTTGCCCTGGCCGGACGAGAACACACCACTGCGCACCACTCGACCGCCGCCCCACGTCTTCGCCTTCTACCGCGACCAGTGCGATATCTCGGACGCGATCATCGCCGGGGCCCCGCTGACGGCGGCACCCGCCGGCCGGCATCCGGACGAGACGATAGCGTCGCAGACCACCGACCTACGCCGGATCATTCTGCACGTCATCGAGGAGACCGCCCGGCACGCCGGCCACCTGGACGTCGTACGCGAACTGATCGATGGGCGCACCGGGCTCGGACCGCGCTGACCGGGCGGAGCGGCGCACCCGGTAGCGCAAGTGGAGCACCCGGTCGCCCGGGATCACCACGTCCGGGTCCGCCAGCAGGTGCTGCGCGTCCACCGGCCCGAAGAAGCGCCTGCCGGACCCGAGGACCACTGGTACGACGTCCATGCGTACCTCGTCGACCAGGCCCGCGGCGAGCACCTGGCCTCCGACGTCACCGGCATCGGCGGCAGCGTCAGCCGGGGGTACGGCGGCGAACCCGCCAGCTAGTAGAGGTCGTCGATCAGCCCGTCCAGTGGCGGTCGCGGCACTCTGGACACGTACTTCACGCCCACAGCCTCGCGGACGGCCCACCGTCCTCGCCGACGCCTCGCCGGGGCGGGTTCACGAAAGCCGGCGCGGAACCGACACCAGCCCACCAGGATCAGTTCACCGATCCGTCGCCGTAGAGGGCCACGAGGACGCGGTGCCGCAGGATCTCGTACTGCCGGCGGCAACGCCCGGGTGGGCCGGGAGGGCGGTGCTGCACCTGACCGCCGACGACGATCTCCGACGGCTGGAACTGGTCAGCAGTCAGGTCCACCTCACGGCCGTCGGCCAGTCGATTCCAGTAGTGGTGGCCGACCTTGGCGTCTCCGGCGAAGACCTCACCGAGGATCAGCTCTCCGCCGAGCAGGTCCTGAACGATCAACGCGGTCACCCCGCACTGACCACGGGCTGCGTTGCCGGCGTGCCAATCCCGCACATCGTGCGGGTCGCAGGTGTCCGCTCCCCAGCCGGCGCGCAGCGCCGGACGCAGCATCTCCAGGTCGATCGCGAGAGGGACTGATCGGTGGTCGCGCTCTTCAGACGTCACTCGGGAAGGGTCATCCCTCGACCGGGTCGAGAGTCAAGGAGTTCCTCGCGAAGAGGTCACCATGAGGTGTCATCCCCAGGGCCATACTGATTCGATGGATCCGCCGAGGCGCCTTTCTCCCGAGGCCCTGCTCACGAACCTGTACGCGGCGTTCAACGAGCGTGACATCCCTGCGCTGCTGGCCGCGATGTCGCCTGACGTCTCGTGGCCGAACGGCTGGGAAGGAGGCGTCCTTCGCGGCCGGGGCCAGGTGGGCGCCTACTGGCGACGGCAGTGGGACCAGCTCGAACCCGTCGTCACGCCGACCGCGTTCCGCACAGAGGCCGACGGTCGCATCGCCGTCACCGTTCATCAAGTCGTCCACGACAAGGCCGGAGCGAAGCTCGCGGATCACACCGTCACGCACGTCTACCGCCTCGACAACGGGCTGGTTTCCGCGATGGACATCCGCGAGTGACGCCACGTCCTCGTCGTTCGCACCGGCACCCGCTCGGATCGGCGACGAGTTTCGATACGGCGTCCGCATGACCGCCACGCACAGGAGGCAGGCGTGAAGCTATTACTCACATCCGCGGGTGTCCAGAACCCGAGCATCCACGATGCGCTGGTCGGCCTGCTGGGCAAGCCGATAGCCGAGTCCAACGCACTCTGCATCCCCACGGCGGCCTACCCGATGGGCGGTCCGGCTTCGGCCTGGCGTTTCATCACCGGCCAGACGCCGCTGCCCATGACCGGTCTCGGCTGGAAGTCGCTGGGCGTCCTCGAACTGACGGCGCTGCCCAGCATCGGCGAGGAGCGATGGGTCCCCTGGGTCCGGGAGGCAGACGCCATCCTCGTGCACGGCGGCGACGCGACGTACCTGTGCCACTGGATGCGGCAGTCCGGCCTGGCGGCCCTCCTGCCGTCGCTGCGGGACACCGTCTGGGTGGGATTGAGTGCCGGCAGCATGGTGCTCACCCCACGGGTCGGCACGGAGTTCGTCGAGTGGCAGTCCGCACCCGACGACCGCGCCCTGGGGCTCGTCGACTTCTCGATCTTCCCGCACCTGGGCCTCGAACCGTATAACACCATGGCCGCCGCCGGGAGATGGGCGGCCGAGATCGCCGGTCCGGCGTACGCGATCGACGACCAGACGGCCATCACGGTGGCCGACGGCACCGTCGAGGTGGTCTCCGAGGGAAACTGGAGGCACTTCCCCGCGTAGCGGCAGCTACCCGAGCAGCATGGCCGCCGCGGCCACTGTGGCCAGTGACAGCGTCGTGGTCACCACCACCGCCCGGTTGGCCACCGTCTCGCCGGTGCCGTACTCCTGGGCGAAGATGAACGTGTTCTGCGCCGTCGGCAGGCCCGCGCACACCACCACGGCGAGCAACTGCGGCGCGGGCAGGTGCAGGGCCAGCCCGGCCGCGTACGCGATGACCGGTTGTACGACCAGCTTCAGCGCGGTGATCACGGCGAGCGCGGCGGGCTCGGCCGGTTCGGCCAGTGACGACGCGGTGCGGTGCAGCGACGCGCCGAGCGCGACCAGCGCCGCCGGGGCCGTGGCGCCCGCCAGCAGGGTCAGCGGCGCGGCGGCCGCCGACGGCAGGCGCACGCCCGCAGCCGAGCATGCGACACCGAGCAGCGACGCCAGGATCACCGGATTGCGTACGGGCAGGGAGGCGATCCGGCGCACCCGCACCCGCCCGGCGGGGTCGCGGTGCCGGTCCAGCGCGACCAGGATCACCGGCGTCACCACCAGCACCTGGAGCAGCACCACCTCGGCCAGGAAAGACACGCTGCCGAGAACCTGCGTCGCGATCGGGATGCCGAGGTTCGCCGAGTTCACGTACCCGGCGGCCATGCCCCAGATCAGCCGTTCGCCGGGCTCGTGACCGAACAGCCGGCTCGCGCCGGCCCACCCGGCCCCGATCACCGCGGCGGTGCTCACCCCGAAGGCGAGCAGCGAGCGGCCGGCGAACCCGGACAGCGGCATCCGGGACAGGGCCAGGAACAGGGCGGACGGCATCGCGAGGTGGAACACGAACCGGCCGAGCACGGAGGCAGCCGCCTCGCCCAGCAGGCCCCAGCGACAGGCCGCGTAGCCGATCGCGGTGAGGATCCAGATCGGTACGAACGCCGCCACCAAGCTCATCCGGGCGTCACCGAAGGGCGGACGTCCGTGGCGTAGGAGAGGCGCCGGGTGCGGAGCCGACCACCAGGAAGGTGTTGTCGGGCCACTCGTAGGACTGGTCGCCACCGGGCGGGGCGGGCCGGAGGAAGACGATCCGCACCGTGCGGGGCCACCAGCGGGTCGGCTCCGACCAGGAGCACTGCACCCGCCGCTCCCCCGTGTCGGCGCAGTCCCCGACCTGTTCCCATCCGTCGAGCTGCCCGGCGACGGCGGACCGGACCTGCTCCCAGGCGGTCGTGGACGGCATGGCGTACGTGTCGACCATCGGCCGGCCGCGGTCGTTGCTCAGGTCGACGGAGACCTCGAGCGCCCGGTTGTCGACGACGTCCTCGTACGCGCCTTCCGGCAGCACGGTGGACGCCCCGGACGGCGCCGCGACGGAGACCGGTTCACCGGCCGTCGACCAGCGCACCCCGGCCACCGTCGCCGCGACCACGGCCAGCACGACAATCACCCCGGCGATCACCAGACGAACTCGCACAGGCGGGAGTCTATGAAGATGGCGCCAGCCGGACGAGTTCAGGCAACCCGCCGTCGCGACCGTCAACCCGGATTGCCGCCGTAGAGGGCGACGAGGACGCGGTCCCGCAGGATCTCGTACTGTCGGCGGCACCGGACGGGTGGTCCCGGCGGGCGCTGCTGAGCCTGACCGCCGACAACGACTTCCGACGGCTGGAACTGGTCAGCAGTCAGGTCCACCTCGCGGCCGTCGGCCAGTCGATTCCAGTAGTGGTAGCCGACCCTGGCGTCCCCGGCGTGGACCTCGCCGAGGATCAGCTCTCCGCCGAGCAGGTCCTGAATGATCAGTGCGGTCACCCCGCATTGACCACGGGCTGGGTTGCCGGCGTGCCAATCCTGCACGTCGTGCGGGTCGCAGGTGTCCGCTCCCCAGCCGGCGCGCAGCACCGGCCGCAGCGTCTCCAGGTCGATCGCGAGTGGGACTGATCGTCGGTCGTGCTTCTCAGACGTCACCCGGGAAGGGTCGGCCCTCGACCGGGTCGAGAGTCAAGGGAACCCGCCAACCGCCTAGGATGGTCCCGGTGACCTTCCCCGAACGGCGATCCGCCGACGTCCCGACCGACGAAGAACGGGTCGACGAGGCCCTGCGGTTGCTCTCCGGCCCGCCGGTCGCGCTCGACGTCGCCGTCAAGCGCCTCGCCCGTGGCAGCGGCGTCTACGCCTGGTGGGCCCCGCCCTCGGTCCTTCCCGACCTCCCCGGGCCACCGAACGACAGCGACCCGTCGCGGCGGTTGCTCTATCTCGGCCGGGCAACCAGCCTGCGGGGCCGGATCCTGCGCAACCATCTGCGACGGTCGGGCAGCTCGACGCTGCGCCGCACGCTGGCCGGGCTCCTCGTGTCCGAGGGCTACCGGACGACCTGGACCGACCGCGTCGTCCTGGTCCCCGAGGACGAGACGCGGCTGACCGCGTGGATGCACACGCACCTGCGCCTGACCTGGGCGGAGGACCCCGAGCCGGCGGACATCGAGGCCGAACTCGTCCGGCGTCTACACCCGCCGCTCAACGTCCACGGCGTCGACCCCGAGCACATCCAGGCAGCAGTGGTCGCCGCCAAGAACTCGTACAACGTCAGCAGCGGCCCGGCGCAGCCCTAGCCTTACGCCGTCAGTGCGGCTTCCAGATCCCGGCGGGTGAGGGCAGCGCGGAGGTGCAGTCCCTCGGCCGCCAGGTTCTCCCGGCCGCCCTGCTCGCGGTCGATGGCGCAGACCACCGTCTCCACCTGCGCGCCGACCGACCGCAGGTGTCCGCACGAGGCCAGGAGCGCGCCGCCGGTGGTCACGACGTCCTCGATCACCACGACCCGCAGACCGCTCACGGGCCCGCCCTCGGCCACCTTCGCGGTGCCGTACTCCTTCGCCTGCTTCCGCACGAAGACCGTGGGCAGCCCGGTCAGCTGTGACATCACCGTGGCGATCGGAATGCCACCCATCTCCATCCCCGCCAACACGTCGCACTCCGGCAGCAGAGCGACCATCGCCTCGGCGACCTCGCGCAGCAGCTCGGGCTTCCCCTCGAACAGGTACTTGTCGAAGTACTCGTCGCTGACCTGCCCGGATCGCAGATGGAACCGGCCGGTGAGATGGCAGGTGTCATAGACGCGGCGCGCGAGCGGGTGAGTCACCCGCTCAGTCTCGCATTCGCCGCACGATCGGCCGGGATCACACGATCCGTCGAGTGCGTACCCGTCGCTGTAGTGGAACTTCTCGTCCCCGGCCCGCAACACGCTCACCGCAGCCACCCCAGGAACCGCCGGTGCAACGTCCCGGCCGGCGCCCAGCTCAGATCCGCCGTCGCCCGCACGAGCTGCGCCCCCAGGTACACCGCCAGCGACACCGGCGCGCCCTCGTACTCCGCAAGCAGCTCCCGCCGCCGCGTCGCGCACGGCCACGGCGCACCGCACCCGCCACACGTCCAGACCGGCGGCACCGGCCCGTGGGTGCTCACCCGCGCACCCCCAGGAAGCGGGCGACGCTCGCGCGCGCCTGCCGGCTGGTCGCCCACGCGACCTGCCAGCAGGGGTACGGAGTCAGCCGCGCCCACCACAGCCGGCAACCCACGCACATGCCGTCCAAACCCCGTACGTGCACAGCCAGGATCGCCCGTTCCGCAGTGCTCACTGATCCTCCTGCGGCGGCCAGTGACCGCGATTGATCGGTACGCGGTGGCGGTTCCGGCACGGCAGGTCCGCACCACACCGGCACACCCACCGCCACTTCCGCCACGACCACTTGGGGCGATGCCGACGTGCGAGCGTCAAAGCAGCAGCGATCACGTACTGGTCGTAGGTGACTCGTCTCCACGGTGGTGTCCTCTCCCGCATCGCCGTTTCCTCCGCAGGGCAGCGGAATTCGACCGGTCGCGAATCGCGGACCGGATCTGGAACGTTCGGTAACTGCGACGCTACGATCACGGCGTCGATCACTGGACTCACCAGCGGTACGAGTGAGCCGACCAGGAACGCCACCTCGCGGTCCGCGTCCGGCGAAACGTCGACCACCGGTCAACGTAGGGATGTCAGTTGGCAGGTCACCGCAGTTCCACGCCGCATCGAGGCGAGGTGACGGGCTATCTCCTGAAGCTCGTTCGGGAATCCGTGCCGCTCACCCAAGAACAACTCGCCGCGCATCTGGACGTGGACCGGGTAACCGTTCAGAGCTGGGAGTCGGGGCGCAGACCGTTCACCGCCGTGCCATTCGGTCAGGCCGTTGCGATTCGCCAGCGGCTCGGACGGCTCGGAGCAGACACGAAGCTGCTGGCCGCTCTCGACGATGCCGCCGAGGCAGACCTCATCCTTGCGGCGCTCCTACGGGATGAGGCGGGCCGCTCTCCCATTGTCGAACAACCCCTCGGCTGGTCGGTGCTGACGCACCGCCTGACCGACCTAATCCTCTGGAGCGTTCTCGGACAGACGCCGACGTTCCTCCGGAGTATCCCCACACCCCACCGGCGACGCGGCCCTGTGGCTGCTGCCCCGATCTTGTCCGCCGACGAGCGGCGGGCCTTCTTCGCGCGCCTCCGCATGCTCGCCGAACGTTCGGCGTCCGAACGCGAGCCAGATGTTCTGCTGCACCGGCAAGCCTGCTTCCTTGCCGGCATGGATCCCACAGGCGCGTCCGCGTCATGGCTCGCCCAAGGCACCACCCGGGCGGCTCGTCAGTTCACCCGCTTCCACACCTGGTCACCGCTGTGGCCCGACATGCGTTCGATGGTGACCTCCCTGGCCAACCAGGGAGATCCGGAACCGCTGAGAGACTTCATCACCCACGCTCACCCGGACGATGCGTGCCAGCGTGCCGCGCTCAACTACTCCGCCTACTGGGTCGGTGAGATCCCGTACCGGCATCGCGACGACTCGTTCATGCCGACTGCTCTCGGTGATTGGCGAGGAGTCATGCTGTTCCGGCACCTGGTCGAGCGCCTTGCTATCGGCCATCCGTTTGTCGACCTCAACGTGCACAACCTCTGGGCTCTGCTCATGGCGAGGCGCGGCCTCACCCGCGATGACCTCGCGACCGGGCAGGCACTGGCCGACCGGTGCGCCACGCTGCTCGACAGTGACCAGCTATCCACGCAGTCACGACAAGAACTAACGTCTATCCTCTACAGCCTCCGTGCTGACGGAGTCACCGGTACAGGGACGGGCAGATGAGCGAGGACCAGGACGCCGCAGGAGCCATGAGCTTCATCTTCGAGGCCGGCGTGCTCAAGCGCGCCGCCCGTACCGGCTGGTGGTTCGCCGGCGTGAAGCACCCCGAGTCGATCGCCGAGCACTCGTTCCGCACGGCGCTCATCGGCATGATGCTCGCGGCCATGGAGGGTGCCGACCCGGCTCGGGTCTCGATGTTGTGCGTTCTGCACGACACGCAGGAAACCCGGATAACCGACATCCCGCACATCGCCAAGCGCTATCTCACAGCCGCACCCAACACCGCCGTCACCGCCGACCAGGTAGCCGATTGCCCACCCGCCGTTGCCGATGTGATCAACGCTGCCGTCGCCGAGTACGAGGCCGGCGAGACCTTGGAAGCCATTGTGGCCCGCGACGCGGACAAGTTGGAGTGCCTCGTCCAAGCGGTCGAATACCGGCACCAGGGAGCCGCAGACGTTCAGCGCTGGATCGACAGCTCGCGGGCGGCGCTCAAAACAGCGTCCGCTCACCGCCTCGCCGACGCCGCCCTCAACGGCGCACCGATGGCGTGGCTTAGTCCGCCTCCCCTGACATAGACGCTGGATCCCGCTGGCTTTCACGTCTGCCAATGAGACTGCAATCTAATCTTGTGGTGCCCTACCCAGGTGGCTGTTTCACCAGGATAACGGTTGTTGGGTCGACACCCCGAGCCGCCGCAAGATAGGGTAATTCGTGCTCCCCACCTGACAGTTCGATGGAGGCCCTCCCTGCGAGATGGGCGGAGTTGACTGAATGCCCGTTAGCAACCGAAGAGTAGAGGGCTGCAGCGTAGTTAAGGGCGTCGCCGTCCTCGATGCTGTCTGTCATACCGATCGCCAGGGGTGCGAAGCGCTCGACGAGCGCGTCGGCCGTTCCAGCGGACTTGCAGGCGTTGAAGACGATCAGGGTCGGCGGGGAGTCGGTCGCTCGGCAAGCTGAGGCGAAGGCGCTTGCAGTCACCACGACGCCGACGTGGAAGTGATCTACATCTTCCTCAAAGGAGATCAGCCGCTCACTGCCATGCCCGGAGAAGTGGACGATATGAGGGCGGAATTTGGCGATTCCATCCTGCAAGTCCTGCGTAGTGGCTGAAAGGCGCACGTCGATCTCTACTTGATCACAGTGCAGCGCAGCCTCAACTGCTCGACGGATTCTGGTGTGCTCTCGTGTGACGCGGAGGTCTCCCTCCGAGGACGCGCCCAACATGAGAATACGAAGCTTTTCGGCTTTCGGGGCGCTGAGTGCCCGCAACACCTGCTCCGACATGGTTATTCTCTCCTGCGAGGATGCGACCTGCTGGGCAAGCTGGCGTTGCTGGGCCTGCGCTGCTCGCTGAGCGAGGGCCTGCTGACGGACGGCTCGTTGGCGTTCAGTTGCTTCCGCTTTCGCAATCTTGGTTTGCAGCTTCGCTGCATCGGAGCCGAACCCAGCAGCTTTGGCCTCTAGCGCAGATGCTTCTCGACCGTACTTGTTGGCAACTTCTAAGGCCCGGCTGGCTTCGCGTCTTTTGCTTTGAGCTTGGGAAGGGTTACGAGTGCGGCTGACTGCTTGATCGGCTTTGGCCGCGTCGACGCGCTTGCGGGCCTCCTTGCTGCGCAGGTCCGCAGCCCTGCTCGCACAGTCCGACTGCGCCTTCTGCTTGCGCTCCAGTTCTCGCCGATCCTGCTGGATACTCACGAGTCTCCTATCGAAGTGATCGATGCTAATGCTAAGCGCTGCCGCTACTGGCCTTCCCATACACGAGTTGCCGGACCGGTGAACTCAAGATCGTTGGTGCGCGTTAGAAACGACGCCCGGGATTCGGTGGATAGATGAGTGTTCAGGTCGAATTGAAGAAGCTGGCGCCACCTGTCTTTCTGCCACCATCGGCGCGGAGCAGCCCGAACCTCAACGGTTACGACGTAGGGGCCGTCCGCGAGCGTCGTGGGTGGACCGTCCCACTGAAACTCGACGAACTTCTCCACCATCCCTCGACCGCCCACTGCGAATGGTGCGTTGTATGTCCGCGAATCGGAATAAACATCGTCCCGACAGGCAATCCACGGCATGATCTTTGGTAGAGCGACAGCATCGACCGATGCTGCAGCATCCCGGCGCTTAGCGTCGGGTAAGTCGACCCGCAATCGAAGCCCAACCACCGCCAATGGCGCTGGTGCCGGATTATGAATCACCAAGGGCAGAACTATCATGATCTTGTGTGGCCCAAAGGCGGCTGCGTAGACCTGCGGCGGATAGCTGTGCAACCGGCCACGGCGAACCTGAATCCACCAAAATGATCCGATCGTGAAGAAAAGGGCAGATACAGACGCCACCAGCCCGGGAGTAATCCACGCGTCTGAGGCACCGACGACTGACTTCACGAGAGGCATAGGCGCACGCTACCGCAGAGGAGCCTTGAGCTGCACCAGCGAATCAGGCCGAAGCTATCCAATACTGCACCGCCACGGCAATGTCGCCGAGGTTGCTGCCGTCCTCCTGCTCGACGTACCGCCATAGCGGCCATCCGCAGCCGTGAAGTTCGGCCCAGCCGCGCACCGCCGGCGCTGGCAGCTCGTTCTCGACAATGACGCTGGCAGAGCCCGTGACAGTTCCGCACCCAAAACGGACCGGCACGCCCCCGATGCTGCGCCACCTGATCAGGAAGCGTTGGTTGGCGCAGCCATTCATGGTGGCTGGATAAGGGTCGTCCGAGTGGTGGGGCGACAAAGATAACCAATCCCCACAGAACACCCGCAGGTGAGCTTCCCACTCGCGACTGAGACGCCAGCCCTGCAGAACAGCAGGAAAGCCTGGGCCCTCATCTGCATGGATCGAATTCCCTACGTTGGCGCTGTTCCACAGAAGCGTGTCGTCCACAGTCAGACAGTAGCGCGGCAAGAAGCACTTGCACGATCAGCCCCGGCCTGACTCACGGCGACCATCGTCTACGAACTCAATCATGCGGACTTTCGTATGCACGGCTCGCGCGGTCAATTTCAGCCACTGCAGCCTCTCAAGCCGCCGACAAGCCGCACCAACCGTCGCGGATTCTCTCAAGCCAGTACAGCGATACGATCACGCCGCGCCAGCGAGCTCCTCGGCGGCTACCTCATGGAGGATCGCGGCTCGGCACACCGCACATTCACCGCATCGCCTCGGCCGCAAGAGCCGCACGATGTAGACGGAGGCTGTTCCGAGGTCAGCGCCGGTAGGGTCAGCGGGTGAGAAAGACGGTTCCCGCTCAGAACCAGCTTTCGCGCATTTCCAGCGTCGTCCGGTCCAGCCCCTCCAGCAGGTCGAACTGCGCCCCCACCTTCGGCAACTCCCACCTGTAGAAGTACCGCGCCGCCTGCCTCTTCCCCGCCAGGAACTCCCCCTCGGCCCCGTCCGGCGATCCCAGCGCCTCCACCGCCAGCACCTGCTCCAGCCACATCCACGCGATCACCACGTGCCCGACCGCCTCCAGGTACACCGAGGCGTTCGCCAGCGCCAGCTCCGGATCGCCCGGCGCCCACAGCCGCCGCGTCACCACGGCGATCCGGTCCACCGCGACGGCGAGCTGACCGGCCAGCTCCGAGGCGAACCCCTCCGCCTTCCAGGCCCGGGTGACGGTGCCGCGGATCGTCTCCAGCAGCAGTTCCAGCGCGGCGCCGTCGCGCATGGTGACCTTGCGGCCGAGCAGGTCCAACGCCTGGATGCCGTGGGTGCCCTCGTGGATGGCGTTGAGCCGGTTGTCGCGCCAGTGCTGTTCGACGTCGTAGTCGCGGGTGTAGCCGTACCCGCCGTGCACCTGGATGGCCAGGTCGTTTGCGGCCAGGCACCACTGCGCCGGCCAGCTCTTCGTGATCGGGGTGAGCAGGTCCAGCAGCAGTTGTGCCCGCTCGCGGTCGGCCTCGGCGGGCGCGGTCTTCTGCTCGTCGAGCAGCCGTCCGCAGTAGAGCACCAGCGCGAGCGCGCCCTCCACGTAGCTCTTCTGCGCCAGCAGCATCCGGCGTACGTCGGGGTGGGCGACGATCGGCACCTGCGGCGTGGTGGGGTCCTTGTCGGCGACCGGGCGGCCCTGCGGGCGCTGCCGGGCGTACGCGACGGACTTCAGGTACGCGGTGTAGCCGAGCGCGGTGGCGCCGGCCCCGATGCCGATGCGCGCCTCGTTCATCATGTGGAACATCACCGCGAGCCCCTGGTGCGGCTTGCCGACCAGGTAGCCGACCGCCCCGGCGCGCCCGTACGGGCGGTGCACGCCCTCGCCGAAGTTCAGCAGCGTGTTTGTGGTGCCCCGGTAGCCGAGCTTGTGGTTGAGGCCGACCAGCACCACGTCGTTGCGCGGCCCGAGGTTGCCGTCGTCGTCGAGCAGCACCTTCGGCACGATGAACAGGGACAGGCCCTTCACGCCGGGCGGCGCTCCGGGGATGCGGGCCAGCACCAGGTGGACGATGTTCTCGGCCAGCTCGTGGTCGCCGCCGGAGATCCACATCTTGGTGCCGACGACCCGGTAGGTGCCGTCGTCCTGCGGCTCGGCCCGCGTGGTGAGGTCGGTCAGGGAGCTGCCGGCCTGCGGCTCGGACAGGCACATGGTGCCGAAGAACCGGCCCTCGACCATCGGACGGACCCAGGTGTCGATCTGCTCGGTGCTGCCGTGGGCGAGCAGCAGGTTGGCGTTGCCGAGGGTGAGCATCGGGTACGCCGACGTGCCCACGTTCGCGGCCTGGAACCAGGCGAACGCGGCGGCGGCCACCGCGTGCGGCAGTTGCAGGCCGCCCACCGACTCGTCCATGGTGGCGGCGAGCAGCCCGGTCTCGGCGAACGCCGCCAGGGCGGCCTTGACCTGCGGGATGGTCCGCACCCGCTGCCCGTCGAACGTGGGTTCGCCGGTGTCGGCGGCCCGGTTGTGCGGGGCGAAGCGTTCGGCGGCGACCCGCGCGGCGAGGTCCAGCACCTCGTCGACGGTCTCCCGGGTGTGCTCGGCGTAGCGGGGGCGCTCGGTCAGCCGGGTCACGTCAAGCCAGTCGTGCAGCAGGAACGCGAGGTCACGGCGGGACAGCAGCAGATCGGACGAGGACAATGTGGACTCCTTCCGGTCAGCCGCGGCGCAACCCGGCAACGGCCTCCCGCAGGTCATCCTGACCGATCGGAGCCGGCGGCGCACCCTCCGCCGCCTCCCGCAGTGCCTTGGCGAGTTGCACCCGGCGCAGTGCCTCCCGCAGGTCCGCGCCGGTCAGACCGGCCGTGTCGGCCGCCAGGGCGGCCGGGTCGAGGTCGTCGGCGAACATTTTGAAGCCCGGCCGTTCGTGCCGCTCGATCAGCTCGCGGACCATCTTGGTGAGGATCTCGGCGCGTCCGTTCTCGTCCGGCGCCGGAATGGCGATCTTCAGGTCGAAGCGGCCGGAGCGGATCAGCGACGCGTCCACGCGCTGCGGGAAGTTGGTGGTGGCGACCACGATGACGTCGGGGTTCTCCTCGAACAGCGTGTTCATCTCCTGCTTGAAGATGCCCGCTACCGCGTTGACCGCCTGGCTGGCCGCGTCGCCGCCCGCGCCGGCGTAGCTGATGATCGAGTCGAACTCGTCGAACAGCATCACTGTGGGCCGCCGGTAGCGGCGTGCCTCCCGGAAGATGCGCTTGATGTTGCGTTCCGAGCCGCCGAGGTACTTGTCCAGGATCTCCGGGGTACGGATCTCCACGAAGTCCGCGCCGACCTCGTTGGCGAGGGCCCGGGCCAGCATGGTCTTGCCGGTGCCGGGCGGCCCGTACATCAGGATGCCCTGTGGCCGGCGCGCGCCCCAGCGGGCCATCGCCGCCGGGTGCCGGAACGACACCGCCACCTCGCGGAACCGCGCGACCACGTCGGACAGCCCGCCGACCTGGTCGAGGGTCACCGCCGCGCTGCGCGGCCCGGCCGCCGTCACCGGTCGCCGCCCCACGAGGTACGTCCGTCCGCGCAGCACCGTCGGCTCGTCGCTGTCGCCGGACAACTCGCGTACGGCCTGGAGCAGCAGGCCCAGCACGGCATGCAGGTGCGCCGGTCCCACCTCGGCGCTTGGTACGTCGGCGCGGATGCGTACCGTGCCGTTGGCCTGGTCGACGCGGGGCCGCAGCCCGGCTTCCCGGGCCGTGCGCAGCACCTCCCGGCCGGCCTCGTCGCCCGGCGGCGCGGCGAGCGTGGCGACCGGTCGCGGCCAGATCCGCCGACCGGCCTCCGCGGCGATCCGGCCCACCGCGGCGGCCGGGCCGTCGCCGCCGCGCGCGGCCAGCCGCTCGGCGAGCAGCACGCCGACCGGCCCGGCCAGACCGAGGGCGAGCAGGTCCGCCGGTGTGTTCTCCACCCGCAGGTACGCCTCGAAGCGGTGCACCGGCTGCCCATCTGCGGCGTCGGCGCGCACGGTGCAGCGCATCTCCCGCACCGGGGCCGGGAAGTCGCCGTCGACCAGCAACTCCACCGGCCCGTCGACGGCGGCGGCGAGCAGCCCGGCCGCGCCGGCGATGCGCACCTCGGCGCCGAGCAGCGGCACCGTCTCCTCGTCCGGCCGTACCTCGGTCATCGGCTGCCCTCTCCTCGCGGCGGCGTCCGCTTCCCTCGCGTGGCGTCCGCCTCCGAGTCTGG
Source organism: Micromonospora sp. NPDC048887 (assembly GCF_040649715.1). Taxonomy (NCBI): domain Bacteria; kingdom Bacillati; phylum Actinomycetota; class Actinomycetes; order Micromonosporales; family Micromonosporaceae; genus Micromonospora; species Micromonospora sp. NPDC048887. Next base: position 89,680 of record NZ_JBEZGA010000006.1, on the reverse strand, counting down.
CACCGCCCCGGCCGGGCGGCCACCGCTGCGCCGCCGCCGCTCACCCGGCCGCCGCTCAGCTCGCGTCGGCGAGCAGGCCGTCGACCAGGTCGCGGGGCAGTCCGTGGGTGTCGTGCAGCCAGTGGTAGTCGCGCTCGGACAGCGGCCCGCGCGCCCGTACCCGGTCGACGAGCGGCCGTCCGCGTCGCAGCAGCCCCCGGAAGCGGCGTTCCTCGTCCACGAGCGTCGCGTGCGGCGAGCCGACGTCGACCGGCCGCGTGCTCCGATCGGGCAGCTGGCGGAAGCGGTGCAGCGTGTCCGCGTACAGCTCGGGCGGCAGCTCGTCCAGGCTGCGCGCCGGGTCGTCGCGCCACAGCACTGTGAGCGCGCGGCGCAGCAGCCGCCGCAGCACGTACCCGCGACCGGTGTTGCCGGGGCGTACCCCGTCACCGAGCACGACCACGGCGGACCGCAGGTGGTCGGAGACCACGCGCAGGTCCTCGCCGCGCAGGTCCCACCGCTCCGCCACCTCGTCCACCCATTGGCGCAGGCCGTCGCCGGTGAACACGGACCGGTCGCCGCGCAGCACCATCTCCAGCCGTTCCAAACCCATGCCGGTGTCGATGCTGGAATGCGGCAGCGGCGTGAGCCGCCCGTCGGGGTGCCTGTGGTAGCGCATCTGCACGTGGTTCCACACCTCCACCCAGCGTGCGTCGGTGCTGGGTGTGCCGGTGGGCGGGCCGTCGCCTGTCCACACGAAGATCTCCGAGTCCGGTCCGCAGGGGCCGGTCGGGCCGTTGGACCACCAGTTGTCCTCGCCCAGCGCCTCCACCGGCACGCCGAGCGCGGTCCAGGTGTCGCGCGCGGTGTCGTCCGGCCCGAGCCGGTCGTCGCCGCCGAACACCGTCGCGTGCAGCCGCCCCGCCGGGATGCCGAACCCGTCGGTGAGCAGCTCGAAGCCCCAGCGCAGGCTGGTCGCGATGTCGTAGTCGCCGAGCGACCAGGAGCCGAGCATCTGGAACACGGTCAGGTGCGTGTCGTCGCCTACCTCGTCCAGGTCCGTCGTGCGCAGGCACCGCTGCACGTTCGCCAGTCGCCGTCCGCCCGGGTGCGGGCGCCCCAGCAGGTACGGCGTGAGCGGGTGCATGCCGGACGTGGTGAACAGCACCGGGTCGCCGGGCGGCGGGATGAGCGAACTCTCCGGCGCGTCGCGGTGGCCGTGCCTGTGGTAGTGGTCGAGGAACGTCCTGGTGATGTCGTCTGGTGTCATGGCGGGTGCCTTCCGGGTACGGGTGACCGGACGGCCCGCCGCGCGCGTTGACGTCGACACGACGACGCCGGCGGACCGTTTCCGGTCGCCGGCGTGGGTGTGGGGCAGGTCAGGCGGCGGCAACCGGCGAGCGGGAAGCTCGCGCGGCCGCGGCGGTGAAGGTGCGCCTGCTCTGCATACCTCGACGGTAGCCCGGTCCGCACACTCCCGCCCAGCCCTTTCCCGCGCCCACGTGCGGGCGTCAGCGGTTGGGGGTGAGCAGGCGGCGGTAGAGCGTGTCCAGGCGTTCGGCCTGCGCCTCCCACGTCCACCCCGGCAGCGGGGAGTCCTCGCCCTCGTAGGCGGCGCGGTAGCGGGCCGGGTCGGCGAGCACCGCTCGCACCGCCCGGGCCAGGTCGGCGGCGTCGCGGGCGCGGAACACCTCGCCCTGGCCGGTGGCGCGGACCGTCTCGGCCATGGTGCGGACGTCGCTGACCACTATCGGCAGCCGCGCGTGCGCGTACTCGAAGAACTTGGTGATCAGCGCGATCTCGTGGTTGGGCCAGTGGTGCAGCGGGATCAGGCCGACGTCGGCGGTGGCGAGGAACGCGACGAGCTGCCGGTGCGGCACGTACGGCAGCACGTGCACCCGGTCACCCACACCGAGCCGGGCGGCGCGGGCGACGACCTGGCGGACGTAGGGGGCGGCCGGGTCGGCGACGACGAGCGCCAGGTGCACGCCGGGCAGCAGCGGCAACGCCTCGACCACCGTGTCCACGCCGCGCTGGGCGGCCATCGCCCCGCTGTAGACGAGCAGCGGCGTGTCCGGGGGCAGACCGCAGCGCTCCCGCAGGTCGGGGGCGTCCGCGTCGGGTGTGGCGGTGACCGGGGCGTTGAGGACCACTGTCGGGCGCTCCGGCAGGGCGTGGTCGCGTACCAGCAGGTCGGCGAGCGTGTCGGAGACGGTGACGACCGCGTCGGCGGCGCCGACGTACTCGCGGACGTAGCCGAGGTGCGCGGGCAGCCAGCGGGCGTTGTCGCGACGCGGCCGCGCGCCGGGCAGCCACTCGTGCGCGTCCCAGACCAGCTTGGTGTCCCGCCCGGCGGCCCGGGCACGCTCCACGGCGCGGGCGGCCACGCCGAGCATCCGGAAGTCGTGCGCGTGGATCAGGTCGGGGCGCAGCTCGTCGACGACGGGACCGGCGGCCCGCTCGTAGTCCCAGAGCCCCGGTTCCAGCCGCCGCCACGCCCCGTCGCGCAGCCGGGCCCGCCAGTAGCGGACCTGGGCGTGCTCCACCGGACGGCGGGCCAGCCGCGCCGCGCGCAGCGGCAGCCCGCCCCGGGCCACGAGCCGAGCGCGCAACCCGGACCCGCCGCGCAGCCCGGAACCGTCGCGCGGACCTGCGTCCCGGCCCGAAGCGGAAACGCTGCCGACCCCGGGACCGGAGACGGCGGAGACACCGCCGCCCGGATGAGAGACGACGGCCGGTGCGGTGACGGGCGGGAGGGCGCGAGCACTGGACAGCGGCAGGACGCGCACCTCGGCCTGGCCGATCCGCCAGCGGCGTTCGGCGTCGACGTGGGCGCAGCCGATCAGCGTGACGTCCCAGCCGGCGTCGGCGGCCGAGCGGGCCGCCTTCTGCACCCGCGAGTCACAGTCGACCGCGTTGTCGACGAGCATGACCACGCGCCGCATCTCGCACCCTTCACCCGTACGCCCTGACGGGCGCGAGTGTACGGCGGCGCGGAACCGTAGCGACGGCCGCGAAACCCGCCTTGAGCTGGGCGGATGCCGACTGTGCAGGCGATGGTCAGGTGCCGGCCGGTGGAAGTTCACCGGCCGTGCACCGACCGGGCGGGTCAGGCCGTGCCGGAGGAGGCCAGCGCGGCCGGGGTGACCGGCTGGCGGCTGTCCTTGCGGTTGGGCAGCGACAGGCGGATGACCTTCCACCAGGCGGAGGCGACCTGCTTGGGCAGCGGACCGGTGGTGTAGTGCAGGCCGTACCTGTCGAACAGCGCCCGCACCTGCGGGGCGATCTCCTGGTAGCGGTTGCTGGGCAGGTCGGGGAAGAGGTGGTGCTCGATCTGGTACGACAGGTTGCCGGTCATGATGTGCAGCAGCCGGCTGCCGCTGATGTTTGCCGAGCCGAGCATCTGCCGCAGGTACCACTCGCCGCGGGTCTCGCCGTCGATGGAGGTCTTCTCGAACGTCTCCACGCCGTTGGGGAAGTGCCCGCACATGATCACCGAGTGGCTCCACACGTTGCGCAGCAGGTTCGCGGTGAACGTGGCGGCGAGCGTGGTCAGGAACGACGGGCCGGACAGCAGCGGGTGCACCACGTAGTCCTTGAGCACCTGGCGGCGGATCTTGCGGCCGACCGCCCGGGCCTTGGCCCGGAACTTCGGGTCCTTGAGCCTGCGCTGCTTGAGGTGGTCGCCCAGCTCCATGTCGTACGCGGCGATGCCGTACTCGAAGAACGCGGCGTTGAGCAGGTTCCACAGCGGCTGGCCGAGGTGCATGGGGTGCCACGGCTGGTCCTCGTCGACGCGCATGATGCCGTAGCCGAGGTCGTTGTCCTTACCGACGACGTTCGTGTAGCGGTGGTGCAGCTCGTTGTGCGACTGCTTCCACTGGTCGGCCGGGGAGACGTGGTCCCACTCCCAGGTGGTGGAGTGGATCTTCGGGTCGCGCATCCAGTCCCACTGGCCGTGCAGGACGTTGTGCCCGATCTCCATGTTCTCCAGGATCTTGGCGACGGTGAGGCCGGCCGTGCCGACGACCCACGCCGGCGGGAACAGCGAGAACAGCAGCACCGCCCGGCTACTCATCTCCAGTGTCCGCTGGGTCTTGACCACCTTGCGGATGTAGCGGGCGTCCCGCTCCCCCCGGTCGGCGAGTACCCGGTCCCGGATCGCGTCCAGTTCCTTGCCGATGATCTCGATGTCCTCGGCGCTCAGATGGGCGATCGGGTTGACGGCCTTCTTCTGGATGACGGTCACGTGGGTGGCTCCTGTCAGATATCGATGTCGCAGGTACCGGCGGCGGCCGACACGCACGTCTGTACGAGCACGCCGTCCCCCGGTACGGCAGTGGTGATGTCGCCGTTGCGCAGGTCGCGGACAGCGCCCTGGCGCAGCGGTACGACGCAGCCGAAGCAGATGCCCATCCGGCACCCGGAAGGCATCAGCACTCCGGCGTTCTCCCCCGCGTCGAGCAGGGTGGTGGACCCGTCGGACTCGACTGTCACACCCGCCCCGGTGAAGGTCACGGTTCCTCCATCGCCCGGCGTGATCACGGTCGGGCGGAACCGCTCGGTGTGCAACCGCTCGACGAGGCCGTTCGAGGACCAGTACCCCTCAACCGCGTCGAGCATGCCGATGGGTCCGCAGGCCCACGCCTCCCGGTCGAGGTGGTCGGGCACCAGGGCGGCCAGTTCCGCGACGTCGAGCAGGCCGTCGGTGTCGGTGTGCCGCTCGATCAGCCGCAGCGCGCCGCGTTCGGCGAGCGCCCGCAGCTCCGCGCCGAAGATGACGTCGTCGCGGGTGGGCGCGGAGTGCACGAGCACCACGTCGGCCCGCTCGGCCAGCCCGGAGCGCAGCATCCCCATGACCGGGGTGATGCCGCTGCCGGCGGTCACGAACAGGACGCGCTCGGGCGTCGCGGCGGGGAGCACGAACTCGCCCTGGGCCTGGTCGAGGTGCACGATCGTGCCGGGCCGGAGCCGGCGTACGAGGTGGTTGCTGACCTTGCCGTCGGGGATGGCCTTCACGGTGACGGAGATCCGGCCGTCGGCGGCGTCCGGCGGCGAGGTGAGCGAGTACGCGCGCCACTGGCGTACCCCGTCGACGTCCACGCCGAGGCGGATGTACTGGCCGGGCTGGTGGCCCTGCCAGGCGCGGCCGGGCTGGATCACCAGGGTGGCCGCGTCCCGGGTCTCCGGGCGGACGGCGACGATCCGGCCGCGCAACGGGGCGCCGGCGCGCAGGGGCGCGATCAGGTCGAGATAGTCGTCGGGCAGCACCGGTGTGGTGACCGCTCCGGCCAGCCGCAGCAGCCTGTCCCGGAAGGTGACCTTCTGAGGGCGGCGGGAGGCAGTTGTGGTCATATGACCAGCGTGGCCGCCCGATCGCATAACATCTTGACCAGCAAAGGTGAAATACGCGCGGGTTTTTGTTCGGAGGGAACAAACATGACGTTGGAGGCCGGTGCGGGGCAGCGTGCCGCCCACCTCAACCTCGACGCCGGGATGGCCGAGGCGCTGCGCGCCCGGCTGCCGATGGTCGCCGAGCGGACCGTCTCCGCGATCACCGCCGAGGTGCCGGACTACTCCGGTGCGCTCACCGGTGCCATGCGGGCGAAGATCGAAAACGCGGTACGCATCGCGCTGGGGACGTTCCTCCAGCTCATCGAGGGTACCCAGGCGTTCGACCCGAGCACCCCCCTGGCCCCGGCGCTGGAGGCCGCGTACGCGCTGGGCAGCGGCGAGGCCCGCTCGGGGCGCAGCATGGACGCGCTGCTGGCCGCGTACCGGGTCGGTGCCCGGGTGGCCTGGCGCGAGGTGTCCACCACGACGGTGCGCAGCGGGCTGGCCGCCGCGACGGTGGCCGAGTTCGCCGAGTTGATGTTCGCCTACATCGACGAGCTGTCCGCCGCGAGCGTCGCCGGGCACGCCGACGAGCTGGCCAGCGCCGGCCGGATGCGCCGCCGCAACCTGGAACGGCTCACCCAGCAGTTGCTGGCCGGCGAGCCGGAGGAGTCGCTGCGGCGCAGCGCCGAACGCGCCGACTGGCCGCCACCGCAGACGCTGACGGTGGTGCTGCTCCCCCGCCGGCACCTGCGCGCGGTGCTGGCGCTGCTCAGCCCGTACACGCTGGAGAGCGGCGAGGACCTGCCCGGCATGGACCCGGTGGAGGAACTGGCCGTCCTGCTGGTGCCGGACATGCACGGCGGCCGCCGTCGCCAGCTCACCCGGCTGCTGCACGGGCACCGGGCGGTGCTCGGCCCGGCCCGGCCCTGGCACCGGGTCGCCGCGTCGTACCAGCGGGCCACCCGGGCGCTCGCGCTCGACCTCGGCGAGCCGGACGCGGGCCCTGTCGACACCGAACGCCACCTGTCCACGCTGCTGCTGAGCATGGACCCGGAGGCCCTCGCCGACCTGCGCGCGCAGGCCCTCGCGCCGCTGGCCGCACTGCCGCCGGCCACCGCACAGCGGCTGGCCGAGACGCTGCGCTCGTGGCTGCTGCACCAGGGACGCCGCGACGAGGTGGCCGCCGACCTGTTCGTCCATCCGCAGACCGTCCGCTACCGGATGGGCAAGCTGCGCGAGCTGTTCGGCGACCGGCTGCACGATCCCGCCACGGTCCTCGACCTCACCATCGCCCTGGCCGTACCCCAGGAGCCGGACGACGCCTGACGCCCGGGGGCGCACGGCCCGGTGCGGCCGGGACCTCCGGCCCTGTCCGCCCGCGAGGGCGGCGGGCAGGGTCGGAAGGGGACGAGCAACCAGGAGGGCCGCCATGAACAGCTCATCGACCCGCACCGACCAGGATCCGAGGGTACGGGTGCTGGAGGCGGCCGCCCGGCAGTCCCTGCACGCCCCGTCGGTGTTCAACACCCAGCCCTGGCGCTGGCGGGTCACCGGCGACACGCTGGAGCTGCGCGCCGAGGCAGGCCGGCAGCTCGCCCACACCGACCCGGACGGGCGGCTGCTCATGCTGAGCTGCGGTGCGGCCCTGCACCACGCGCGTGTGTCGCTGACGGCGGTCGGCTGGGCGGTCACCGTCGAGCGGCTGCCCGACCCGGCCGACCCGTCGCTGCTGGCCCGGCTGCGCACCACCGGCCCGGCCGACCTGGACGTGCCGGCGGGCCGCCTGGTCGAGGCGATTCCGCGCCGCCGCACCGACCGCCGGGCGTACGGGGACCGGCCGGTGCCCGAGGCCGTACTGGCCCGGCTCGGGGACGCCGTCGAGGCCGAGGGCGCGCACCTGCACGTGGTGCGGCCGGACCAGATGCCGATGCTCGCCGTGTCCACCGGACGCGCGGCGGACGCGGAACTGGCCGACCCCGCGTACCGGCAGGAGCTGCACGACTGGACCCACCGCCCGGCGGGCAGCGGCGACGGGGTGCCCGCCGCCACCGCCGTGCGCCCGTCCGCGCGACGGGTGCCGCTGCGCGACTACGCCCCCGGCGGGGCGGCCGGGCTCAGCGCGGGCGCGGACTTCGATCGGGGTGCCGCGTACCTGATCCTCTTCGGCGACTCGGACGAGCCGGCCGCGTGGCTGCGCGGCGGCGAGGCGCTGTCGGCGCTGCTGCTCACCGCCACCGCCGAAGGGCTGGCCAGCGCGCCGCTCAGCGACGCCGTGGAGCTGGCGTGGCCGCGCCGGATGATGCGCGACCTGCTGGCCGGCATCGGCGACCCGTACCTGGTGGTGCGCGTCGGCTGGGGTCCGGACGCGGAGCTGCCGCCGGCGCCGCGCCGCGCGCCCGCCGACGTGATCGAGGTGGTGGAGCAGTCGCGGTGACCCGGCGTGGCGGGCGTCGTCGTAGCCTCGACGGGTGTGGAACCTGGACCTGGCTCATGCGTTCGCCGTCTTCGGCGACCAGGACTCCGGATGCGTCTCCTACGGAGTGGAGTCGGCGGGCCGGCGCTGGTTCGTCAAGCGGGCCGGGACACCGGCCGCGCGTGCGTCGCTGACCCGGGCCCTGGGCCTGCACGCCGCGGTCCGGCACCCGGCAGTGGTCCGGCCCGAACTGGTACGCGACGGCACGGACGGCCCGACGCTGGTCTACCCGTGGCACGACGGCGTCGTGCTCAACCACGCCACCACCGGCGGCGGCAGCGACCGGAGCGGGCTGGTCCGCTTCCAGCGGCTGCCGGTCGCCGAGGTACGCGCGGCGCTGGACATCATCCTCGACGCCCACCTGGCCGTGAGCGCGGCCGGGTACGTGGCGGTGGACCTGTACGACGGCTGTTTCCTCTACGACTTCGACGCCCGGCGGATGCGCCTGATCGACCTGGACGAGTACCGCCCGGGCCCGTTCGTGCTCGACTCCGACCGGCTGCCCGGTTCCCGTCGTTATCTGTCGCCGGAGGAACTGACCCGGGGCGCTGTGATCGACGAGCGCACCACGGTCCACGCGCTGGGTCGTACGCTGCACCACCTGCTCGACGGTCCGTCCGGCTGGCGGGGCACCACCGCCGAGCGCGCTGTCGCCGACCGGGCCAGCCGGCCTGACCCGGCGTCGCGGTACGCCACAGTGGCCGCTCTGGTCCGCGACTGGCGAGCCGCCTGATCCGCCCGCCGTTCGACGCGATCCAGCTCCGGCGGCCGGCGTTTCGTGGCTGGCCCGCGTCGGACGTGACGCACCGTCACGTCGCCTCGATCCGGCAGTGAGTCACAGAGGGTGACGGCCCGCCGCCAGGCGGAATAGGCAGATTTGGGCATGACAAGCTCCCGACCAGCGTCGATGCGCGGCCAGGCACCTGCCGCACCCACATCCCTGCGCGCCCTTTGCTCTGCAGCCTCATACGCGGCGATGGCCGTGCGTCACAGCTGCGCCAATGGATGCAAAGCAAAGGGCGCGCGGTGAGCCATGTCGCGGGCAGCTCCACGACTACAGGAGGTGACGGGCAGGGCTGGCGAAGCCGGGGGTGCCGGGCTTCGAGGCGTCACGACGGCGTACCGGGTCCCGCCCCCGCGACGAGCCAGGCAGGTGAGTGCGGCCGTCGGGCGGAAACGTGCTCCCGGTGCCCGGCCGGCACATAGCGTGGGACGAGGGGCGGCCTGCTCGGGGCGCCGGTGAGCGGAGGGAGAACACGGTGACGGAGCCGGAGGAGGAGCAGGAGAAGACCAGCAAGACCGATCGGGTGCTGTTCTCGCCCGACGGCGACCCGCACCACACGCTGGCCGAGGCGCCCCAGCCGGACGAGCACCTGCCGCCCACAGTCACCCGCGACGGCCACACGGACGTGCTCGACGACGAACAGTGAGCGCACCGTCCCGCCCGGGCTCGTGGGCCGGGCGGGACGTGTCGCGTCAGACCGGCGGGATACCCGAGCGGCCGATGTCCGACATGTCGTCGCCGATCTCGGTCCGGGTGCCGGCCACCGGACCGGCGCCGGCCTCGGTGCGGTCCTCCACGCAGGCGTCGCCCAGCCCGTGCATCAGCTCACCGACGACGGCGAGCGCCGAGCCCTTGTCCGGGCAGGGCGCGCCGGTGGCGAGCACCTGGCCGTCGCCGCCGACCACTGTGAATCCCACGCTGCCGTCGGCCTCGCTCTCGATCACGAACTTCACAGTGCTCCTCCCGCTTAGCTCAGCTCACACCGTGCGTCTGCAACCACAGCTCCAGCAGACCCAGCTGCCACAGCTTGTTGCTGCCCGCGGCGGCCTGGGCCCGCTCCGGCTCGGCCAGCAGCTCGTCGACGTACGCCCGGCGGAACAGCCCGCGCCGGCGCGCCTCGGGCGCACCCAGCGCCTCGACCACCAACTCTCGCACGGGTCCGTCGACGTTGCGCAGCGCCGGCACCGGGAAGTAGCCCTTCGGCCGGTCGATGACCTCGGCGGGAAGCACCTCCCGGGCCACCTCCTTGAGCACGCCCTTGCCGCCCTGAGCCAGCTTGTGCTCGGGCGGGCACGCGGCGGCGAGCGTGACGAGATCCTGGTCGAGGAACGGCGTGCGCACCTCCAGTCCCCACGCCATGCTCATGCTGTCCACCCGCTTGACCGGGTCGTCGGGCAGCATCAGGTGCGTGTCCAGGCGCAGTACCGCGTCCACGGCGGTCTGCGCGCCGGGCGCGGCCAGGTCCGCGGCGACCAGCTCGCCGCTGACGTCGCCGACGCAGGCGTACGCCGGTTCGACCACCTCGGTCAGCTCCGCGTGGTCGCGGTCGAAGAACGCCGCGGTGAACCCGGCCGCCGCGTCCTCGCGGGCCGAGCGGGCCAGCCGGTGGTGGTAGCCGTAGCCGGCGAACACCTCGTCGGCGCCCTGGCCGGACTGCGCCACCTTCACGTGCTTGGCGACCTGCTCGGAGAGCAGGTGGAACGCCACCACGTCGTGGCTGCCCATCGGCTCGGTCATGGCCGCCACGGTGGCGCGTACGGCCGGGCCGAGGTCGCCGTCGGCGAGCCGGATGCGGTGGTGGTCGGTGCCGAACGCGCGGGCGACCAGGTCGGAGTAGTGGAACTCGTCGCCGGTCTCGTCGCCGCGGCTGTCGAAGCCGATGCTGAACGTCTGGAGGTGGTGCTGTCCGGCGTCGTCGAGCAGCGCCACGATCATGCTGGAGTCGAGGCCGCCGGAGAGCAGCACGCCGACCGGCACGTCGGCGACCAGCCGGCGGCGTACGGCGGTGCGCAGCGCGTCCCCGACGGCGGCCCGCCAGTCGGCGGCGTCCATGCCGGCGTGGGCCGGGTCGCGCCGGTACGCGGGCCGCCAGTAGACGCGCTCGCGGCTGCGCCCGTCGGCCTCGACGACCCGGACGGTGGCCGGGGGCAGCTTGCGGATGCCGCGCAAGATGGTGCGCGGCGCCGGAACGATCGAGTGCCAGGACAGGTAGTGGTGCAGCGCGACCGGGTCGATGCCGGTGTCGATGTCACCGCCGGCCAGCAGCGCCGGGAGCGTGGAGGCGAACCGGAGCCGGCCGGGCGACTCGGCGAGGTAAAGGGGTTTGATGCCGAGCCGGTCGCGGGCCAGCACGAGACGGCGCCGCCGCCGGTCGACCAGCGCCACCGCGAACATGCCGACCATGTGGTCGACGAACCGCTCCCCCCACTGCGCGTACGCGACCAGGATCACCTCGGTGTCGCTGGTGCTGTGGAACGTGTGCCCGGCCGCGCGCAGCTCGTCGCGCAGCTCCGGATAGTTGTAGACGCAGCCGTTGAAGACCAGGGCCAGGCCGAGGTCGTCGCGGACCATCGGCTGGGCGCCGGCCTCGGACAGGTCGATCACTGTCAGCCGGCGGTGCCCGAGGGTGATCCAGCCGTCACTCCACGCGCCCTCGCCGTCCGGGCCGCGTGAGCGCATGGCGGCGGTCATCCGGTTCACCGCGGCGGCGTCGGGTAGGGCCCCGTCGAATCTGGCCTCACCGCTGATCCCGCACATCTCAGCGTCCACCGGTCAGCCGAGGAGCACCCACCACGCCAACCTCCCGCCGCGTCGTCTCCCGGGCGGTCCGCCGGGTACGGCGACTACCCGGCCTGTGGCGTAGGAAACCCGGATGGGCGGTTGCCGAGCCGGGCCGGGCGAGCCGTCGTACGGTGGCGGTACGGGCCATGTCCCCGGGCGGTCCGGCCACGGGACGTGGCCAGGATCAACGACGCCTGCCAGGAGGACGTGTGTTCGCCAATTCCGAGGAACTCCTGCGATACCTCACCGACGAGGACGTGAAGTTCGTCGACGTACGTTTCTGTGACCTGCCCGGCGTGATGCAGCACTTCAACCTGCCGGTCGAGTCGTTCGACGACAGCGTGTTCACCGACGGCCTCGCCTTCGACGGCTCCTCGATCCGTGGTTTCCAGTCGATCCACGAGTCCGACATGCTGCTGCTGCCGGACGTGGCGACCGCGTTCGTGGACCCGTTCCGCACGCAGAAGACGCTCGCGCTGAACTTCTTTGTCCACGACCCGTTCACCCGGGAGGCCTACTCCCGCGACCCGCGCAACGTGGCGAAGAAGGCCGAGGCGTATCTGGCGGCGAGCGGCATCGCGGACACCGCGTACTTCGGCGCGGAGGCGGAGTTCTACATCTTCGACTCGATCCGCCACGAGACGTCGGCGCACCAGTCGTTCTACTACATCGACTCGATCGAGGGCGCCTGGAACACCGGGCGGATCGAGGAGGGCGGCAACCGGGGTTACAAGACCGCCTACAAGGGCGGTTACTTCCCGGTTCCCCCGGTGGACCACTACGCCGACCTGCGCGACAGCATGGTCCGCCGGATGGTGGACGCCGGTTTCACTGTCGAGCGGTCGCACCACGAGGTGGGCACGGGAGGGCAGTCGGAGATCAACTACAAGTTCTCGACGCTGCTGCACTCGGCCGACCAGCTCCAGCTCTTCAAGTATCTGATCAAGAACGAGGCGTGGGCGCACGGCAAGACCGCGACCTTCATGCCCAAGCCGGTCTTCGGTGACAACGGCTCCGGCATGCACACCCACCAGAGCCTGTGGCGGGGCGGCGAGCCGCTGTTCTACGACGAGACCGGCTACGCCGGGCTGTCCGACGCCGCCCGCTGGTACATCGGTGGCCTGCTGCACCACGCCCCGTCGCTGCTGGCCTTCACCAACCCGACGGTGAACTCCTACCGGCGTCTGGTGCCCGGCTTCGAGGCGCCGGTGAACCTGGTCTACTCGCAGCGCAACCGCTCCGCCTGCACCCGCATCCCGGTGACCGGCAGCAACCCCAAGGCCAAGCGCGTCGAGTTCCGCGTCCCGGACCCGTCCAGCAACCCGTATCTCGCGTTCGCCGCGATGCTGATGGCCGGCCTGGACGGGATCAAGAACAAGATCGAGCCGCCGGCGCCGATCGACAAGGACCTGTACGACCTCCCGCCGGAGGAGTGGGGCGACGTCAAGCAGGTGCCCGGTTCGCTGCCCGAGGCGCTGGCGGCGCTGGAGGTCGACCACGACTACCTGCTCGACGGTGGGGTCTTCACCGACGACCTGATCTCCACCTGGGTCGACTGGAAGAACACGAACGAGGTAGACCCGGTGCGCCTGCGGCCCACGCCGCACGAGTTCGCGCTCTACTTCGACTGCTGATCCGCACCGCCACCGCTCCCGCCACCCGTGGGGGCGGTGGTCGGCGGAAACGGCTTCGGACCGTCGTCCGCCCTCGTACCGTCGGGATATGAGCCCGACTCACGACGGTCCGCCGCCAGTTCCGTGCCGGTGGAGCCGTCGGTGAGGCCGCGGCCCACCACCACCACCGCCGCCACCACCACCCCCGAGATTCCCGCCGTCCTGACCCTCGGGGTAGAGGAGGAGTTCCTGCTGCTGGACCCGGTCAGCGGCGAGAGCATGCCGGTCGCCGACCGGGTACGCGACGCGCTCTCCGGCACCGCCCGCGAGCAGAGCCGACAGGAGTTCCGGCACAGCATGGTGGAGATGGTGACGCCGGTCAGCCCGGACCTCGGGGAGCTGCGCGAACACCTGGTCACGCTGCGCCGGGCCGCCGCCCGGGCGGCCGACGCGGCCGGGGCGCGGCTGGTCGCCGTCGGTGCCACACCGGTCTGCGAGGCTCACCGCACGGTGCCCGACGAGCAGCGCTACCACGACATGTCCCGCCGGTTCGGCCCGGTCGCCCACGATCCGGCCGTCTGCGGCTGTCACGTGCACGTCGGCGTGCCCGACCGGGAACTGGCCGTGCAGGTCTGCAACCACCTGCGCCCGTGGCTGCCGGTGGTGCAGGCGCTCACCGCGAACTCGCCGCTGCACGACGGGCGCGACACCGGGCACGCGAGCTGGCGCTCGATGCAGCTGGAACGGTGGCCGAGCATCGGACCCACACCGCACTTCGACTCCGCCGCCGACTACGACGCCACGGTGGCGGACCTGATCACCGCCGGGATCATGCTCGACGCCGCGATGGTCTACTGGTACGCGCGCCCGTCCGCGTCGTACCCGACGGTGGAGGTCCGGGTCGGCGACGTGTGCCCCACTGTCGACGACACCGTGCTGGTCGCCGGGCTGGTCCGGGCGCTCGTGGCGACGCTGATCGACGACGTCCGCGCGGGCGTGCCCGCCCTCCGCATCCGGGACTGCCTGGTCGCCGCCGCGCACTGGCGGGCCGCCCACGACGGCGTCGACGGCCGGCTCGTCGACCTGCGCACCGGACGGCCCCGGCCCGCCTGGGACCTCGTCGACGACCTGGTCGTCACCGTCACGCCCGCGCTGGCCCGCCACGGCGACCTGGACCTGGTCCGAAGCGAGCTGGAGCGGGTACGCCGGGACGGCACCGGCGCCACCCGCCAACGACGGATCATGGCCGAGACCGACGGCGACGTGGGCGCGGTGCTGGCGCACCTGGCCGCCCAGACCGTCTCGGCGTGAACCGGTGACCGCCCCGGACCGGGCCCGCGACCGGTCAGCGCAGCCCGGCGAAAAGGTCGTCCTCGGGCGTCGCCGCGCCGGTGGTGTCCCGCACCCGCACGAACGTCTCCATGCCCATCAGCTCGGTGAACCGCTCCTGCCCCAGCCGCAGGAAGAAGATGTTCTCCGCCTGGCTGGCATGCGCGGCGAGCGAGGCGAACTTCTGCCCGCCGTAGCCGCTGGTGTCGACCCAGGTGGTGATCTCGTCGTCCGGCAGGCCCAGCGCCGGCATCTCGTCGGTCGCCTCCGGCTCGGGGAACTCCACCCCGATCTCGCGCATGATCGTGCCGAACTGCTGGAACGCGCTGCGCGGCACTGTGGTCCAGTAGACCTTGGCCGGGATGCCGGTCTGCTCGACCGCGGCCATCGTGATCCGGTGGGCCTGGATGTGGTCCGGGTGGCCGTAGAAGCCGTTCTCGTCGTAGGTGACCACCACGTCGGGGCGGTAGCGGCGAATCAGCTCCGCCAGCCGGTCGGCCGCCTCCGCCACCGGCGTGTTCCAGAACGCGCCGGGCGCGTCGTTCGTCGCCCAGCCCATCATCCCGGAGTCGCCGTAGTCGAGCGTCTCCAGGTGGGTCACCTTCAGCGCCTCGCAGCTCGCGGCCAGCTCGGCGCGGCGCATGTCCACCACGGACCGCGGGTCGTGCCCGTCCTCGCCCGGCTTGACCCCGCCGGGTCCGTCTCCGCACGCACCGTCGGTGCACGTCACGAGCACAGTGGTGACGCCCTCGGCCGCGTAGCGGGCCAGGACGCCACCGGTGCTCGTCGCCTCGTCGTCGGGGTGAGCGTGCACCGCCATCAGGGTCAGGGATCGATCGGTCACCCCGTCACCATACGAGCTCCGACCGACGAACTAGCATTGCCCGGTCCGCAGACGGCGACGGAAGCGAGGCGCGATGGGTTGGCTCCAGCGGTTGCTCGGTGGCGGACGGGTCGAACTGGACCCCACACGTCAGCAGGAGCTGCTGCGGGACGTGCGGCAGTCCTACGGGGCGCACGCCCGCCTCCGGTTCCCGGAGCAGGCCGACGCGATCACCCGGCTGCTGTCCGATGACGACGGTCTCGTGGTGGCCGCCGGGATCGTCTGCGAGGCCGCCGACCAGGCGCACGCCGACCTCCAGGGGCAGGCGCAGGAGGTGTTCCGGCGTACCGGGCGGCGGCTGCTGGTGCACCGCCGCAACTACCGTCCCCTGTGGAAGGAGGCCGGGCCGGCGCTGCGCTGGCCGCTCGGCGCGCTGCCCAGCGGGCTGCACCCGTACGCTCAGGTCACCGCCGCCGTGGCGGTGGTCGGCGGGCGGGCCGACCGGCTGGACCGGGTGACCGACCCGCAGCCGTTCGTGACGCGCCTGTTCGAGGTGCTCGACCTGACCACCGTCGGCTGGGAGTTCGGCCGGGTGCGTGTGGACACCGACAGCGCGACGCTCGTGGAACGGCTGATGGGCACCGGCGCGCGGGTGCTCGCGACGATGGACGACCCGCCCCGGCTGCCGCCGGCGGTGCGGGAGATGATGCGCCGCAACCACCGCATCGCCGTGTACGACCCGGCCGGTCCCCGCGTGGTCGGCGAGCTGAACCTGGGTGCGCGGCTGCGCGAGACGCTGCTGGCCTGATCGGCTGTGCGACGCGCCCGCCCGGGCCGGGTGGCCGGGCGGGGCGCGCGGTGGTCAGGTGGTCGTGCAGGTGATGTTCGTCGGCGGGTTGTTGGCGCCGCCCGCCGAGCCGATGAAGCCGAACGTGGTGGAGCCGCCGGCCGGCAGTGAGCCGTTGTAGTCGACGTTGCGCACCGTCACGTTCGCGCCGTTCTGGGTGTGCGTGCCGCTCCAGATCTGGTTGATGACCTGACCGTTCGGGAACGTCCAGGACACCGTCCAGCCACGGATCGCGGTGGTGCCGGCGGTCACCGTGACCTCGGCCTGGAAGCCGCCGGACCAGGAGCCGGTGATCGAGTACGTGGCACGCGCGCCGGACGGCGCCGGGGAACTGGTGGTCGGCGTCGGGGTCGGTGACGGCGTGGAGGTCGGCGTCGCTGTCACCGTCGGCGAGGGTGTCACGCCCGGCCGGGCCGCGCGGTAGGTGTGGCCGGCGCGGACGGTGAGCGCGACGACGTCGGACTCCGGGCGGGTGGTGGCCGGTGTGCTGCCGTCGGTGACGTCGGCGAGGGTGAAGCTCCCGGTGAACAGCCGGGACCGCAGTCGCAGCGTGCCGTCACGGTCGGCCCGGACGGTGATCTCGTCGGCCTGGCCGACCGTCCAGGCCAGCGCCACCGTGTAGCCGCCCCGGCCGCGCAGGCCCGCGACCCGCCCGGCGGGCCAGGCGGTCGGCAGCGCGGGCAGCAGGTGCAGCTCGCCGGTGTGGCTGTGCAGCAGCATCTCGGCGATGCCGGAGGTGGCGCCGAAGTTGCCGTCGATCTGGAACGGCGGGTGCAGGTCGAACATGTTCGGCGCGAGCCGGTCGGTGCGGACCAGGTCACGCAGGAGCTTGTGGGCGCGGGCGCCGTCCTCCAGCCGGGCCCAGAAATTGATCTTCCAGGCGAGGGACCAGCCGGTCCCGTCGTCGCCGCGCAGCTCCAGCGTCCTGCGGGCGGCCTCGTACAGCGCCGGGGTGCCCCGCTTGGTGATCTGGTTGCTGGGATGCAGCCCGTACAGGTGGGAGACGTGCCGGTGGGTGCGCTCGGTCTCGACCCAGTCGGCCAGCCACTCCTGCACGTTGCCCCGGGAGCCGACGCGGCTCGGCGGCAGCCGGTCCTTTGCTGTACGCACCTGGGACCGGAACGTGGCGTCGACGCCGAGCACCTCGCTGGCCCGCGCCGCCGCGTCGAACAGGTCGCGCAGGATCTGGTTGTCCATCGTGGGCCCCGCGCAGACGCTGGCGTTCGCGTGGTGCGCCAGTTCCGGCGAGTTCGACGGGTTCGTCACCAGGTAGCCGAGCGTGGGGTGGGCGACCAGGGTGTCGAGGAAGAACTGGGCGGCGCCCTTCAGTGCCGGGTAGTTGGCCTGGAGGAATCCGCTGTCGCCGGTGAACAGGTAGTGGTCCCAGATGAGCGTGCTGAGCCAGGCCCCGCCGGTCTGCCACATGCCCCAGAACGCGCCGTCCACCACCGACGCGCCCCGCCAGGCGTCGGTGTTGTGGTGGGTGACCCAGCCGCCGGCGCCGTACTGCGCCTGGGCGACCCGCGCGCCGGTGACGGTGAGGTCCTTGACCATGTCGAAGACCGGCAGGAAGCACTCGGACAGGTTCGTGGTGTCGGCCGGCCAGTAGTTCATCGGCAGGTTGGCGTTGACCGTGTACTTCGAGTCCCAGGACGGCGTCAGCGAGTCGTTCCAGATGCCCTGGAGGTTCGCCGGCTGGGTGCCCGGCCGCGACGAGGAGATCAGCAGGTACCGCCCGAACTGGAACAGCAGCGCGGCGAACTGCGGGTCGTCGGTGCTCGCGTGCTGCGCGATCCGCACGTCGGTCGGCTGGTCGGCGGCGGCCGTGCGGCCCAGGTCGATGGTGACCCGGTTGAACAGCGCCTGGTAGTCGGCGCGGTGGCGGGTGCGGAGCTGGTCGACGTCGACGCCCTTTGCCGCGTTCAGCCGGTTGCGGGCGATGCCCTGGTAGTCGCCGTTGACGGTGCGGTAGTTGACGTAGCTGGACCCGATCGAGATCAGCACCGTCACGCTGGTGGCGCCGGACACCCGCAGCGTGCCGCCGGAGCTGCTGACCGTGCCTCCGGTGACGGCGGCGTTGGCCAGCGCGAGGAAGCGCACCGAGCCGTTCACCCCCTCCATCGAGCCGGAGATGCCGTCGAGGGCGATGGTCGCGCCGTCCGGGCTGGACGCTGTGGTCCGCTGCGGGCTGTCGAAGGTGGCGGAGAAGGTGATCGCGTTCGCCCGGTCGGCGGTCAGCCGGAGCACGATCACCTGGTCGGGCGCGCTGGCGAACACCTCCCGCTGGTGCCGTACGCCGCCCTGGACGTAGGTGGTGGTGACGGTGGCGGTGGTGAGGTCGAGGGTCCGGTTGTACTGCGTCGCCCCGCTCGCCGAGCCGAAGGCGAGCCGCAGGTCCCCGACGGTCTGGTAGGCGAGCTGCCCACCCGGGCTGCCCATCATGGTCTGGTTGATCAGATCCTGTGCAGAGGTCCACTGGTCAGCGAAGACGCGGCGGCGGATCTCGGCCAGGCTGGCCGCGCCCCGGGTGTTCGCCGAGTCGTACGGGCCGCCGGCCCAGACGGTGTCCTCGTTGAGCTGGAGCCGTTCGGTGTCGACGTTGCCGAACACCATCGCGCCGAGCCGCCCGTTGCCGATCGGCAGGGCGCGCAGCCAGTCGGTGCCGGCCGGTTCGTCGTACCAGAGCGCCAGGTCGTTCGCGGCCAGCACCTGTGGTGGCGCCGCCGAGCCGGCGCGCGCGGTCGCGCTCCAAGCGGCCGGCACCAGCGCGGCACCGGCACCCGCCGCCGTGGCCTTGATGATGTTTCGTCGTGTCACTTCGGACATGGTTGCTCCCAACCGCGCAGATCAGAGATGGGCCCGGGTGCGCGGCGGCGCTGTTATCGCTAACAGCACACACGCGCGCACCCGGACGCCGCATTCCTGCCACTACGCGCCCAGGGCTCCCGACCGGGCGACACATCAGCCACCATGGACTCTCATGTATGGAGTAACACCGCGTCAAGGGGTGTTACCGCTAACAGATCCGATCCGCGCTCCACTCGCCGGGCCGACCGGGGCGCGGGGCCGGCCGGCCGGCCCACCCGGGCCACGTGCACGATCCGCTCCGGCGCCACGTCCAGCAGTGTGCCGAGCGCGTCCCGGGTGGCGGCCACGTCGACGAGCTGACTGAGCGGGTGGGCGGCCAGCCCGGCCGTGTGCAGCGTCAGCCACATCCGCATCAGCACCCGTCCGAACTCGACCTGCCCGGCCGCGTCCAGACCGGGCGGCGCGACGAGCGCCAGCACCCCGCCGCCCTGCGCCAGCGGATCACCGCCCGCGGCGGCGAGCAACCGGGGCAGCCCCAGCGGGCGCAACGCCGGGTACGCCGCGAGCGCCGCCCGCAGCCCGGTGGCCGTGGCCCGGCCCAGCCCGAGGCACCTGTCACTGAGCCCGTCGGCCCGGTAGCGCGGGCCCGACCGGTCCAGGCGCAGCCAGCGGCGCAGCTCCGCGACCACCGCCGGGTCGGCGTACACCTGCCGGTCCGCAGTGCGCAGCAACGCGCGCAGCCGCCCGGCCGCCGGCACCGCGCGGACCGCGCCACCGGCCCGGCGGGCGACCGCGTCCACGGCGGCGACCAGGTCGGCGTCCGGGCCGCCGGTGAACCGGCCCCGGTGGGTACGCCGGTCCCGCACGTCGGCGGTGCGGAACGGCGTCCGGTACGGCTGCCGTGCCGGTCGCAGCCGCCCCACCCGCCGCTCGGACTCGTCGTGGTCGGCGGCCCAGTCCAGCCGCAGCCCCGCGTCGGCGGCGACGATCAGGCAGGTCTCCACGAAGGCGCCCAGTGACAGCCGCAGGTCCCGCCCGGCCGGGTCGCCGGCGGGCAGCGCGTCGGCCGGGTCCCAGCCGACGGTGATCGCCCAGTGCTCGTAGCGCAGCCGCCACGGCTGGGTGTTGTGTGCGCTCGGTGCCCGCCAGCACAGCGGCTCCAGCGCGCGGAACGCGGCGAGGTCCATGGTCACCGCTCCTTGGCGTAGAACGTGTAGCCGTGCAGCGGGCGCCCGCCGAGGCGCCGGTACTGGGCGGCCGAGGCCGGGTTGTCCCGCCCGACGTACGTGCTGCGCAGCGCCGCGTAGCCGCCGTCGTGCAGGTTGTGGTGCAGGTGTGCGGAGAGCAGCCGCTGATAGCCGCGCCCCTGGAACTCCGGCACCACGCCCTTGACGATCAGCACCGCCTCCCGGCGGTAGCGGCGGCGGGTCGCAAGCAGCCGCAGCTGGTTGACCGGGTTCAGGTCGCCGCGCACCGCGACCAGGAAGTCGCTGATGTCCGGCACGCAGAGCACGAACGCCACCGGGCGCCCGTCGCGGGTCAGGTAGAGCAGCAGGGACTCGTCCAGCAGGTACGCCAGGCCGTCGGTCTGCCGCCGCAGCTGGGCCGCCGAGATCGGCGTGTAGTAGCCGAGCTGGGCGAAGGAGTCGTTGAGCATCCCGCGCAGCAGGTCGAGCTGTTCGTCGAGCCGCCGGGTGTTCCCCCGGTGCAGTTCCAGCCGGGAGCCGTCGGGCTGCACGCCGAGCGCGGGCGGCGGCCCGGCCGGCGGCGGGACCGGGCAGATCCAGGTGTCGGAGACGAACCGCCCGGTGAACCCGTTCTCCTCGTACGCGTCCGGGTAGTACGGCGGGTTCCACGCGCTGTCCACGAAACCCCGGTCGGCGTACCCGGCGGTGATCACGCCGCCGGCCTGGTTGGGCAGCAGCGCCACCGGCCCGAACAGCAGGTCCCGGCCGGGTGTGGCGTGCGCGGCGATCGCGTCGAACAGCGGCCGGGCGGCGGGCTCGGTGAACTCGGTGAGCCCGAACAGCTGGCACCGGCGGCCCAGCTTGGCGTCGAGGTCGGCGTCGGTGTGCAGCGTGGTCCGCCCGGCCACGGCGCCGGTGGCGTCGCGCAGCACGTACATCGGCACGCCGTCGCGCCACCACCGGCGGATCTGCTGCCGGGGCGTCGGCACGTACCGGGGCTCGCCCGCGTACAGCCGGTCGGTGAGGGCGAGGAAGTCGCGCAGGCCGCGCCGGCCGGTGACGCGCTCGAACCGGTGGCCGGTCACCGGCGCACCGCCGGTCCGGTCGTCTCCGCGCCCAGCGGCGTGAACCGCTCGATGTGGCCCATCGCGCCGTCCTCGGCCCGCCACGCGCCGTTGGAGTAGCCGTCCGGGGACGCGGTGTAGAGCCGGATGAACCCGGCGGTGGCGTTACGGTCGCCGTCGGTCAGCCACATCATCAGCTTGCGGTGGTGCCGCGTCCGGGCGAAGCGCAGCAGCGCGTCCCGGTCGGTGAAGAACGCGATCGTGCCGAGCGTCAGCGGGAACTGCCAGTAGACGGTGTGCCAGCAGTAGCCGGACATCCGGCGCATGTCGCGCACCATCCGGATCCAGTCGGGTGCCAGGCGCAGCAGCACCAGCGGGTTCGCGTACCGGGTGCCGCCGATGAACATGGCGCCGGCGCGGGCCTGGGCCGGGGCGCGGGAGAAGTCACGGGTACGCATCGTTCACCTCACCAGGTAGACGTTCTTGATCTTCTGCATGGCGGCGAACGGGCCGCCGTCCGGTTCGTGCAGCTCCACCCGCAGGTCACCGGCGGTCGGGTCCTCCACCAGGGACTGCGCGAAGTCCCGCGACACCGAGGTCAGGTGCGCGCGTACCCCGTCGCGGCAGGCGTCGGCGAGCGCCGCGCGGGCCGCGGTGTCCAGCGGGCGGCGCAGCTCGACGTGGATCACCGGCCGGGTCTCCAGCGCCGCGTCCTCGTGCAGCGTCAGGCAGAACCTGTTGATCTCGGCGGCGTACGGGTTCCCGGTGTACAGGCCGTACTCGACGTCCTGCGGATAGAGGTTCGCGCCCAGGTAGGACACCGTGGAGTCGCTGCGGCCGAACAGCAGCAGCAGCGGCAGCGTCATCCGCTCCTCGGCCGCGGCGGTACGGAACTCGGCGCGGCGCACCGGGTCGGCGTGGGCCAGCTCGACGATCCGCCGGTACGGCACGAGCAGCGCCTCGTCGCCGACGTTGTAGCGCAGCCGCGGCTGGAGCACGTGCGGGCTCGTCACCGTGCAGAGCAGTTCCCGCCGCTCGTTGGTCTCCAGGTAGGTGGCGAACGGGTTGTACTGGAACACCATCGGCAGCCGCTGCTCGCCGCGCCCGAGCAGTTCCGCGCGCAGCCCCGCGTCGGTGCGCAGCCGCCGCCGCAGCCAGACCGTGAACCGGGTCTCCGCACCGATGCCGATGGTCAGGTCCGACGCACCGTACGCCGACCGCACCCGCACGAACCGCTGCTCCAGGTAGTCGCGCAGCGCCTCGGTCATGCCCTCGCCGCCGCAACTGGCGAAGATCCGGTACCGCGACCACGGAAAGTCCTCCGCGTCGAGCCGGTCCCGCAGGTGCTTGAGGAACGGCGGGTACGCGGTCACCAGGTAGTCGTGGCCGGGGCCGAACTCGCGCAGCGTGTCGACGATCTTCCCGAGGTCCGGGCCGGTGTTCTTCACCGTCGCGATCCGGGCCATCGCCGCGCCGGTGGTGGTGCCGGTCGCCCAGGCGCCCATCGAGTACGCGTTGATGACGAACGGGCGACGCATCGGGAACGCCAGCCCGGTGTAGCCGGCGATGTCCCGGTGCACCCCCCGCAGCTCCCGCTCGCCACGCGGCCAGTTGAACGGCCGCCCGGACGAGCCGGCCGACTCGTCGACCACCACGCCCCGCTCCGGCATCCGCCCGTCCCGGCACCGGGCGGAGGCGTCGTACGCCATCACGTACCCGCGCTTGTCGGTCTCCGGGAAGTCCCGCAGCCGCCGGCGCAGGCCGCCGGGGCGGGCCCGCAGGAACGCCTGGTACGCGGGCACCCGCCGGGCGGCGCGCACGCAGGTCGACCGCGCGTTCGCGGCGGCGAGCCGATCGAGGACCGGGTGGTGGCGCCGGGCCAGCCAGCGCCAGCCGGCCGGGTGGTGGGCGACGAGCCGGGCCAGCGCGGCGACCGCGCGGCCGGCGGGGGCCAGCGCGGCCTCGGCGGGCAGCGGCGTGTCGACGGTACGCAAGGCGGCGTGTCGGTGCAGCGTCTCGGCCATGACAAGCATCCTGTCGACGCCGCAACGCCGGCACATGAGCGACGAGACGGTACCGCGCTGAGTACCCGTACCCAGTCGCGAAGGCTGCCCGGGCTGGCCACGCTCAGTCACCATGGCGACACTCGCCTGGTGTGTCGTCCCTGGTCCGGTGACACTTCGCCCATGACAGACGGCAAGCGTGAGCGCACGAACGAGCGCTTCGAGAAGGTGGCCGAGGAGACCTCGGAGACCGTGACCCACGCGGCCACGGTGCTGGAGGAGGAACTCGCGGCGGGGCTGGCCGGCGCACGGCGGCTCGAGGAGAAGCTGACCGAGAGCCGCCGGGTCGACCCGGAGGCGTTCGACGAACTGGTCGCGCGGGTCCGCACCGACGGGCACGCCCTCATCGACACTGTGGTCGGGCAGTTGAAGATGGCCGACGACCAGCGCGGCGAGGTGATCCGGCGGTACACCTCGGACGCGCACGACGCGCTGGACACCGTACTCAATCTGGCGCGGCTGGCCCCCGAGGTCGCGAACGGGCTCGCGGACCGGCTCGCGTCGCCGGCCCCGAAGCGGCCGGCGGGCCGGTAGCCGCGCGATGGCGCCGACCGCCGGGGTGGCCGGCGGGCACGTGGAACGGATGCTGGAGCGCTATCGCGGGCTCGCCCTCGGCGCGCTGCTCGACGACGTGCCCGACGGCGGCCCGCGTTACCTCTACGACCTGGTCGCGGAGTACCCGCGGCGCTGGGGCAAGGGGCTGCGCGCCGCGCTGTGCCTGGCGACGTGCCGGGCGTTCGGCGGCGGCGACGCGGTGGGCCTCAACGCCGCCGTGACGGTGGAGCTGTTCCACAACGCGTTCCTCATCCACGACGACATCCAGGACGAAAGCGAACAGCGGCGCGGCGGGCGGACGCTGCACGCCGAGTACGGCGTCGGCGCGGCACTGAACGTCGGCAACATGACGAACCTGCTGGCGTTGCGGCGGCTGGCCGCTAACCGGTCGGCACTCGGCTCCGGGATCGCCTGGCGGCTGTTCACCGAGACCGAGCTGATGATGCGCCACTCGCTGGAGGGGCAGGCCATCGAGATCGGCTGGATCCGCGACAACGTGTGCGACCTGGACGCCGACGACTACTACCGGATGTGCCTGAAGAAGACCTCCTGGTACACGTGCATCTACCCGTGCCGCACCGGCATCCTCGTGGCGACCGGCCGGGAGAACGCCGTCGACGTGCTCGACCGGTACGGCTGGTATCTGGGTGCGGCGTTCCAGATCCAGGACGACGCGCTCAACCTCACCGGCGACTACGCCCGGTACGGCAAGGAGATCGCGGGTGACCTGTGGGAGGGCAAGCGCACGCTGATCCTGATCGACTTCATGCGGCGGTGCACACCGGAGGAACGCGAACGGCTCGTGCGGCTGCTGAGCCGGACTCGCGCGGAGCGCACCGACGCCGAGGTGCGCTGGCTGCACGGGCGGCTGCTCGCGTACGACTGCGTGGAGTCGGCGCGGCGCAGCGCCCGGGAACTCGCGCTCGCCGCCCGGCGTGCGGGTGAGCGGGCGCTGGGCGCCGCGGCCGACACCGAGGACGGCCGCTTCCTGCTGGAGCTGACCGACTACGTGGTGGAACGCGTCAGCTAGGCACCCAGGATCCCGCGCAGCCAGGTGAGCTGTTCGCGCTGGTGTGCGGCCTCGCCGCCCTCGTGGTCGTTGAACTCGTACACCCGCACGTCCTTGTCGCCGCCGTAGCGGTGGTAGGCGGCGAAGCAGGTGGACGGCGGGCAGACCTGGTCCCGCAGGGCGATCGAGAACAGCGCGGGCGCGGTCGCGCGGGGCGCGAGCACTGCGGCGTCCAGGTAGGACAGGGTGCGGAACACCTCGTCGGCGCGGTCGCGGTGCAGCGCGAGGTATTCCACGACCTCGGCGTACGGGCTGTCCGGCCCGGCGACGCGCACGCCCCGGCGGATGTCGCACAGGAACGGCACGTCCGGCAGGACCGCCACGACGTCCGGGCACAGAGCGCCGGCGGCCAGGGCCAGGCCGCCGCCCTGGCTGAAGCCGGTCACCGCCACCCGCGCGGGATCGACGGCCGGGTGCCGCCGGGCGGCCTCGGCGAAGCGCACCGCGTCGGTGATCAGCCGCCGGTAGTAGTGCTCCGCCGGGTCGGCGACCCCCCGGGTGAGAAAGCCGGGCACGGTGCCGGCCGGGTAGGGGTGCGGGTCGGGCGTGCCGCCGGTGGCGGCGCTCCAGCCCTGACCCCGGCTGTCCATGATCAGGTGCGCGAAGCCCGCCGCCGCCCAGAACAGTTTCTCGTGCGCCAGGCCCCGGCCCCGGCCGTAGCCGAGGTACTCGACCACGCAGGGCAGCGGCCCGTCGGTACCGGCGGGCAGGTGCAGCCATCCGCGTACCGGCTCGCCGCCGAAACCGGGGATCGTGGCGGCGTACGTCCGGATCTGGGTCAGCCCGGTGTCGACCGGTTCGTAGACCGCCGCCTCCGGGTCGCCGCCGCCGTCGAGCGTGCGCGCCCAGAAGGCGTCCAGGTCCGCCGGCACGTCCAGCTCCGGCCGGTACGCGAGGCAGCCGGCCAGGTCGAGGTCGGTCAGCGGCACGACGCAGCCTCCTGGACGGCGGCGGCGAACCAGCCGGTGATGGTGCTCGGGTGGGTGATGGCGGTGCCGACGACCACCGTCCACGCGCCCGCCCGCAGCGCCCGCGCGGCCTGCTCCGGGGTGTGGATGCGTCCCTCGGCGACCACCGGTACGTCGACCGCGGCGGCGAGCCGGGCGACCAGGCCCAGGTCCGGCCCGTCGCCCTTTGTGGTGTACGCGGTGTAGCCGGCGAGCGTGGTGCCGACCAGGTCGGCGCCGGCGGCGGCGGCCGCGACGCCCTCGTCAAGTGTGGAGCAGTCGGCCATCACCAGCGCGCCGGTGCGCTCGTGCACGGCGGCGATCGTCTCGGCGAGGGTCCGGCCGTCGGGCCGGGGCCGGGACGTGCCGTCGAGCGCGACGACGTGCGCCCCGGCGTCGGCGACGGCCAGCGCGTGCTCCAGCGTCGGGGTGATGAAGACGTCGTCGTCGCCGTCCTTCCAGAGCCCGATCAGCGGCAGGTCCACCGCCGCGCGGATGGCGGCGATGTCCGCCAGACCCTGGGCGCGGATACCCGCGGCCCCGCCCCGGGCGGTGGCGAGCGCGACCCGGCGCATGGTGTCCGGGTCGCGCATCGGCTCACCCGGGTACGCCTGGCAGGAGACCACCAGGCGGTCACGGAGCTGGTCGACGAGCGCGTTCATGAGACCTTCCAGGCGAGCGAGGCGGCACCGAGCAGCGGCGCGTCGGGGCCGAGGGTGGAGGCGAGGACCGGTACGCCGGCCAGCGCGGGCAGCGTCTCGGCGGGCACCGCGTCGCGCAGCGCCCGCCACCACGGCTCGCCGAGGCCGGTGACGCCGCCGCCGATCACCACGGCGGCGGGGTCGAGCACGTTCACCAGGCCGCCGACGGCGGACCCGACGGCCGCGCCGCCGAGCTGGACGACCTCGCGGGCCGTCTCGTCGCCGTCCGCCGCGAGCGCGGCGACGGCCCGCAGGTCGGCCACCGGCCGCCCGGTACGCCGGACGTACTCGGCGGCGAGCGCCGGCCCGGCGGCGATCGCCTCCAGGTGCCCGCGCCCGCCACAGGTGCAGGGCAGCGATCCGGCGTACGGGGACGGCTGGTGCCCGGCGTGCCCGGCCGCGCTGTGCGCACCGGCGAGCACGGTGCCGCCGAGGACGAACGACGCGCCGACGCCGGTGCCGACGGCGACGTAGAGCACCGTGTCGTACCCGGCCGCGACGCCGTGACGCGCCTCGCCCAGCGCGTGGGCGTGCACGTCGTTGACCACGGTGACCGGCACGCCCAGGCGCCGGCTCAGGTCGCCGCGCAGGTCCGTGCCGGTCCACCCGGCCAGCACGTCGGTGGCGGACAGCACCAGGCCGGAGCCGCTGTCGATGACTCCGGCGCTGCCGACGCCGAGCGCCAGTAAGACACCCGGCACGTCCGCCCGCAGCTTCTCGACCAGGCCGGCGGCGGTGTCGAGCACCGCGACCGCACCGGAGCGACCCGGCGTCGGTGCGGTGCGCCGGCCGACGACCGCTCCCCCGGCGGTGACCAGGGCGGCGGTGGTCTTGGTACCGCCGATGTCGAGCGCGGCGACCAGGTCGGCCGCGCCCGTGGTGCTCAGGTCGGGCATGGTCAGAGCAGCCCGGCCAGTTCCAGCTGGGTACGCACGCGGCCCGTCTCGGCGGCGTCCAGCGGCCGCAGCGGCAGCGACACCGCGTTGCCGGCGATGACGCCGAGCAGGGACAGCGCGGTCTTGAACGCGCCGACGCCCCGGGTCGCGCCTGCCGAGGTGGCCGGGTCGGCGGCGTCGACGATGCGGAACAGCCGGGTCAGCCGGTCCTGCTCCCGGCGGGCGGCGGCCCAGTCGCCGGCCACGCAGGCGCGGTGCAGCCGCACGTACCCGGCCGGGTCCACGTTGCCCAGTCCGGGCACCGAGCCGGAGCCGCCCGCGAGCATCATCGCGTCGACCACCACCTCGTGGCCGGTGAGCAGGCTGAAGTCCCGTTCCGGTGCGTGCTCGGCGACGGCCAGCGCCAGCTGGCGGAACGCGACGTCGTCGCCGCTGGAGTCCTTGACGCCGGCCAGCACGCCGTCGGCGGCGAGCCGGGTCAGCAGGTCGACGGAGAGCTTGCTGTGCACGCAGACCGGGATGTCGTACGCCAGCAGGGGAAGCTCGACCGCCGCGGCGACCGCGCGGAAGTGCCGCTCGATCTCGTGCGGGCCGACGATGGCGTAGAACGGCGCGGTCACGACCAGGCCGTCCGCGCCGAGGCGGGTGGACGCCTCGGCCCGCTCCACGACCCGGCGGGTGGTGGGTTCGATGCAGCCGGCGATGACCGGCACGGCACCGCCGGCGGTCTTCACGATGGTCTCCAGTGCCAGGTCCCGCTGCCGGTCGGTGAGGAAGACCGTCTCGCCGGAGCTGCCGAGGGCGAAGATGCCGTCGACACCGGCGTCGAGCAGCCACTCGACCAGCCGTTCCAGGGAGCGGACGTCGACCTCGCCCTCCTCGGTCAGAGGGGTCACGGCCGGCGGCACGACTCCGGCGAACCGCGGGGCTGGGGTGGTCACAGGTTCTCCTCGACAGACTCAGATGTGGTGCGGCCGGTCGCCGAGGTGGCGAGCGCGACCAGTTCGGTGTTCGCGGTGCCGGCGGGCACCGGGTGGTGACAGCGGAACTCGTGGCCCTCGCCCTCGGCGGGGCGCGGCGCCGGCATGTCCACGGCGCAGCCCTCGGTGGCGGCCCAGCAGCGGGTCCGGAACGGGCAGCCGCTCGGCGGCCGGGTCGCCGACGGGACCGGGCCGACCAGCGGGATCGGCTCGATCGGCGAGAGCAGGCCCGGCGTGGCCGAGAACAACGCCCGGGTGTACGGGTGCCGGCCGCCCTCGGGCAGCAGGTCGGCGGGGGTCTGCTCGACGATGCGGCCGAGGTACATGGTGACCACCCGGTCGCTGACCCGCTTGACGGTCTGGATGTCGTGCGACACCAGCACCATCGCCAGGCCGAGCCGGTCCTTGAGGTCCAGCAGCAGGTTGAGGATCTGGGCCCGCACCGACACGTCGAGCGCGCTCGTCGGCTCGTCGGCGATGACCAGCCCCGGTTCCAGGGCCAGCGCGCGGGCGATGGACACCCGCTGGCGCTGCCCGCCGGAGAGCTGGCTGGGCAGCACGTCGGCGACCGAGCGGGGCAGGCCCACCAGGGCCATCAGCTCGGCCACCCGCTGCTCGCGCTGCTGCCGGGTGCCCCGGCGGTGCACGTCGAGCGGGTCGCGCAGGATGTCGCGTACCGGCATGCGGCGGTTCAGCGACGTGGCCGGATCCTGGAAGATCATGCCGACGCCGGCGCCGATGTGCTCGCGCCGCTCGGCGGCGCTCATCGACCACACGTCCTTGCCGGCGAACGACACCGTGCCGGCGGTCGGCCGTTGCAGGCCGACGAGCACCTTGGCGAGCGTGGACTTGCCGCAGCCGGACTCGCCCACGATGCCGACCGTCTCACCGGCCCGGATGACCAGGTCGGCGCCGGTGAGCGCGTAGACCTTCTCCCGGCTGAACATGCCGCCGCCGCGCGCGGCGTGCACCACGTGCACGCCGCTCAGTTCGGCGATCGGCCGGTGCTCGGCGGTGGCGCTCATCGGGCCGGCTCCTTCTCGCTGACGGTGACGGCGGGGTGGTGGCAGGCGTACCCGTGACCGTCCGTGCCGGCCAGGGCGGGCGCGGTGTCCCGGCAGATCTCGGTCGCCATCGGGCAGCGGTCGGAGAACCGGCAGCCCTTCGGGAAGTCGGCCGGTGACGGCACCACGCCGCGGATCTGGGTGAGCCGTTCCGCGCCGGTCTCCAGGGACAGGACGGAGCCGAGGAGGCCGCGGGCGTAGTGGTGGGCGGGTGCCTCCATCACGTCGGCGGTCACGCCGGTCTCCACGATCTGCCCGCCGTACATGACCACGACCCGGTCGCAGACGTCGCTGACCAGGGCGAGGTCGTGGCTGACCAGGATGAGGGCGAAGCCGAGCCGCTCGCGCAGGTCCAGCAGAAGCTTCATCACCTGGGCCTGCACGGTGACGTCGAGCGCGGTGGTCGGCTCGTCCGCGATGATCAGCTTCGGGTCGCGGGACAGCGCCATAGCGATCACGACGCGCTGCCGCTGCCCGCCGGACAGTTCGTGCGGGTACGCGGCGAGCGTGCGCCGCGGGTCCAGCCCGACCAGCCGCATCAGCTCCTCGGCCGAGCGGGTGCCGCCGCGGCGGATCATCTGGGCGAGCTGGGCGCCGACGCGCAGCGCCGGGTTCAGCGCCGACAGCGCGTCCTGGTAGACCATGGCGATCTCGCGGCCCATCAGGGCGCGGCGGCCCCTGGCGTTCAGCGTCAGCAGGTTCGTGTCCTGGAAGCGGATCTCGCCGCGTACCCGGGCGCCCTGGGGCAACAGGCCCATCACGGCCAGGACGCTGAGCGACTTGCCCGAGCCGGATTCCCCCACCAGGCCGACGACCTCGCCGGGGCGGACGTCGAAGGAGAGCCCGTCGACGATGTCCACGCCGCGGTGGCGGCCGGCGAAGCCGATGGACAGGTCGCTGACCTGAAGGACCGGCTTGCCCTGCGGCAGCGGGCGGGCGCGCTCGCGCAGCCGCTGTGCCGCCTCGGCGAGACCTGGCAGCTCGACCACCTCGCCGGTGCCGGGCTTCGCCTGCTCCAGCGCGTCACCGCTGGTGGTGGACGTGGCGCGGCGCGCCGCCGGCGCGGCCCACGCGTCGGACATGCCCTCGGAGAGCACGTTGAGCGCCAGCACGGTGAGCAGGATCAGCAGGCCGGGGAAGAACGTGGCCCACCAGCCGCCGATCTGCACCATCTCCTTGCCGAACGCGATCACCGAGCCCCACGAGGAGGCCGCCTCCTGCGGGGCGAGTCCGCCGCCGATGAAGGACAGCGACGCCTCGAAGACGATCGCGTCGGCCACCATGACGGTGACGAAGACGAGGATCGGGGCGGCGCAGTTGCGCAGGACGTGCCGCCAGAGGATGTGCGGTCGCCGGGCGCCGATGATCCGCTCGGCGGCCACGTAGTCCTCACCGTACTGGGACAGCACGTTGGCGCGGACGATGCGCGCGACCGACGGGGTGAACACGAAGCCGATCGCGATGACGAGGACCAGCAGGCTGTTCTTGCCGAACGAGATGATCAGCAGCGCGGAGAGCACGATCGCCGGGAACGCCATGACCACGTCGAGGCAGCGCATGATGATCTCGTCGACGGCGGTGCGGCTGCTTCCGGCGATCGCGCCGAGGATCGCGCCGAGCACCAGCGCGATGCCGGCCGCGCCGAAGCCGACGATCAGCGAGCGCCGGGTGCCGGCGACCAGCCGGGAGAAGACGTCGCGGCCGAGCTTGTCCAGGCCGAACCAGAAGTCGCCGTTCGGGCCGGTCAACGCCGGCCCGAGCCCGGTCTGGGTGGGATCGTGGCGCAGCAGCAGCGGGGCGAGCACGCCGACCACGACGATGAGCGCGACGAAGCCGAGCGCGAACCGGGCCGCGAGACCGAGCCGGGCGAAGGCCATGCCGGGGCGGGACAGCCGCGTGGCGAGGGAGCGGCGCATCAGTGGCCTCCGCGCAGTCGGGGGTTGGCGAAGAGGTAGAGGATGTCGACGACCAGGTTCACCAGGACGAAGCCGAGCGCGATGGTCAGCACGGTGCCCTGGGCGAGCGCCGTGTCGTTCTGCTGGACGGCGCTCATGATCTGGGTGCCCATGCCTGGTAGCGAGAAGATCGCCTCGATGACGACGGTGCCGCCGATGAGGTAGCCGATCCGCAGGCCGAGCGCGGTGAGCGGGTTGACAAGCGCGTTGCGCAGCACGTTGCGGCCGATCACCACGCGCGGCGGCAGTCCGGCGCCGATCGCGGTGCGGACGTAGTCCTTGTCGAGTTCCTCGACCATCGACGTGCGGACGATGCGGGCCAGCGAGCAGCCGACCGGTACGGCGAGCGCCAGCGCCGGCATGGTCAGCGACTGCAACCACAGGCCGACCGAGTCGGCGGGGTTGACGTAGCCGCCGGTCGGGAAGATCGGGCGGCGGACCGAGAACTCCTGGATGAACAGCAGGGCGAGCCAGAACGAGGGCGTGGCGATGCCGGCCATGGAGACGATCCGGATGACCTGGTCGGGCCAGCGGTCCCGGTACAGGGCGGCCGGGATGCCGAGGGCCAGCGCGATGACGAGCGCGCCGACGACGCCGAGCGCGGTGAGCTGGATGGTAAGCGGCAGCGCCATAGCGATCTTCTCGGCGACCGGGACCGACGGCGGGAACGTCATGCCGAGGTCGCCGCGGACGAGGTCGCCGAGGAAGTGCAGGTAGCGCAGCGGCAGCGGGTCGTTCAGGCCGTTGGCGGCGCGGAACGCCTCGACCTGCGCCGGCGTGGCCTGGTCACCGAGGACTGAGAGCGCCGGGTCGATCGGGGAGAACTGCATGATCACGAAGACGAAGAGCGTGATGCCCAGCACCAGGGGGATCAGCGTCAGGAATCGTCGTGCGACCAGGTTCAGGACGGTCAGCATGGATTCTCTTTCTCGTGGCGGGGGCGCCGGGACGCCCGCCCGGCCGCACGGGTCACGTGGGCCGGGCGGGACGTCTGCGGGGCCGGAACCCCGCGCGTGGGCTCAGCCGGTCCGGCCGGTGCCCAGGAAGTACAGGCCGGTGGTGGAGGCGCCGGAGAAGCCGTCCACCTTGGCCGGGTCGTACGCGGTGACGACCTTGGTGTGCAGGATCGGGTAGAGCGGCACCTGGTCCGCCGCCATGTCCAGGGCCTGCTTCCACAGCGCCTTGCGGGCCGCCTCGTCGGAGGTCTGCGCGGCCTTGTCCAGCAGGTCGCCCATGGCCTTGCGGTCGGCGTCGCTCCAGCGGTAACGCTGGCCCGGCCAGGTCTCGCCGAAGTAGTACCAGCGCATCAGCAGGTCGGTGTCGACGCCGAAGACGCTCGGGTCACCGGTGGCCATGAGCACCCGGAAGGTGTCCTTGGGCACGATGTCGCCGTAGATGGCCGAGGACGGCACGGTGTTCAGCGTGGCGGTGACGCCGATCTTCTTCCACTGCTCGATGACCAGCGGGGCGACGTCCTTGACCACCGAGCTGTCGGTGGTGTCGAGCCGGAACGACAGGTTGGTGACGCCGGCCTCCTGGAGCAGGGCCTTGGCCTTGTCCGGGTTGTAGTCGTAGACGGTGCCGGCCTTCTGGTAGGCCTTGTTGCCCTCGTCGAGGTAGCTGGTCGCCGGGCTGCCGTAGCCGTTGAGCGCGGTCTTGATGACCGCCTCCTTGTCGATGGCGTAGTGCAGGGCCTGGCGTACGCGCTTGTCGCTGAACGGCGCGGCGGAGTTGTTGAACATGAGGAAGACCTGGTTGAAGGCCTGCTTCACGTCGATCGTGTACTTGTCCTTGAGCGAGTCCACGTTCAGGTACGGCACGGCCTCGATGGCCTGCACCCGGCCGCCCTGGAGGTCCGACACGCGGGCCGACGCCTCGGTGGTGGTGTTCCACGTCATCGTCTCGACCTTGGCGGCGCGCGGGCCGTTGTAGTTCGCGTTCTTGCTCAGCTTGATGCCGGATTCCTTGGACGCGCTGTCCACCTTGAACGGGCCGGAGCCGATCGGCGCGGTGTCGAACGCCTTGGCCGCGGCCGCGTCACCGGTCTTCGCCTTGGGGACGATCTTGATGACCGCGATCCGCTCGCTGAACAGCGCGAACGGGTACTTCAGCGTGAACTCGACGGTCGAGGCGTCCTTGGCGGTGACGGTGTCGATGAAGGAGACGAAGCCCTGCATGAGCGGCGGCGCCTTCGGGTCCGCGGGCTTGAGCACGCGGGTGAAGGACCAGGCCACGTCCTCGGCGGTGACCGGGGTGCCGTCGGAGAACTTCGCGCCGTCGCGCAGCGTCACGGTGTAGGTCCGGCCGTCGGCCCCGGGGGTCGGGTCGCTCTTGGCCAGGGCGTTGTAGGGTTCCCGCGTGATCGGGTCGAGGTCGACGAGGCCCTCGAAGACGTGCTGGTTGACCGCTGTCGCCACGGCCGAGGAGGCGTTGCTGGGATCGAAACCGCTGGAGAGCGTGAAGGCCAGCGTCGCCTCGATCGACGTGCCCCCCTTCCCGTCGCCCACGGCGTTTGTCGAGGCGGGACCGCCGCTGCAGGCCGCCAGCGCGACCGCGAGGCCGCCCGCGAGGGAGGCGACGGTCAGGGAGCGGACGCGGCCGCGCAGGGCGCGCCGGCTCCTCGACGGCTTACCGGTGGTGCTCACGTAGCTGCCTCCATAGGCTCTTCATGCGCTCGCGTGACCGCTCGCGCTCGGGGATGTGAAGCATAAGGTGTATGACGTCTGACGTCTGATGCCGGTAGGGTGAGAGTGACAGATTCGGGAACGAAGGGCAAGGGGCAGATGACGACCATTGACGCCAGTCCGCTACGCGGCGCCGAGCGGCCCAGCCCTCGCCGGCAGGAGGTGGCGACCAGGATCAAGGAGTACATCCTGCGCAACCGCCTGAAGCCGGGAAACCTCCTGCCCACCGAGACGGAACTGTGCGAGGCGGTCGGTGCCAGCCGGTCCAGCGTCCGCGAGGCGGTCAAGATCCTCTCCGCGCTCGACATCGTGGAGGTACGCCACGGCCACGGCACGTTCGTCGGCCGCATGTCGCTCAACGCCCTGGTGGAGAGCCTGACGTTCCGGGGCCTGCTCAGTGGCGAGGACGACCATCACGTCCTGGCCCAGGTCGTCGACGTCCGCCAGACGCTGGAGCAGGGCCTGGCCGCCACCGTCATCGACGCGCTGGACGAGCAGCACCGGTCGGAGCTGTCCGCGCTCGCCGACGAGATGCACAGCCGGGCCGCCCAGGGCGAGGACTTCCTCGACGTCGACCGCGCCTTCCACCTGAAGCTGATGGAACCCCTCGGCAACGACCTGCTGGTCCAGTTGACAGAGGCGTTCTGGCAGGTGCAGGCCATCGTCGCGCCCACCCTGCGCACCGAGCCGGAGGACCGGGTCATCACCGCCCAGCGGCACCAGGCGATCGTCGCCGCCCTCACCGCCGCCGACGCGGCGGCGCTGCGCTCGGCCATCGCCGAGCACTACGCGCCCATCCGGGCGAGCATCGCCCGCGCCGCGCAGCCCTGATCCGCCGTACGCCGGGACCTGTCGTTCGAGCCTGATCGAAGCCCCCTGTCCCGGGGCACCCCCGGTGCCGAAGCTGTCTGTGACGGGCGCGTCGGGCGCCCCGGACGGCCGAGGTGGGTGTCATGGCGGTGGTGTCGCGCCGGTCGCGGTCCTGGTGGTACGCGGTAGCGGTGCCGGCCGTGCTCGCGGCGGCGGTGGCCGGGGCGCTGGGCGCGAGCCGGGACGCCGCGCCGCCGCCCGCTGACCACGGCGCGACCGCACTGCCACCGGACCCGAGCGCGCCGGCCGTGTCCGCTCCGGCCGCGTCCGCCCCGCCCGCTGAGGTGCTGTACGCCGCCGAGCAGGTACTGATCCGCGACTGCATGCAACGGCGCGGGTTCCGCTACTGGCCGGCCCCCCGGCAGCCGGTGCCGGAACTGCGCGAGTTCCCGTACGTCCTGGACGACGTGTCCTACGCCCGCCGGTACGGATACGGCGGCGCCCTGGAACGCCGGCTCCAGGAGACGATCGCGGCCGACCCGAACGTGCGGTACGCCCGGGAGCTGCCACCGGAGCGCGGCGCCGCCGCCGTGCGCGCGCGCAACGGCGACCCGGGCGAGCCGGATGCGTTGCGCGTGACGCTGCCGGCGGGCGGGGTGCTGCGCCGCAGCAGTCACAGCTGTACCTCCGAGGCGGAGCGACAGCTCTATCGCGACCTGCCCGGCTGGTACCGCGTCACCCGGATCACCGACAACCTCGCCGGCCCGCGCGTCGGGCGGGTGCTCGCCGACCCCCGCTACGCCGACGGCGTGCGGGCGTGGCGGCGGTGCATGCGGGCCGCCGGACACGACGTCGCGGACCCGGCGTCGGCCCGCGCGTCGGCGCCGGAGCCGACTCCCGTCACGCCCGGCTCCGTCACGCCCGGCGAGATCAGGCTGGCGGTGGCGGAGGCGACCTGCGCCACGCGGACCGGGCTCGGCCGGCTCGCCCGGCGGCTCGACGCCGAGCACCGTCGGGCCGTCGACTCCCGGTTCCGCGCCGAGATCGCGGACCGGCTCCGCCTGGAGGCCGACGCGCTGCCACGGGCCCGTGCCGCGCTGGCCGCCGGCTGACCACCCACGACGTCCGTGGCAGCCCGCCACGGAAGGAACCGACCGGAGGGAAACACCATGAGAGCAGTACGCGCCGTGCTGGCCACAGTGGTCGCGGCGGCAGCCGCGCTGGCCTTCACCGCCACCGCCGCCCAGGCCGCGCCCCGGCCGACCCCACACGCGGACACCGCGCAGCGCGCCGCCGCGGGCAGCGGGTACCTCTACGTCAGCCAGGACGCCGGCTGGGCGGGCCGGTGGTGCTGGTGGTACAACGCCGACAACAACTGGGACACGATCAACACGGCGGAGAACGCCAACTGCGACAACAACAACCGGGCCAGCATGCGCAACCTGGCGTCGTCGGCGTGGAACGACTCCAACAGCGGCCGGCCGGTCGCCCTCTACATCCACCCCGACTACACCGGCGCGTACGCCTGTCTCGGCGCCGGCGACGCGTGGGACAACCTCACCGGCGTCTGGTTCACCTGGGGCTCCAACCGCGACGGTTACATGGCCAACGCCAACGACAACATCGCCTCCCACCGCTGGCGGTCCAGCTGCGGCGCCGGCTGAGACACCTCGGGGCGGCAGCCGTACGGCTGCCGCCCACCCCCGCCATCCAGTGATGTACATCAATGTCAGGGACGAGACTGAGCGCGGTGGCGCATGCGGGAACACTGTGCGTCATGGGGACGCTACGCATCCACTTCACGGCCGGGGACCTCAGCCGCACCCGGCTGGCGGCCCGGCCGGATCCACTGTGGGAGATCATCTGTAGCCTGCACCGCCTCCAGACCCGGGCCGGCCACGCGGCTTACGCCCGCTGGCACCGGCAGGTGCGCCCCGACCTGCAACGAGCCGGCCTCGTCCCGGTCCTCCGCGAGCGGCTGCTGCCGATCGCGCCGCTCAGGCGGTACTTCCCGGACTTCCTCACCCCCGGCCCGGTCACCGACCCCGACGAGGGCATCGACCTGGTTCTCGACACCCCGGCCCGGCGGATCCGCACCGAACTGGGGCGGATGGTGACTCCCGTCGACAGCCCCTGGCTGGTCGATCTGGCCGCCGGCCGACCCGCCGCCCGGCACTGCCTCGGCGACGCGCTGCGTGCCTACTTCCGGGTCGCACTCGCTCCGCACTGGACGCAGGTCACCTCCGCCGTCTCCGGTGACCGGGCCCTGCGCGGGGCATGGGTCCTCGACGACGGCGCCGGGCGCATCCTCGACGACCTGAGCCCGGAGACCTCCTGGGATCCCCCGGTGCTGTCCGTGCACGGCTACCCGGAGGACCGGGAGATGCGTCTCGACGGCCGGGGGATCACGCTTGTCCCGTCGTACTTCTGCTGGCATGCGCCGATCACGCTGGCCGACCCGGAGTTGCCGCCCACGCTTGTCTACCCGGCGTGCCGGCAACGATCGGAACCGACGCCGCCGAC
This sequence comes from Micromonospora sp. NPDC048887, assembly GCF_040649715.1. NCBI lineage: Bacteria > Bacillati > Actinomycetota > Actinomycetes > Micromonosporales > Micromonosporaceae > Micromonospora > Micromonospora sp. NPDC048887. The sequence goes on along the minus strand of NZ_JBEZGA010000006.1, from coordinate 52,408 downwards.
CGGCCCGCAACGCCGGCTCGGCCCACTGCTCGGCCACACCCGGGTGGCGGTGCTGCGCGCCGCCGCCGGCGGCGCCACCACCGGCGAGCTGGCCCGGCGCGCTCGCATCTCGCCGGCCACCACCAGCCATCACACCACCATCCTGCGCGAGGCCGGCCTGATCGTCAGCCAGCGGCACGGCAACCTGATGCTGCACCGGCTCACCGCGTTGGGCGAGGCGCTGCTCGGCGAGGCGCCCGGGCGCGATCGCTGAGGGCTCTCGGCGCCGTATCGGACGTCGACCGGAACCGATCCTTGACGGGCCGGGGCGGATCCGCCTAGCGTGCAGACATCGGACATCTGACGTCAGATAGTCGATCCGATCCCCCTCCCCCGTCCCGGAAGGAACCACGTGTCCCCTCGCCGCGCCATGCCGCGCCGGGCAACCGTCCTCGCGGTGGCCGCCCTGACCCTGCTCTCCGTACTGCCCACCACGGCGGCCCAGGCCGCCGCCCCGGCCGGAGTGACGGCCACCGCCGGCGCCGACTGCACCACCGGCCGGCTGCTGCTCGACCTCGACAACCGCAGCGCCACCACGCAGACCTACACCGTGACCTGGCCCGGTCGCTCCGGCTCGCCGTGGACCCGCACGGTCGCCGCCGGCAGCAGCGCCGAGCTGTACTGGACGCTGTCCCCCGGCACGCCGTACACGCTGCGCACCACGACCCCGACCGGCCTGGACGACACCACCAGCGGCATCTTCCACTGCGGCACCGGCATGTCCGCGCTCACCAGCTTCGACTGCACCAACGGCCGCCTCCAGCTCGCGCTGGAGAACCGCACCACGACCGCCCGGGACTTCACCGTCACATGGGCCGGGCGCACCGGCTCACCGTGGACCCGGACGATCGCCGCCGGGGGCAACTACCCGCACTACTGGACCGTCGGCGCCGGCACCCCGTACACGCTGCGCGTCACCGCGCCCGGCTTCGACACCACGCTGCGCGGCACCACCTCCTGCGACCTGGCCACCGGCAACCCGCAGATGACAAGCACCACGCTGCTCACCACGCAGACCGTGATCCGCGACCTCAACGGCGCGGGCGGCCGGTACGACGGCACCGTCGCCTCGGTCCGCATCCCCGGCCTGGCGGTCACCAACAACGGCACCGTGATCGCCGTGGCCGACGCCCGGGTCAACGGCTCGTACGACCTCGGCGGCGGCACCAACAACATCCAGATCGTGATGATCCGCAGCACCGACGGCGGCCGGACCTTCGAGCAGCCCCGCGTCATCCACGCCCCGCCCACCACCAGCGAGGGCGTCGGCGACCCCAGCCTGCTCGTGGACCGCGCCACCGGCGTCGTCTACTGCTTCTTCACCTACTCCCCCCGGCCCGGCATCAGCTTCTGGTCCGGCGGCTCCGGCCTGAACACCGCCGACGACCCGAACAGCATGCACCTGCGCTACATCACCAGCCGGGACAACGGCGCCACCTGGAGCGCCCCGGTCGAGCTGAACCCGGCCGTCAAGGACCCCACCTGGCGGCAGGTGTTCTTCTCCTCCGGCCACGGCATCCAGACCAGCACCGGCCGCCTCATCCAGCCGATCGCCTACCGGGACTCGGCCGGCACCAGCCACGCCGCGAACATCTACAGCGACGACCACGGCGTGACCTGGCGGCGCGGCGGATCCGCCGGCGGGAACATCAACGAGAGCAAGGCGATCGAACGCGGCACGGGCGCGGTGGTGCAGAACATGCGGCACAACTCGACCCGCAGCCGGTTCTACGCCACGTCCACCGACGGGGCCGCGACGTTCGGTGCGGCGACGGCGAGCGCCCTGCTGCCCGACCCGCTCTGCAACGCCGACGAGATGTCCTACCTGCGCCCGTCCGAGGTCGGCGCGAACCGGGCGCCGGTGCGCACCCGCACGGCGCTGTTCAGCAACAACGCGCACCCGACCGCGCGCAACGACCTCACCGTACGGCTGTCGACCGACGACGGCGCGAGCTGGCCGGCGCGGGCGCTGGTCAAGCCCGGCGGCGCCGGCTACTCGACGATGGCGGTGCTGGCCGACGGCACTGTCGGCAACCTGTACGAGGTGGGCAACACCGGCGGCATCTACTTCGCCCGGTTCAGCCTCGACTGGGTGAAGGGCGCCTGACCGCCGGGTCCCGCCCGGACAACGGCGTCCGGGCGGGACCGGTCAGCGCTGCCAGCGGACCACGCCGCCGACCACCGTGAGCGCCACTGTCAGGTCGCGCAGCCGCTGCGCCTCCACCCGGTACGGGTCGGTGGGCAGCACGATGAAGTCGGCGAGCATGCCCTGGCGCAGCCGGCCCTTCAGGTGCTCCTCGTAGGAGGCGTACGCCCCGGCCTCGGTGAAGCAGCGCAGCGCCGAGTCCAGGTCGAGCCGCTCGTGCGGGTCGACGCCGCCCGGCGGGGTGCCGTCGGGCTGCTGCCGGGTCACCGCGGCGTGGATGCCGAAGAACGGATCGGGATCCTCCACCGGGGCGTCCGAGCCGAACGCCACTGTGGCGCCGGCGTCCAGCAGGCTGCGCCAGGCGTACGAGGCCAGGCCCCGGCCGGCGAGCATCCGGGTGGTGAGCGGGATGTCGCTGGTGCAGTGCGTGGGCTGCATCGAGGCGATCACCCCGTGGTGGGTGAGCAGCGGCACGTCGGCCGGCAGCAGGTGCTGGGTGTGCTCGATCCGGTGCCGCAGCCGGGCCGCCGGACCGGGTTGCGCCGACTCGCGCCAGCGCGCGTACGCCCGCAGCACCATCCGGTTCGCCGCGTCGCCGATGGCGTGCGCCGCCACCGCGATCCCGGCCCCGGCCGCGCGCGCCACCAGCCGCTCGAACTCCTCGGCCGGGGTGACAGCGATGCCGTGGTTGCCGGGTTCACCGTCGTACGGCTCGGTCATCAGGCAGGTGTGCGAGCCGAGCGCGCCGTCGGTGAAGATCTTCACCGGGCCGGTGCTCAGCCAGCGGTCCCCGTCCCCGGTGGCCCAGCCGCTGTCGATCGCCTCGTCCAACGCTGTGGCCGGAATCGTCTTGTGCACCCGCAGCGGCAGCTCACCCCGCGCGTACAGCGTCTCGTAGGCGGCGCGGGCGTCCTGCCCGTCCAGGTCGTGGATGCTGGTCAGCCCGGCGGCGAGCAGCCGGGGCAGGTGGGTACGCAACTGTGCGACCAGGTCACCGGCGTGCGGGGAGCGCACCACCGCGTACGCCGCGTCCGCCGCCGCCTCGCGCAGGATCCCGGTCGGCTCGCCGTGCTCGTCCCGGGCGATCTGCCCGCCGGGCGGGTCGGGGGTGGCCGCGTCGATGCCGAGCCGGGCCAGGGCCGCGCTGTTCACCCAGATGGTGTGGCCGTCGATGCTCGGCAGCGCCGCCGGCCGGTCCGGGCAGGCCCGGTCCAGGTCGATGCGGTCCGGCTGCACCGGCCGGGTCCATCTGTTGCTGTCCCACCCGCCGCCGAGCAGCCAGGCGTCCGGCGGCAGCGTGGCGGCGTGTCCCGCGATCCGGGTCAGCGCCTCGTCGAGGCTCGCCGTGCCGCGCAGGTCCGCCTGGTCCAGCCCGCGCACGTAGGACGCCGCGTGGATGTGGCTGTCGATCAGGCCGGGCAGCACGGCCATCCCGTCGAGGTCGACCCGGCGTGCGCCGCCGCCGGCCCGGTCCCGGCACTCCGCGAGATCACCGACGGCGACGATCCGCTCGCCGCGGACCAGCATCGCCTCGGCGTACGGGCGGGCCGGGTCGAGGGTGTGGATGCGGGCGTTCTCGTAGACAGTGCCGCTCATGGGCTCCCCTGTTCCGGCGCTCGCGATCGTCAGGACGTGTGGACCGGCGACGTCTCCCGCGGCTCACCGGCCCGGTCGGCGCGGATGCGGTCGATGTGACCGGCCAGCTCGTCGGTGATCAGCAGGTCCCGCCGGATGTCGTCGTGCGGGTAGGCGGTCCGCCCGACCATGTGCGCGGCCACCGGGGCGGTGGCGAGCTGGAACAGGCCGACCAGCACCAGCGTGGTGATGTCCACCCCGGTACGCAGCCGCAGCGCGCAACCGAGCAGCACCAGCAGCAGTCCGAGCACCTGCGGCTTGGCCGCGGCGTGCATGCGCGACAGCACGTCCGGGAACCGGACCAGCGCGATGCCGGCGGCGAGGCAGAGCAGCGCGCCCGCGATCAGGCAGGCACCGGCGACGGTGTCCAGGACCGTGTCGAGGCTCATTTCGGGTTCCTCCGCGCGGCGAAGCGGGCGACGCTCACCGAGCCGACGAAACCGACCAGGGCCAGGACCACGAGCACCGGCAGCGCGGTGGCGTCCCGGCTGTAGGCCGCCTCGGTCGCGATGGCCGCGACAGCGACGGCGAGCAGCACGTCGGTGGCGACCGCCCGGTCGAGGATCGACGGGCCGCGGATGATGCGGACCAGGGTGAGCCCACCGGCAGCGACGAGCAACAGGGTGACGATCACGGCGACGACTGTCACGTCGGTGCCCCTTCCAGGTCGACCGACCGGGACGGCCCGGCGGGTGCGGATCGGCGGACCAGCTCCAGTTCCTCGGGCGAGCCGACGGCCGCCACGATGCGCTGCTCCAGTTCCAGCACGCTCTGGCGGAAGCGCTCCACCTCGTCGCGGCTGCGGATGCCGATGACGTGCACGTAGAGCGTGCCCGTGCTCCGGTCGGCCTCCACGATCAGGCTGCCCGGCACCAGCGACAGGGCTTCGGCGTTGAGGGTCAGGTTGAGGTCGGTGTTCACCCGCAGCGGCACCCCGATGATCGCCGACTGGGGGTGGTTGGACCGGACGGCCAGCCAGGCGATCTGCGCGGACGCCACGACCAGGTCGCGCAGGAAGCGCGCCAGGAACCTCAGCAGCGGCACCGGCCGGATCCGGCCGGCGAACGTCACCGGTGGCAGCGGGAAGACCACGAGCAGCACCGCGGCGACGACCAGGCCGCTTATCACGTTCGCCCAGCTGAAGGTGCCCCACAGCAGCACCCAGACGGTGACCAGGCCGGTCACGGCGATCGCTCGGTTGCGCCAGCGGTCACGGGCGGTCAGCGGCGCTTTCGGCTGACTGGTCACGGCGGTCCCTCCGGGAACACGGCCTCCACGTACGGGGCACGGCGCAACAGGTCGTCGGCGGCGTCGGTGCTGATCTCGAACAGTGGCCCGGCCACCACTGTCAGCGCCAGACCGAGCACCACCAGGGCGGCGGTCGGCACGGTCATCAGCCGGGGCAGTACGGCACCGGCCGGCGAGGCGCCCTCGTGCGGCTGCTCGGCGCCCTCGGTCCGGGCCGCCCGGTCGGCGTCGCCGGGCCCCGGCATGTCCGGGTGCGGGGCCCGCCAGAACGCCAGGTTCCACACCCGGGCGATGGCGTAGAGCGTGAGCAGGCTGGTCAGCAGCCCACCGGCGACGAGCGCCCAGGCCAGGAACCCGCCGTCGTCCACGCCGGCCTGCACGAGACCGAGCTTGCCGAGGAACCCGGAGAACGGTGGTATGCCGGCCAGGTTGAGGGCGGGCACGAAGAACAGCAGCGCCAGCAGCGGCGACAGCCGGGCCAGCCCGCCGAGGCGGTCCAGCGCGGTGCTGCCCCCGCGCCGTTCGACCAGGCCGGCGGCGAGGAACAGCGTGGTCTGGATGGTGATGTGGTGCACCACGTAGAAGATCGCCGCGGACAGGCCGAGCGGGGTGGTCAGGCCGACCCCGAACAGCATGTAGCCGATGTGGCTGACCAGCGTGAACGACAGCAGCCGTTTGATGTCGGACTGGGCCACCGCGCCCAGGATGCCGACCACCATGGTCAACGCCGCTATCACCATGAGCAGGTCGGCGGTGCGGCCGCCGGGGAACAGCAGCGTCTCGGTGCGGATGATCGCGTACACGCCGACCTTGGTGAGCAGGCCGGCGAAGACCGCTGTGACCGGCGCGGGCGCGGTCGGGTAGCTGTCCGGCAGCCACGCCGACAGCGGGAACACCGCCGCCTTGATCCCGAACGCGAGCAGCAGCATGCCCTGCAGGACCAGGCGCAGGTCGTCGGGGAGCGCGTCCAGGCGGTCGGCGAGCTGGGCCAGGTTCAGCGTGCCGGTGGCGGAGTAGACCAGGCCGATCGCCACCAGGAAGATCAGCGACGACAGGAGGCTGACCACGACGTACGTGGTGCCGGCCCGGATCCGCGTCTCCGTGCTGCCCAGCGTCAGCAGCACGTAGCTGGCCACCAGCAGGATCTCGAAGCCGACGTAGAGGTTGAACAGGTCGCCGGAGAGGAACGCGTTGCACACGCCGGCGGTCAGCACGAGGTAGGTCGGGTGGTAGACCGACAGCGGCGTCTCCTCGTTGCCGTCGGCCATGCCCTGCCCGATGGAGTAGACGAGCACGCACAGCGTCACCGAGGCGGAGACCACGAGCATCAGCGCGGCGAGCTGGTCGGCGACGAGCACGATGCCCATCGGCGCGGCCCAGCCGCCCACCTCCACCACCAGCGGGCCGTCCAGCGACGAGCGGACCAGCAGCAGAGCCGCGACCGCGACGGTGGCCGCGAGCACCACGATGCTTACCCACCGCTGGATGCGGGCCCGCCGGGCGAGCAGCAGGGTGAGGGCCGCGCCGAGCAGCGGCATCACCACCGGCAGCGGAACGAGCCAGGTCATCGGCCCCCCTCCGCCTCGGCGGCGGCCAGGACCCGCGCCTCGGGACTGCCGTCGGCCACGTCGGCGTCGGCGGTGCCGGGGCCCTCGTCCCGGTCGGCCAGCTCCATGATGCGGCGGTCCTCGACGTCGTCCTGCACCTCGTCGTGGCCGTTGAGGTGCCAGCTGCGGTAGGCGAGGGCGAGCAGGAAGGCGGTCATGCCGAGCGTGATGACGATCGCGGTCAGCACCATCGCCTGGGGCAGCGGGTCGGACATGTCCTCCTCGGCGGAGGTGCCGACGATCGGCGGGCCGCCCGCCCGGCCGCCGGTGAGCAGCAGCAGGTTCGCGCCGTTGCCGAGCAGGATGACCCCCATGAGGACGCGGGTGAGGCTGCGTTCCAGCAGCAGCGTGACCCCGGTGGCGAACAGGACGCCGATCACCAGGATGTAGACCAGGTTGGGGATGTTCGGGCTCACACCAGCTCCTCTTCCCGTACGCCGGCCGGTTCGTTCTCCTGCTCGTCGTCCTCCTCCTGGCGGTCCATCTCGGCGCCCAGGCTGCGCAGGATGTCCAGCACCAGGCCGACCACGATGAGGAAGACGCCGACGTCGAAGAACACGGACGTGACGAAGTGGACGTGGCCCAGCAGCGGCAGGTGGAAGTCGAGCGTCGCGCTCTGCAGGAACTCGCCGCCCAGCAGCATCGCGACGACGCCGGTGCCGACCGCGACGAACAGTCCCGCGCCGAGCACGAACCCGGCGTCCACCGGCGCGGCGCCGTTGAGTTCGGTACGCCCGCCCGCCAGGTATCGCACCGCGAGGCCGAGGCCGGCGACCAGCCCGGCGGCGAACCCGCCACCCGGCGCGTTGTGGCCGGAGAAGAGCAGGTAGATGGCGAACAGCAGGATGGCGTGGAAGAGCAGCCGGGTGACGACCTGGAGGATCACCGACTGCTGCCGGGAGGTCGCGCCGGTGGTGAGCCAGCGCGGACGCGACGACTGCTGCCGGCCGGCGCCGGGGATGCCGCTGCGCAGGTCCAGCGCGCGGGTGCCGCGGAAGATCAGGCTGGCCACGCCGGTGGCGGCCACCACCAGCACCGCGATCTCGCCCATCGTGTCCCAGGCGCGGATGTCGACGAGCGTCACGTTCACCACGTTCTTGCCGCCGCCGTAGGACACCGCCTCGTCCGGGAAGCCGGCCGAGATCGGCGTGGCCGTCCGGCTGCCCGCCGCGACGTACGCCATGCCGGCGGTGACCAGGCCGACGGCCACGCCGAGCGCGACGCGGAACCGCCGGGTGGCGCGGATCGGGCGGGCCGAGAACCGGCGCGGCAGGCGGCGAAGCACCAGCACGAACATCACGATCGTGACGGTCTCCACCAGGAACTGGGTGAGCGCCAGGTCCGGCGCGCCGTGCAGGATGAACAGCAGCGCCGTGCCGTAGCCGGTCACCCCGACCAGGATCATCGCGGTGAGCCGGCGGCGGGCGCGGGCGGCCACCAGCGCGGCGACGACGACCACCGCGCCCGCGACGGCCTGCAACGGCGTGTCCCACAGCTGGAACCGCTGTGCCCAGGGCACGCCGGCCAGCAGCGCGCCGCCCGGCATGATCACCAGCACCAGCAGGATGACGCCGAGGTAGAACGGCAGGGATCCGCGCTGGGTGGCGCCGGTGAGCTCCACCGCCGCGCGGTCGACGGCGCTCGCCAGCCGGTCGTAGCCGGTGGCGCCGTCGAAGGGCAGCCGGGCCAGGTACGGACGGCGGCGGTGCAGCAGGAGGAACAGCGCGACGCCGCCGGTGACGGCCAGCGCGGACAGGCCGAGGGCGGGCGTCAGCCCGTGCCAGAGCGCCAGGTGGTAGCCGGGGTCGGCGGTCGGGAACTGGTCGGCGTACGGGGCGAGCACCCGGTCCACCGCCGGGGCGCCGATGCCGACCGCGAGGCCGGCCAGGGCGAGCACCGCCGCCGGGCCGATGAACGCCGGCTCGATCCGGTGCGGCCGGGTCTCCGCGACGCCGGGCTTGGCGGCGAACGCGCCCCAGAGGAAGCGCAGCGTGTACGCCACCGTCAGCGCCGAGCCGACGACCACCCCGGCGAGCACCAGCAGCTCGACGGTCCCGCCGTGCAGGAACGCCTCCAGCGCGGCCTCCTTGGCCACGAAGCCGAACAGCGGCGGCAGGCCGGCCATGGAGGCGGCGGCGAGGCCGGCGACGGCCGCCAGCACCGGCGCCCGGCGACCCAGACCGCTCAGTTCGCGCAGGTCACGGGTGCCGGTGACGTGGTCGACGACGCCGACGACGAGGAAGAGGGTGGCTTTGAACAGGGCGTGTGCCAGCAGCATCGCGGCGCCGGCCAGCGCGGTGTCCCGGGTGCCCGCGCCGAGGATCACCATGAGCAGGCCGAGCTGGCTCACGGTGCCGTACGCCAGCAGCAGCTTGAGGTCGACCTGCCGCAGCGCCGTCCACCCGCCGAGGAACAGTGTGATCAGGCCGCCGGCGAGCAGGACCGCCCGCCACACGGTGGCCTGGCCGACCGCCGGGCCCATCAGCGCGGCCAGGAACACACCCGCTTTGACCATGGCGGCGGCATGCAGGTAGGCGCTGACCGGCGTGGGCGCGGCCATCGCGCGCGGCAGCCAGAAGCTGAACGGGAAGATCGCCGACTTGCTCGTCACGCCGAGCAGGACGAGCACCAGCGCGACGGTGAGGTAGCCGCCGTCGGGCAGGTTCCCGGAGATCTCGGACCACCGGTACGAGCCGGCGTGCTGGCCCAGCATCACGAACCCGGCGAGCATCGCCAGGCCGCCGAGCGTGGTCACCAGCAGCGCCTGCATCGCGGCCCGCCGGCTCTCCCGCTTGGTGGGATCGCTGCCGATCAGCAGGTACGAGAAGACGGTGGTCAGTTCCCAGAACACGTAGAGCAGCAGCAGGTCGTCGGAGACCACCAGGCCGAGCATCGCGCCGGCGAACGCGACGAACACCGCGGCGAACCGGCCGAGGCTGGGATCGTCGGAGTCGAAGTAGCGCGCGCTGTAGACCAGCACGAGCGCGCCGACACCGCCGACGAGCAGCACCAGCAGCCAGGACAGCGTGCCCATCCGCAACGCGAGGTCCAGCCCGAGCTGCGGCACCCAGGTGACCGTCTCGACGACGGGCCGGCCAGAGCGGACCGCCTCGGTCCGGGTCAGCGCCCAGACCAGCGCCGCGGCCGGGACGGCGGCCAGCAGGTAGAGCACACGTCTACCGAGGAGGCGTACCAGCACGGGGGCGGTCACGGCTGCGAACGCATGGACCGCCACCAGAACCAGCACACACACTCCTCAAGATCGACCTGCGGTACGTCAACCCTAACCGGCCAGGCCGCGAGACGGTATGTCGAGAGAATCACGCGAACGTGTCGTGTCAGCTCCGCTCTGTTTCGGGTAAGGAGTGAGGTTTGGTCTGCCCGGTACACCGGTCGGCGTCCGGCGGGCGCCCCGATAGGGTGGTCGGCGTGCTGCCGATGCGAGCCGCCCTGGCGGGCACCACCGGGAACGCGATGCTGATGGGCCTCGCCGAGGTCAGCACGCCGCTGGGTTGGGTGCTCCTACCGGGCCTGCTCGGCGTCTCGGCCCGGCCCCGGGTGGCGGTGCTGGTGTCGGCCTGGGCGGGCGCGCTGGTAGTGCTGTCGGTCGTCGTACCGGTCATCCCCGGCCACCGCAGCGATCCGCAGGCGCTGCTCGCCTCGGCGGTCAGCCTGGCCGCGGTGCCGGCCCTGGCCTGGGCCCGCCGCCGGACACGGACCGCGACCGTGGCGCGCGCCGCCGGCCCGCCGGACGTCGCGGTGTTCACCGTGCCGGCCGGCCCCGGACGCGCCGCGCTGGCGATCTGCGGCACACCCGGGGAGATCGGTGCCGCCGTTCCGCTGCGCGGCGGCGGCCTGCTCGCCCTGATCGGCACGGTCACCGGCGCGGCACTGGACACCCCCGCCGGGCGCCGGGCCGTCGAGCAGACCTTCCGCCGCCACGCCCGGCCGGGACGCACGCTGCCGGACCTCGCCGGCGTGCTCGACCGGGCGGTACGCGATCTCGCCCCGGCGGGTCACCTGCGCGCCACGATCGTGCGGGTGGACCGGGCCGGCGCCGTGGCGGCGGTGCGCTGCGGCTCCCCCGACCTGATCACCGTCGCCGGTGACCGGGGCGAACTCGCGGCGGTGCCGGCCGGTCCGGCGCTCGGCGCCACCGCCCCCGGCGGGGACCTGCGGCCGGCACCGGTCGAGGGCCGCCGGATCGCCGTCCTCGGCGCCGCGTACGCCGACGCGCACCGCCGGCACTGGGTGCGCGTACCCGATCAGGTGACCGCCGCCGACGACGACCCGGCGGTCGCGGCGCGGCGGCTGACCCGGGGTCCCCGGGGTGAGCGGCGAATCGGCCCGGCGCTGGTGATCGACCCCGGCCCGCAGTCGCGGGCATGACGCCGGGCGCGCCCGCCCCCGGACGGGCCGGTCACGCCCGCCGACGCCGGCCCCGCGGCCTACGCTGGGCGCGGTGGGCCGGCCTCCGGCGCGGGCCCCGCACGGGGGGATCGCGATGACCGACAGCGTCCGCCGGCCAGGTCCGGTCGCGGGCGGCGAGGACGAGCAGTGGCTGGCCGAGGTGGCCCGCGAGGCGGGCGCCGACGCCGGTGGCGTGCCGGTGGAGCTGCTCGGCGACTACCTGCGGCTGCTCACCGACGCGGCGGTGACCGGCCGCCGGCCGCGCCGCGCCGAACTCGACGCGGTCGGCGCGCTGGGCCGGCGCGCGGCCGAGCAGGGGATCTCCGCCGGCCGCGCGGTACGCCTCTACCTGTCCGCGGCGCGGCGCGTCTGGCGGCAACTGCCGCACCTGGACCGGTCCGACGACAGCGAGGCGGTCCGCGCCGCCGCCGACGCCGTCCTGCACGTGGTCGACACCGCGGTGGCCACGCTCGCCGAGGGGTACGCGGTGGCCCGCCGGGAACTCGTCCGGCGCGAGGAGTCACTGCGCCGGGAACTCGTCGACGACCTGCTGCGCGGCGACTCCGACCTGGGCGGCCTGGTGGAGCGGGCCGAGCCGTTCGGCCTGGACCTGGCCCGGGTGCACCAGGTCGCGCTCGCCGCGCCCGGCCGCCGGCTGCCGGACACGGAGGCGGCGATCAGCGCGCTGGAGCGGGTCATCTTCGACCGGCTCGGTGACCGGGACGTGCTGGTGGCGACCAAGGAGGGCCTGCTCGTGGTGATCGCCCCGGCGGACCCGGTGACCGCCGACCGGGGCCGTGACGCCGGCCCGTCCGCGAACCTCGGCACGCTGATGCACGGCGAGCTGGACCGCCTGGTGCGGGGCCGGCCGTGGCAGGTGGCGGTGGGCCGCCCGCATCCCGGCGTCTACGGCATCGCCCGCTCGTACGAGGAGGCCCGGGAGGCGCTGACCACAGCACGCCGCCTGCACAGTGAGGCATCCGTGATCGACGCGCACGACCTGCTGATCTACCGGGTGCTGCTGCGTGACCAGCCCGCCATGGTCGACCTGGTCCGGGCGGTGCTGACGCCGCTGGCCCAGGCACGTGGCGGCGCCGAGCCGCTGCTGGACACGCTCAACGAGTACTTCGCCTGCGGCGAGGTCGCCACCGAGGCCGCCCGGCGGCTGCACGTGTCGGTGCGCACCGTCACCTACCGGCTGGCCCGGATCCGGGCGTTGAGCGGCTACGACCCCGCCGACGCGCGGGACCGGTTCACGCTGCACGCCGCCGTGCTCGGGGCGCGGGCGCTGGACTGGCCGCGCCGGCCGCTGCCGGCGTAGGGCCGGCTCAGGCCGGTACGGCGACCAGCTCCGGGAAACCGAGCAGGTTGGCCAGGGCCGCCGCCTCGTCGCGGGTGAGGGTCAGCGTGACCATGCGGTCCGGGTCGTCCGGGTCGTCGTGGACGACGTCGCGCCGGCCGCCCACCTGGTAGTCGATCACCCCGATGCGACGGCCCTCCTCGGTGACCAGCGTGTGCCGGACCCCGATGCCGGGGAGGGTTGTACGTTCGATGATCACGGGGACCTCCTTCGGACGCGGTCGCCGCGGACCCGCCGGAACCGGCCGGCGTCAGGGCGACGCGGAAGACGTTCGAGCTGCGCTCGCGTTCTCCATGTGTCAACCATAGCCAGGGGGGATGGGGAGATCCGGGTTCCGGCGACCGGCAATCATCGCGCCCGTTGTTGGCCGGTGGCGTGCAGTGCCGCGCGTGCTGTTCCCGGCGACGCTGGAGGTCCGAGGCGGTACCGAGCAGCGAGGAGGTGGTGAGCATGACCCGCACGTCGATGGCTCCACCACCGGCGTTCGCCGTTCTCGTCGCGTCCCGACCTGCGAGCGGCGACCAGAAGCGCGTCTGAAGCCCCCGGCCACCGGCGTCGTCGAGTGAATCCGACGCCCGCGGCCCCGGCCACGCCCCTTCCCCGCACCGTCCACCGCCCGGTTGGGCACCCTGATCCGAAAGAGGTCGGTATGCCGCACCCTGTCACCGCCATTCGCCCGCCGGCCCGTACCGGCATGCTGATCGGCCGTTCCCACGGCAGCCGCCCGTCGGTGACCGTCGACGCGGCGCCGATCGCCGTGGACCTCGGCAGCAGCCTGCTGCGGATCTGGCTGGGACCGGGCCGGACGCTGAGCGTCCCGGTCGGGCACGGCCTGCGCAGCCCGGTCGTCCGGCGCGGGCGGATCGTCGACGGTCCGGCCTGCGTCACCGAGCTGCGCCGGATCCTGCGCGACCACCGCACCCCGGTCCCGGTCGGCGCGCTGGTGGTGGCCTGCCGTCCGGTGCTCGCCGCGCCGGCCGAGCAGGAGGCGGCGCGCCGGGTGCTGACCGCCGTCCTCGCGCCGTCCCGGCTGCTGTTCCTCGACAGCGTCCGGGCGGGCGCCATCGGCGCCGGCGCCGCCGCCGGCACGCTGCTGGTCGCCGACATCGGCGCCCAGCTCAGCGAGGTGGCGCTGCTGGAGGACGGCCGGGTGGTCGCCGCCCGGCGGGCCGACGTCGGCACCCGGGACCTGAACCACACGACGACCGCCGTCATGCTCGCCGACACCACCGCCCGGCTGGTACGCGAGCTGCGGCAGGACGCGGCGCTGCGGCCCCTGGTCCGCGCCGCGCTGACCCGTGGCCCGGTCGTCATCGGCGACGGCGCCACCCGGCCCGACGTGACCGCCCGCCTGGTGGCCACGCTCGGCGCCACGGTCCACCGGGCCGCGTCACCCCGTACCGCGGCGCTGACCGGCGCCGGCATGGCCGCCATCTCGGCCCTGCGCCACCCGCACGACACCCAGCGCCGCCCGGAAAGGAGCGCCACATCATGACGCACGCCCTCAACCGCACCGACACCCTGCGCGAACTGCTCGACCGGCAGTTCGGCGAGTACACCGACCAGCTCACCGAGCTGACGCTGCACACGCGGCAGCCCGGCCACGGCGGCCACGACCCGGACACGCTGCGCCGGCTGATCGAGGTCGCCCGCCAGGGCGTCGCGGACACCGCACAGGCGCTCAAGCGGATGTCCGAGGGCACGTACGGCGTCTGCGAACGCTGCGGGCAGGACATCCCGACCGCCCGCCTGGAGATCCTGCCCTCGGCCCGCTTCTGCGTGCCGTGCCAGCAACGGCGCTGAGCACCGCACGGGGCTGTTAGAGCGGGCGCCGGCCGGTAGCGTCGTCGCCATGGATGTCGACGACGTCGCCGGCCGGCTCGGCGTGCCCGCCGAGGAGGTCGACCGGGTGCGCCGGCTCGCCGGTGACCTGCCCTCCGCGCCGCTGCCCGCCCGGGCGGACGCGCCCGCGCTGCTGGACCGGCTCGCGGTCCGCCCCGACGACGCCGCCGAGATCCTGGCGGGCTGGCCGGAGCCCGGGTCGCCACTGTGGACGCCGGAGCTGCGCTGGCTGCTCGACCGCTCGATCGCCCTGGTCCGCGCCGACCTCGGTGGTTTCGCCTGGCTGCCGCCGGGCCCGGCGCTGCCCCGCGAGCGGGGTCCGGCCTGGCGGCACCTGTACGCCTACGCGTACCTGGCACTGGTCGACGTGGCCCGGGCCTACCACACCGACCACGGCGTGCCCGACGAGGTGTCCTGGACGACGCTCGCCGACCTGGGCAGCAACCTCGCCGTCGACCGGCGGATGAACGGTGAGGGCTGGCCGGTCATCCAGTGCTGGCTGACGCTGCACGCGCGCGGCGGCATCTACGAACTGGGCCGGCTCCAGCACCAGCGCGGCGACGCCGAGGCGATCGAGCTGCACGTCCCGGACTCGGGACCGCTGACCCCGGAGGCGGTCGACGCGTCGCTGGAGCGGGCCCGCGCGTTCTTCCCGCGCCACTTCCCCGACGAGCGCTACACCGCGTTCTCCTGCGGCTCCTGGCTGCTCGACCCGCAGTTGCGCGAATACCTGCCGGAGGACTCCAACATCGTCCGGTTCCAGCGGCGGTTCACAGTGGAGCCCTACCAGGAACTGCCCGGTCTCGACGGCGACACCGAGATGCTGCGGTTCGTGTTCCGCACCCTGGACACGCCGCTGGACCGGCTGCCGCGCCGCACCGTGCTCCAGCGCGCGGTCGTCGACCACATCCGGGCGGGACGCCACTGGCAGTGGCGCCGGGGCCGCTTCCCGATGTAAGTGGACCGAGGGCTTCGGGTGAGCGCCCCCGCGGGCGGGCAGGTCGTTCACGCTAGGCGCCGGGCCGCGGCACCCGCGGTCCTGCCGGCGCGCCCCGGGCCAGCCAGCCGTCGAGGGCGCCCGGGTCGTCGAACAGCAGCACCGGCGGACCGGCCGGGTCGGCCGCCCAGGCCCGCATGCGCCGGCGCGCCCGGCTGAACCCGGTGACGTGCCACACCAGGACCGAGTCGGGAGACAGCACGCTCCCCCAGGACTCCCGGTTGCCGTTGCAGATCTCCTCGCCGCTCGCCAGCCGCCGCCGCGTGCGCCGCAGCAGCCGGCGGAACGAGACCCCACGCGGATAGTCCAGGCCGATCACCAGGTCGGCGCGGCCGAGGACCACGTCCCGCCACCCGTGGTACGCGCCGTCGAGAATCCAGCTGTCGCGCCGGCAGATCGCCTCGATCCGGCGTCGCTGCTCGGCGACCGGCACCTCGACCCAGCCGGGCTCCCACAGCAGATCGTCGACCGGAAACCAGGGCAGGCCGAACCGCTGCGCCAGATGCGCGGCGAGCGTCGACTTGCCGGAACCGTGGATCCCCTCGACCAGGATGCGGGCCGGGACGGTCATGGCAGCAGCGTAGGCACCGCGCGCACCCGCCGCCGATCCGGGCCGTCCGATCAGTGCGCGACAGCGACCGCCGGAGCCGCCTCCAGACCGGCGAGCCGGGACGGCCGGACGACGACCAGCAGCACCACCAGTGCCGCCACCATCCCGCCGGCCACCACCAGGGCCATCGCCACCGCGCCGGTGCCGAGCACACCGACCAGCGGCGCCGCCACCGCGCCCACGCCGAACTGCACGGCGCCGAGCAGGGCGGACGCGGTGCCGGCCGCCTCACCGTGGCGGGACAGGGCCAGCGCCGGGGCGTTCGGCATGGCCAGGCCCGCTGCCGCCAGCACCAGCCACAGCGACACCAGCAGGGCGGGCAGCCCGCCGAAGCCGGTCGCGGCGAACACCACCAGGGCCAGCCCGGCCACCGTGCCCGCCACCAGCGAGGTCAGCAGGATCCACTGCGACGGGTAGCGGCGCAGCAGCCGCACGTTGTACTGGGTGGCGCCGATCAGGCCCACCGCGCCCGCGCCGAACGCCAGGCCGAACTGCTGCTCGTCGAGCCCGTACCCGTCCTGCAGCACGAACGACGACCCCGCGACGTACGCGAACAGCGCCGCCATGGCCAGTCCGGCGACCAGGACCAGGCCGACGAAGACCCGGTCCCGCAGCAGCCCGCCGTACGTCATCACGGTCGCGACGACTCCACCGCGCTGGCGGCGCGCGGGCGGCAGTGTCTCGGGCAGGGCGACAGTGGCCAGCACGACGAGCAGCACCCCGAATACGGCAAGGACCACGAAGACGCCCCGCCAGTCGGTCCACCGCAGCACGCCGCCGCCCAGCGTCGGGGCGAGGACCGGCGCCGCACCCATCACCAGCAGCAGCCGGGACAGCAGGGTGGCGAACGCCGCCCCGCTGAACAGGTCACGCACCACCGCCATCGCCACCACCGCGGTCGCGGCGACACCGAGGCCCTGCACGACGCGCAGGACGCCGAGGACGGCGATGTTCGGGGCGACCACGCACAGCGCCGACGCCACGATGTGCAGCAGGAGGCCGGCGATCAGCGGGCGGCGCCGCCCGATCGCGTCCGACAGCGGCCCGATCAGCAACTGCCCGACGGCCAGCCCGGCGAGCGTGCCGGTGAGCGTCAACTGGACCGCCGCCGACGTGGTCGCGAAGTCCGTGACGATGGCGGGCAGCGCGGGCAGGTACATGTCGATCGTCAGCGGACCCACAGCGATCAGCGAGCCGAGGACCAGCACGAGCTTGAGCCGCTGGCCCCGGCTCATCAGGTCGCCCGGGGTGGGTGTCGGGGTGGCATCGGTCGTCTGGGGGATCTCCGCCCGGTCGGCGTGCGCCCGGGCGGAAGAGGGTGCGGCACTCACACCCTGAGTCAAATGCGCCTCCGGTGATCACATTCCCGTCTCGGCGAGAGGTAACGCAGGTCACGCCGGTCGCCGGCACCGCCGGACGACGGCCGTACCCACCCGTGGGCACGGTCGGTGCTACCGTGAACCCGACCGGTCCGAGCGCGCAGATCGCAGCGGGAAGACGCGCAGATCGCACAGCGGTGACGCGCAGATCGCACAGGGAGAGCAGACATGGCGGGTGACGACGACATCTCCGGGTGAGCCCGGAGACGCGACCGACCGCAGGCGAGCGCCGTGGTCGTCCCGTCGTTCCCTCGTGACCATGTCCCCCGCCGGGCGGATCCGGTCCGCCCGCCCGTACGTCGAGGTCGTCGCCCGATGTCCGATTCCTTTGTCGTCTGCTCGAACCTGACCTTCTCCTGGCCGGACGACACGCCGGTCTTCCAGAACCTCTCCTTCACCCTCGGCGGCGGCCGGACCGGCCTGGTCGCGCCGAACGGCGCCGGCAAGAGCACGCTGCTGCGGCTGATCGCCGGCGAGTACCGCCCGGCCGCCGGGTCGGTGACCGTCGACGGCGTCCTGGGCTACCTCCCGCAGAGCCTGCCGCTGGCCGCCGGCCTCACCGTGGCCGAGGTGCTGGAGATCGCCCCGCTGATCGCGGCACTGCACGCCATCGAAGCCGGTGACGCCGACGAGAGGCACTTCACCACGATCGGCGCCGACTGGGACATCGAGGAGCGCACCCGCGCGCAACTCGACCGGCTCGGCCTCGGCGACCTGGCCTTCGACCGGCCCCTGGGCACGCTCAGCGGTGGTCAGGTGGTCTCCCTCGGCCTGGCGGCGCAGCTGCTCAAGCAGCCCGACGTGCTGCTGCTGGACGAGCCGACGAACAACCTCGACCTCGACGCCCGGCACCGGCTGCACGACGTGCTGGAGCAGTGGCATGGCTGCCTGCTGCTGGTCAGCCACGACCGGGCACTGCTGGACCGGATGGACCGCATCGCCGAACTCGAACGCGGTGAGCTGCGCTTCCACGGCGGGAACTTCACCTCGTACGAGGCGGCCGTGCGGGCCGCGCAGGAGGTGGCGGAGAAGAACGTGCGCAGCGCCGAACAGGAGCTCAAGCGGGAGAAGCGGGAGTTGCAGGAGGCCCGCGAGCGGGCGGCCCGGCGGGCCGGGAACGCGGCCCGCAACCTGAAGAACGCGGGCCTGCCGAGGATCGTCGCCGGTGGCATGAAGCGGGACGCGCAGGTGTCCGCGGGCAAGGCGAACGAGATGCACTCCGGGCGGGTCGACGACGCCCGGGCGCGGCTGGACGAGGCCGAGCGGGCGCTGCGCAACGAGAAGACGATCACCGTGGAGCTGCCCGCCACCACCGTGCCGGCCGGGCGCACGCTGCTCACCGTCGAGGGCGTGCGGGTCCGGCACGGCGGCCGCCCACTGTTCGCCGCCGGCGGTGTCGACCTGACGATCCGGGGCCCGGAGCGGATCGCCCTGCTCGGTGCCAACGGCGCGGGCAAGTCCACGCTGCTGCGCCTGATCGACGGTGACCTGGAACCGGAGAGCGGCCGGATCACGCGCGCCGAGGGCCGGATCGCGTACCTGTCGCAGCGCCTGGACCTGCTCGACCTGGACCGTACCGTCGCGGAGAATCTCGCCGCGTTCGCGCCGCGGGCCCCTGACGCGCGGCGGATGAACCTGCTCGCCCGCTTCCTGTTCCGCGGCCCGCGGGCGCACCTTCCGGTCGGGGTGCTCTCCGGCGGTGAGCGGCTGCGCGCCACCCTCGCGTGCGTGCTGGGCGCCGAACCGGCGCCGCAGCTGCTCCTGCTCGACGAGCCGACGAACAACCTCGACCTGGTCAGCGTCAGCCAGTTGGAGAGCGCGCTGCACGCCTACCGGGGCGCGTTGCTGGTGGTCAGCCACGACGAGCGGTTCCTCGCCGCGATCGACGTCGGCCGCTGGTTGCGCCTGGCCGACGGGCGCCTGACGGAGACCGGTCCCCCGGCCGCCGCCTGACCAGCCCGGCCCGGTCAGGCGGCCGGCAGGCGGACGACGAACCGACACCCGCCGGTGACGTTGTGCGCGTGCACCCGCCCGCCGTGCGCCTCGACCAGCCCGCGCACGATCGCCAGACCCAGCCCGCCGCCGGCCGGCGCCGCCTCGTCGTCGCCGGCCGGTGCCGGGGTACGGGCCCGGGTGCCCCGGAACGCCACGTCGAACACCCGGGGCAGGTCCGCCTCGGGGATGCCGCCGCAGGTGTCGGAGACGGCGAGCCACGCGTCGTCGGCCTCCCGGCCGGCATCGACACGCACCGTGCCGTCCGGCGGCGTGTACCGCACCGAGTTGACCAGCAGGTTCGTCACGACGCGGGCGAGTTCGGCCTCGGCTGCCCGGACCGTCGGCCAGCCGGTCTCGGGGGCGAGCACCCGGACCCGCCGGTCGGCGGCCAGCGGCGCGGTGGCGGCGATCGCGTCGGAGACCACGTCGCCGAGCGGCACCGGGGACAGCGCGGGCCGCAGCGCTCCGGCGTTGATCCGGGACAGCTCGAACAGGTCGTCGACAAGGCGCGTCATCCGGTCCGTCTCGACCCGGATCCGGTGGTGGTACTCGGCCACCGCCCCCGGCTCGTCGACCACCCGGTCCTCCAGCGCCTCCGCCATCGCCCGCAGTCCGGCCAGCGGCGTACGCAGATCGTGCGAGACCCAGGCGACCAGCTCGCGGCGGCCGGCCTCCAGCTGCCGCTCCCGCTGCCGGGCCTGGTCGGCCCAGACCGCCGCCTGCGCCAGCCGCCGGGCGAACGCCACCCCGACGGCCAGGCTCACCGCCGCCGACGCCGCGACCGTCACGAGGACGACCTGGAGGTCGTGCGCGGACAGGAACATGGCCTGGGCGACGGCGGTGACGCCCGCCGTCACCGAGGCGATGGTGACCGCGAGCAGCACCGCGATGTGCGCGAGGATCGACCGGTGGCGCACCAGCCGCAGCGCTCCGGCGCCGAGCGCGCCGACGACCGCTCCGGCGAGCAGGGCGTAGAACCCGATGACCAGCAGCTCGTTCACCGGGGCGCGTCCTGCGGCTCGTACCGGTAGCCGACGCCCCAGACGGTGACGATGCGGCGGGGCTGCGCGGCCCGCTCCTCGATCTTCTCCCGCAGCCGCCGCACGTGGACCGTGACTGTGGACTGGTCGCCGAACCGCCAGCCCCACACGCGGTCCAGCAGCTCGGCCCGCGACCAGGCCCGTCCCGGGTTCGCCAGCAGGAAGGCGAGCAGGTCGAACTCCCGTACGGTCAGCGCCAGCTGCTGCCCGGCGCGCTCGGCGACCCGCCGGTCGGTGTCCGCGGTGAGGTCACCGTCGCGCAGCACCCCCGACGGCCCCCGGTCCTGCGGGGCCGTGCGCCGCAGCACCGACCTGATGCGCAGCACCAGCTCGCGCGGCGAGAACGGTTTGGTCACGTAGTCGTCCGCGCCGACCTCCAGCCCGGCGACGCGGTCGGCCTCGTCGCCGAGCGCGGTGAGCATGACGACCGGCAGGCCGGGCAGCCGGCGCCGCAGCCGCCGGCACACCTCGATGCCGTCGAGGCCCGGCATCATCAAATCGAGGACCACCAGGTCGGGCGGCTCCTCCTCGGCCGCGGCGAGCGCGTCCGGCCCGTCGAAGGAGAGCCGGACCCGGCAGCCGTCCTGTTCCAGGTAGCGCCGGACGACGTCGCTGACCGTCCGGTCGTCGTCGACGACGAGCACGTAGCGCCCCATGGGCCAGACGCTACCCATCGGCGGCCCGGAGCGGCGGCCCGCGGGCGAGCCGTAAGCGGACGGAAAGATCTTTCCGCCGGGTACGCGCCTAGCGTCACGGCATGGGCAGAAGACGTGTGGTGCTGTCAGTGCTGGCCGTCACCGGTCTCGGGGTGAGCCTGTACCTGTTCCAGCCGTGGCGGCTGGCGACCGACCGCGAGGTACGCGAGACGCTGCCGACCGTGGCGGAGCCGCAGCCGGCCGGCACGACCGGCCCGCCGGCTTCCGGCACGGCCGGCCCGTCGCCGACCGGCGCTACGCCCGCCGACGTGGTGCTCGCCGCCGGTGACTTCGTCACCCACGAGCACGACACGTCCGGCCGGGCGCAGCTCGTCCGCCTCGCCGACGGCCGCCGTCAGCTGCTCCTGCGCGGACTGGACACCTCGGACGGCCCCGACCTGCGGGTCTGGCTCACCGACCGGAAGGTGCGGTCCGGCCGGGCGGGCTGGCAGGTGTTCGACGACGGCCGCTTCGTCGAACTGGGCCGGCTCAAGGGCAACATCGGCGACCAGGCGTACGACATCCCCGCGTCGGTGGACCTGGACGGCTTGCGCAGCGTGTCGATCTGGTGCAAGCGGTTCGCCGTGTCGTTCGGCGCGGCGCCACTGGCTCCGGCGGGGACGGGAGCAACGCCGTCCTGATGACCGTGCCGGCCGGCACTGGGCTACGCTGCGGGAAGCGCTGGTTCACCCGGTCGGCGACGGCCGGGTGTCGTAAGAGGGAACCCGGTGGAAGTCCGGGGCTGCCCCGCAGCGGTGAGTGGGAACGACAGCCGTCAACAGCACTGGGCCACGGCCTGGGAAGCGACGGCCAGTAGGCGACCTCGTGTCACGCCCGCGAGTCCGAAGACCTGCCCGCGTCGCGCGTACCACCGGTGCGCGCCGCCGTCGACCTCGCGGGTGGGTCGGGCGGGTGACACGCCGCAGGCAGGGCCGTCGGCGTGTCCTCGACGTGCACGCCCCGGCCGGTCGGCGGTCCGCTTCTGCGAGGACGGAACCGCACAGTGCCCGACACCATCACGCTCACCGGCCGACCACCGTCGGCCTCGCACCTGACCCTGTCGCAGATCATGGACCAGCACCACACCAACCTGATGGGCACGGTCCACGGCGGGCGCATCCTCAACCTGATCGACTCGGTCGCCGGGGTGGTCGCCGCCCGCCACTCCGACGGACCGGCCGTCACCGCCGCCATCGACGAGACCGCGTTCCTGCGCGCGGTACGCGTCGGGGACGTGGTGCACGTGGACGCCCGGATCACCTGGGCCGGCCGCAGCTCGATGGAGGTGGCGGTGAAGGTCAGCGCGGACCGGTGGGACCGCGCGGTGCCGCCGGTGGACGTGGCGACCGCGCACCTGGTGATGGTGGCGGTGGACGACGACGGGCAGCCCCGGCCGGTGCCGCCGCTGCACACCGAGACCGACGGCGACCGGCGGCGCTACCGGGAGGCGCAGATCCGGCGCGAACACCGGCTGGCGCTGCGCCGGGCGCTGCTCGACGGCGCCGGGGAGGTCTGAGCCGGCCGCGTCCGGCTCAGGCGGCCTGCGCCGCCATCTCCCGGGGCGACGGCACGGCCGGCGTCACGGGTGGGGCCGGCGTCCCCGGCGTGACCGGCGTCCGGGGTGGGGACGGCCGCTCGCGGTCCAGATGCAGGCGCAGCAGCATCCAGCCCAGCGACACGCCGCCGATGAACACGTACGCGGGCTGCGTGCCCAACGTGTCCCAGCAGGTGTGCAGCGTGACCACCGCGGCGAAGGTGAGCAGGAACGCCGCCAGCCTCCGGCCGCCGGGCGCGGCGGCGAACGTGAACAACGCGGCGGCGGTCAGCCCGGTCCAGGCCAGGTGCGCGGCGGGCGCGGTGAGCCCACGCACCAGCAGTGTCCGCTCGACCGCGCCGAGGCTGCCCTGCGACCCGACGAACGCGGTGAACGCGTAGCCCATGGTCTCCAGCGCGGCGAACCCGGCGCCGGCGGCCACACCGAGCACCAACCCCTGCGCCGGGGTCCGGTGCCGTCCCCACAGCAGCAGGACGCCCGCCGGCACGATCAGCTTCGCGGTCTCCTCGGCCAGCCCGACGAGCGCCATCGGCAGGACGCCGAGGTGGTTCAGCGTGTCGTACTCCAGCCATCCGGCGGCGACCACGCCGATCACGCCGCCGAGGAGCGCGGCGAGGCCGACGAGGGCGCCGGGGAGCGGGCGGCGGGCCGGCCGCCCCTGGACGAAGGCCAGGAACGTGGCGGGCGCGACGGACGCGCCCAGCACGATCAGCGCCGGTACGAACGTGGTGGCACCGGTGCCACTCAGTGTCTCCAGCACCAGCAGGTGGAGCCCGACGCCGACAACCAGGACCGCTACCCACGCCCAGCGGCGCCCGGCATTCCCCATGGCGCCGAGTATTCCGCCCGGCGAAATGTGCCGGAAACCGGGGTAGGCACTGTGGACGGTGAGATCGAGCCGACACGCGGACACGACATCTGGTGTTGCCATCCAGCCATCACCGCCATATATGGTGTCTTCCGTAGCTGGTTCGGCCGGGCCTTCACTGGTCCGTCCGAGGCAAGAGGGAACCCGGTGGGAATCCGGGACTGCCCCGCAGCGGTGAGTGGGAACGACAGCCGTCAACAGCACTGGGCCATTGGCCTGGGAAGCGACGGCCAGTAGGCGACCGGCAAACGCCGGTCGGGCCCGCGAGTCCGAAGACCTGCCAGCGCGCCGTGCGCTCCCGCGTACGGCGGTCGGAGGTCGCGCGGGACGACCGACGCCAGCAGCCGGGCCGGCCGTGCGCCGCGCCCGTTGGCGTCTCCCGCCGTCTCCAGACGGTGACAGCGAGGAGAGGTCATGACTGTCGTGCAGGAGAGTCCCCCGTCCACCGCCGGCGGGTCCGAGCCCCGCCGGCCGGCGATGCGGGTACGCAAGCGGGACGGCGACACCGAGCCGGTGGACGTCGGCAAGATCGTCCGGGCGGTCGAGCGCTGGGTCGCGGACCTGGACGAGGTGGACCCGCTGCGGGTGGCCACGAAGACGATCAGCGGGCTCTACGACGGTGCGACCACCGCCGAACTGGACCGGTTGTCGATCCAGACCGCGGCGGAGCTGATCGGCGAGGAGCCGCAGTACTCGAAGCTGGCGGCGCGGCTGCTGGCCGCGTACGTGGACAAGGAGGTCCGCGGGCAGGGCGTGGCGAGCTTCAGCCAGTCGATCGCGTACGCGCACGGGCTGGGACTGATCGGCGACGAGACGGCCGCGTTCGTGGCCCGGCACGCCCGCAAGCTCGACGACGCCGTGGACCCGGACGGTGACCTGCGGTTCGAGTACTTCGGACTGCGCACGGTGGCGGACCGCTACCTGCTGCGGCACCCGCTGTCGCGGCTGGTGGTGGAGGCGCCGCAGTACTGGCTGCTGCGGGTGGCCTGCGGGCTGTCCCGCACCCCGGGCGAGGCGGTCGGCTTCTACCGCCTGATGTCCAGCCTGGCCTATCTGCCCAGCTCCCCCACGCTGTTCAACTCCGGCACCCGGCACACCCAGATGTCGTCGTGCTTCCTGGTCGACTCGCCGCGCGACGAGCTTGACTCGATCTACGAGCGGTACCACCAGGTGGCGAAGCTGTCGAAGTTCTCCGGCGGCATCGGCATCTCCTGGTCGCGGGTGCGCGGCCGGGGCGCGCTGATCCGGGGCACCAACGGCCGGTCCAACGGCATCGTGCCGTTCCTCAAGACCCTCGACGCCGGGGTGGCCGCGGTCAACCAGGGCGGTCGGCGCAAGGGCGCGGCCTGCGTCTACCTGGAGCCGTGGCACCCGGACGTGGAGGAGTTCCTGGAGCTGCGGGACAACACCGGCGAGGAGTCCCGGCGTACGCACAACCTCAACCTGGCCAACTGGATCCCGGACGAGTTCATGCGCCGGGTCGAGGCCGACGGCGAGTGGTCGCTGGTCGACCCGTCGGACGCCCCGGAGCTGCCCGACCTGTACGGCGAGGCGTTCGACGCCGCGTACCGGGCGGCGGAGAAGAACGCGGTCCGCACGGTCCGGGCCCGGGACCTGTACGGCCGGATGATGCGCACGCTCGCGCAGACCGGAAACGGCTGGATGACGTTCAAGGACGCCGCGAACCGGCTGTCCAACCAGACCGGCGAGCCGGGCAACGTGATCCACCTGTCCAACCTGTGCACCGAGATCCTGGAGGTGAACGACGACACCGAGACGGCCGTGTGCAACCTCGGCTCGGTGAACCTCGGCGCGCACGTCACCGCCGACGGGGTGGACTGGGAACGGCTGCGTGCCACGGTGCGCACGGCAGTGGTCTTCCTCGACCGGGTGATCGACATCAACTACTACCCGGCCGGGCAGGCGGCGGCGTCGAACCCGCGCTGGCGGCCGGTCGGGCTCGGGCTGATGGGGTTGCAGGACGCGTTCTTCACGCTGCGCCTGCCGTTCGACTCCCCGGAGGCGAAGGAGCTGTCCACCCGCGTGCAGGAGGAGATCCTGCTGACCGCGCTGGAGACCTCCACCGGGCTGGCCGAACGGTACGGCCCGCATCCGGCGTACCCGCAGACCCGGGCCGCCAAGGGTGACCTGCACCCGGACCTGTGGGGCGCGGAGCCGGCGCAGACCGGACGGTGGGCGGCGCTGCGCGAGCGGATCGCCGCCCACGGGCTGCGAAACTCGCTGCTGGTGGCGATCGCGCCGACCGCCACCATCGCCTCCATCGCCGGCTGCTACGAGTGCGTCGAGCCGCAGGTGTCCAACCTGTTCAAGCGCGAGACCATGTCCGGGGAGTTCCTCCAGGTCAACACGTACCTGGTGCGGGAGCTGAAGGCGCGCGGGCTGTGGACGCCGCAGGTCCGCGACCGGATCAAGCGGGCCGAGGGCTCGGTGCAGGACATCGCCGAGCTGCCCGCGCCGGTGCGGGAGCTGTTCCGCACCGCCTGGGAGCTGCCGCAACGGGCGCTTATCGACCTGGCCGCCGCGCGTGCGCCCTTCGTCGACCAGTCCCAGTCGCTGAACCTGTTCCTGAGCGCGCCGACCATCGGCAAGCTCTCCTCGATGTACCTGTACGCCTGGAAGGCCGGGTTGAAGACCACCTACTACCTGCGTTCCCGTCCCGCCACCCGCATCCAGCAGGCCACCGTCGCGCCGGTCTCCGCCGTGCGCGACGACGAGGCGCTGGCCTGTTCCCTGGAGAACCCCGAGAGCTGCGAGGCATGCCAGTGACCACCACCGCGCCGACCCGGCACATGCTGCTCGACCCCGGCATGGACCTGACCCTGCGGCCGATGCGCTACCCGCGCTTCTTCGACCGCTTCAAGGACGCCATCAGGAACACCTGGACGGTCGAGGAGGTGGACCTGCACTCGGACCTCGCCGACCTGGCGAAGCTGTCCCCGGCCGAACGGCACCTGGTGTCGCGGCTGGTGGCGTTCTTCGCCACCGGCGACACCATCGTCGCGAACAACCTGGTGCTCAACCTCTACCAGCACGTCAACTCGCCCGAGGGCCGGCTCTACCTGTCCCGGCAGCTGTTCGAGGAGGCGGTGCACGTCCAGTTCTACCTGAACCTGCTCGACACGTACGTGCCGGACGAGAAGGAACGGTTCGCCGCGTTCGCGGCGGTGGAGAACATCCCGTCGATCGCCCGCAAGGCCGAGTTCTGCTTCCGGTGGATCGACTCCGTCTTCGAGCTGCGGGAGCTGCGGACCCGCGCGGACCGGCGGGCGTTCCTGCTCAACCTGATCTGCTTCGCCGCGTGTATCGAGGGCCTGTTCTTCTACGGCGCGTTCGCCTACGTCTACTTCCTGCGCTCCCGGGGCCTGCTCAACGGGCTGGCCTCCGGCACCAACTGGGTGTTCCGCGACGAGTCGATGCACATGGCGTTCGCCTTCGACGTGGTGGAGACCGTACGCGCCGAGGAGCCGGACCTGTTCGACGACGAGATGGAACGCCAGGTCAGGGAGATGCTGGCCGAGGCGGTGGAGTGCGAGGTGAGCTTCGCCGAGGACCTGCTCGGGCAGGGCGTGCCGGGGATGTCGCCGGCGGACATGCGCGCGTACCTCCAGCACGTGGCCGACCGGCGCCTGGCCGTGCTCGGCATCGCGCCGATGTACGGCAGCGCCAACCCGTTCGCGTTCATGGAGTTGCAGGACGTGCAGGAGCTGTCCAACTTCTTCGAGCGCCGGGTCTCGGCGTACCAGGTCGGCGTGACCGGCAGCGTGACCTTCGACGACGACTTCTGACCGGGCCGCGACACGACGGAGCCGGCAGGCCGGGAACTCCCGGCCTGCCGGCTCCACACACCGGCGTCGGTTACCGCAGGAAGCGGTCGAGCGCGGCCTCGATGGTGCCGCTGTCCGGCGACGCGTACGACTTCATCGTCGCCTTGTTGTAGGAGATGAAGCTCGGGCAGCGGGCGGCCGGCGCGGCCACCGTGCCGCCGTCGCCGACCTTCTCACCGGTCTTGGCCGCGTGGAAGGTCAGGGTGTACCGCGAGGAGATGTAGTCGATGGTGACGACCTTCTCCTCGCTGTTCTTGTACTGGCACTTCTTCGGCGTGCCCTCGCTGCCCTCGACCATCTTGAGGCAGCCGATGACGGACACCGTGGCGAAGTCCGCCGACTTGGCGTAGTAGGGCTTGGCCGAGCTGACCGTCTTCTGCGACCAGAAGGACGGCCGGTCCGGGGAGTTGGAGAAGACGTACGCCTTCGAGCCCGCCGGCGCGGTGTACGGCGCGGCGTTGAGGATCGCTCCCCCGTCGCAGACCGCCGACATCTCGCTGGAGTACCGCGCGGTGATCGAGTTGTTGTTGGTGGGGCCGTCCGGCCCGCTCGACTCCGGCCCGCCCGCGCTGGGGGTCGCGGAGGAGCTGCTGTCCGGCCCGGGGGTGGCGCTGCCCGAGGCGGCCGGCTTCGGGTCCTCCTCGTCCTCGTTGAACGCGACGTAGGCGAGGCCACCGCCGCAGCACAGCAGCGTCAGCGTGACCGCGCCGGCCGCGAGGCCGACGATGAGACCCTTGCTCTTGCCGCCGCTCGGGGGCGGGGTGGGCGCGTACGGCTGCCCGGCGTAGCCCGGCTGGCCCGGGTAGGGCGCCGCGGGCTGCGCGCCGTACGGAGCGCCCGACGCCGGCTGCGCGCCGTAGGGGGCACCCGACGCGGGCTGCGCGCCGTACGGGGCACCCGAGGCGGGCTGGGCGCCGTAGGGCGCACCCGAAGCCGGTGGCGAGCCGTAGGGCGCGCCGGAGGCCGGCTGCGCGCCGTACGGGGCGTTCGGGTCGGGCTGGTTGCCCCACGCTCCGGCGTTCGGGTCCGGATAGCCTCCGTAGGGAGGGTGATTGTCACTCATCTGAGGTTCTTCCACCTGTCGTCCGTGGTTCCGGCGATCAACCACTTCGCAGCGTAATGACGCCCGCAAATCCAGGATCGCCGACATTCGATCGGTCCTTCACCAGCCGTGCCGGGGCCGCTCCGGTGCGTGCGGACGCGGATCCGGCGCCGAGCCGCCCACCAGGGGCGACCGGGCCGGGGAGCGTTGCGACGCAACGAAACGAGCGCTCGGCACGCACCCTCTACCCGACGCCGACATCGGCGAAAAGTGTGACGCACGCAACATCACGACGCGGCAACAAGCCCTCGGCCGGGCGGCGGCGGACCACATCCCGGGACAACATTTAGTGAGGCTTGTCTATATTGACGTGCATCACAGGCGCGGACAGAATCCCCAGCACCACCACCAGGACCCTCCGGGAGAGCGCCATGATCCGTCCCCGCCTGCCGCTCCTACGAACCGCCGGCAAGATGACCGCGCTCGCCGCGGCCGTCACCGGCGTGCTGCTCACCGCAGCCGTACCCGCCGTCGCCGCCGCACCCGCCGGGCGCTATGTCGCGCTCGGCGACTCCTACACCTCCGCCCCGCTCGTGCCCACCCAGGTCGACCTGAACTGCCTGCGCTCCAACCGCAACTACCCGTCAGTGGTCGCGGCGTCCGCCGGTTCCTCGTCGTTCGCCGACGTGAGCTGCTCCGGGGCCACCACCGAGGACATCCTGTCCGGCGGCGACGGCGCGCTGGGCATCGCGCTGCCGCCGCAGGTCAACGCCGTCACCTCGAACACCGCGCTGGTGACGGTGCAGATCGGCGGCAACGACATCGGCTTCGCCGGCATCATCGGCGACTGCGCCGAGGCGAGCGTCAGCAGCCCGCTCGGATCGCCCTGCAAGGACCGATTCACCGCGGGCGGCACGGACCAGTTGCGGGCCCGTATCGCCGCCACCGCCCCCAAGGTGACAGCCGTGCTGCGGGCGGTCCGCCAGGCCGCGCCGAACGCGCGCGTGGTGGTGCTCGGCTACCCGGCGATCCTGCCCGACACCGGATACGGCTGCTGGCCCGTGGTGCCGATCGCCTATCAGGACGTGCCGTACCTGCGCGGCGTCCAGAAGGCACTGAACACGATGCTCGCCGACACCGCGGCGGCGGGCGGCGCGAGCTACGCCGACGTCTACACCCCCTCGATCGGCCGCGACGCGTGCAAGAGCAGCGGCACCCGCTGGGTGGAGGGGCTGGTGCCGCAGAACTCCGCCGCGCCGTTCCACCCGAACGCCCGTGGCGAGCAGGGCATGGCCACCGCCCTGCTGGCGCACCTGAGCTGATCCGGACGCCGTGAGCCGGCCCCGCCGAGGCGGGACCGGCTCACGGCCCGGGCGCGCTCAGACCCGGGTGAGGCGTACCGCGTCGGCGACCACGTAGCCGGTGCCGGCGCTCCAGCGGCTCACCCCGACCTTGTCCCCGGTTCCGGCGGCGAGCGTGAACACACCGAGGGACACCCAGCGTCCGCCGCCGGTGCGCTGGTCGACGGCCACCGACCGGTTGCCGGTCGTGGTGGCCACCAGGTACGGGGTGCGGTCGTTGTAACCGGGGTCGGCCGGGTACCAGACCGAGACCTCGTAGGCGCCGGTCGCCGGCAGGGTGGCCCGGAACCAGGCCACGTCGCTGGACGCCACCGGAGCGGCGAAGCGGTAGTCGGCGCCGTAGCGCTGCCCGGAGTACGCGGAGGTGCCCCAGGCCGCGCCCGCGGTGAACCCGCCCGCCGTGGTGTTGTCGACTGTGACGCTCCAGGAGGCGGGCGGCGTGCCGGCCCGTACGTCCAGGTAGTTGCGGTCGATCTTCATGGTCACGCCGCCCCACGTCTCGGTGACGTCACCGGCGTACTGGTGCAGGCGCTGCTGGTCGGCGTAGCGGTCGTCGGCGCAGTACGTGCCCCCGTCGGTGTCCGCGACGCCGTTCCACCAGGCGATCCAGATCTGGTCCAGACGCAGGTACCGGGTGTCGTGGTAGGCGTCGCAGACGTCCCTGATGCCAGACGAGCCGCTTGAGTACATGCCGGCGAGGTAGCCGCGCGTGTGCAGGCGCTCGACCCAGCCGGAGAGGAAGGAGAGCACCGCGGCCCGGCAGGCGGCGGTCGTCGGGTACTGCTCGATGTCGTTGTAGAGCGTGCTGCCGGCGCCGATGCCGAGCGCCTGTGCCGCCCCGGCCGCGCTGTCCGCCGCGGTCCTGCCCTGCGCGCGGGCGGTCGCCGGGTCGGCGGACATCTTCGGCGTACGGGTGCCGCAGGGCGCCTGGTAGCCCAGCTCGATGGGGATGAGCCGCCAGCCCTTGCGGGTCTGCTCGGCGACCCAGGTGGCGGTGAGGTTGGGCTGGGCGCACGTCCGGCTGCCGCCGCTGATGTAGACGCCGACAGCGCGGTACGGCGACGCGGCCAGCCAGGCGTCCATCGCGGCCTGCGACGGCGCGGTGCAGGTGTCGAAGCCCCTGCCGGTGAAGGTGCCGGGCTGCGGGCCGACCGCTGCGACGGCGGGCGACGGCTCGGCGGCGGCCGGGGCGGCCGAGGCCGTCGCCGGCACGGTCGCGGCCGTGACCACTGCGAGAAGCGTCAGGGCCGTGGCGATCGCTCTCATCGGCGTCCTCCTGGGAAGGAATCCTCGCCCGGCGGCGAGATCTGGGCAGGATTTCTACCACGCATCGACGGATGACGACAGATGGTCTGGCGAAAGTTTTCACCGCAGAAACGATCATTGAAGGGTATCGACAGAGAGCCCGGCGGCGGTATAGCGTGCCCGCACTCACATCCGTCGATCAGTGCAGCGCCGTCACCCGAGGAGCGCCATGCCCACGTCACGATCCCCCCGTCTGCGGCGCCGAGGTCTGCTCGGCGTACCCGCCCTGGTGGCCGCCGCCCTCGCCGTGGCCGTCCGTCCCGGCACGGCGCTCGCGGCGCCGAAGGCCGAGTGCCTCGCCGACCTGCTCGGGGAGCAGTGATGGCGACCATTCCCTGGCTGGTGGACGTGCTGCGGGCGGCCGGCGTACAGGTCGTGGTCGAGGGCGACTGGCTCAACCGGATGCGCCCCGGCTCGTTCGACCCGATCGGCGTGCTCTGGCACCACACCGCCGCCACGTCCAGCGCCACCAACCCGCACCCGGCGCTGAACATCTGCATCAACGGCCGCTCCGACCTGGCCGGTCCGCTGTGCCAGGCGCTCGTGGACTACCACGGCGTGTTCCACGTGATCTCCGCCGGCCGGTGCAACCACGCCGGCACCAGCGGCGGCAGCGGCCCGATCCCGGCCGGGGACGGGAACACCCTGATGATCGGGTGGGAGATCGACTACAACGGCGTCGACCAGCGGATGACCACCGCCCAGTACAACGCCAGCATCGCGGCCACCGCCGCCGTGCTCAAGCGGCTCGGCCGGGACTCCAGCTACGCCCGGGGCCACCGGGAGACCAGCACCACCGGCAAGATCGATCCGTCCTTCATCGACCTGAACACGATGCGCGCCGACGTGGCCGCCAAGATGGCCGGCGGCGGCACCGGGTGGACGTCGACGGTGGACAACGCGACGGCGGGCCGGTTCACCGCGAGCGCCAGCTGGGGCACCTCGACGTACTCCGGGCAGCGCTACGGCGCCGACTACCGCTACGCGGACCCGGTCGCCGCGAGCGACGCGGCCTGGTACAAGTTCAACGTCCCGCGCACCGGCAACTACCGGGTCGAGGCGTGGTGGCCGGCGAACGCGGGCTACAACGCGGCCACGCCGTACATCGTCGCCACCACCACCGGCAACCGGACTGTCGTCGTCGACCAGCGGGCGACCGGCGGGCAGTGGCGCACGCTGGGCACGTTCACGCTGCCCGCCGGGGACGCCAACCGGGTCGCGGTCAGCCGGTGGAGTTCCGCGGCCGGCCTGGTCATCGCCGACGCCGTCCGGCTGACCGAGGTCTGACCCCGCGCGCGTGTGCGGCCGGGCGGGCATCCCCGCCCGGCCGCACACGGCCCTCTGCCGGGCCGACCGGTCAGGCCGCCGGGTGGTCCGTCTCGAACCGCTCCCGGGTCAGGAACGCCAGCCGCGCCCGCTTGTCCGGCATGTCGATCTCGTCGCCGAACGTGAATCCCTCGATCCGCAGCCGGCGCAGCATCGCGTCGTTGCGCACGTCCGGCTCGACCACGACGCGGCACGCGGCCGGGTCGCGCAGCAGGAACCGGACCAGGGCCGGGAAGACCGCGCCGGTCAGCGAACCCGGATACCGCCGGGGCGCGTCGAGCAGCAGGTGCGTCCCCACGTCGCCGGGCCGCACCGGGTAACGCTCGCCGACCGGGTCCGCCTCGGGCCGGTAGGTCTGGAACAGCCCGATCGGCTCGCCGTCGAGCCGGATCAGGTACGCGTGGTGGGTGTCCAGCCCGTCGACGAACGCGTAGATCTCGCGTACCTCGTCGACCGTGTGCGAGCCCATGCCCCAGAACCGGTTGCGGGGCCGGATGACCCAGCCGTGCAGCAGTTCGGCGTCCCGGTCGGGGCGTACCGGATCCAGCGCCAGCTCGCCGAGGCCGGGGATGCGCTCCAGGTGGATCACGTCGTCTCGTCTCCCGTCAGGGGGCCGGCGGGCACCGGGATCAGCGTCCCGGTCGCCCAGTGGGTCAGTTGGTCGGCGAAGTGCGCGTCGCCGGGGCGCCCGGAGGCACCGAAGGTGACGATCCAGCGGCTGGCCGCCCGGTCGGTCAGATCCCACACGTAGCGGGCCACCGGGCCGCGCCAGCAGGCGTCGGAGACGCCCGGCACGCTGGACGTCGCGAGCACGCAGTCGGTGTCACCGGCCAGCGCCACCTCCCGCCGCATCGCGGCGACCGCGTCGGTGACGGCCGGGGCGACGCCCAGGTGCACCGGGTGCAACAGGTGCCGGCTGCCCCACTCACCGGAAGCAGGGCCGGCGGCCACCTCGGCCAGCGCCTCGGCGGCCGGTTCCGCGAGGTCGAACTCGGCGGCCAGGTGGTCCAGCGCCAGGCCGATCCGGGCGGCCGGGTCGGTCCAGGGGGCGAACAGCTCGTCGAACCCGCACGGCTCGCCGAGGGCACGCAGCCTCGGGTGTACGCGCAACCGCCGGGCCAGCGCCGCCCGCCAGGCCGCGTACGCGCCGGCCTCGACCGAGCCGGATGCCATCGCCCGGTCCCATCCGCGCAGCCGCAGCAGCAGCGCGCGGGCGGGTTCGTCGAGCCCGTCCGGGTCGAGCCGGTCGAGCAGCCGGGACAGCGGGCCGGCCGGGAGCCGGTCGTCGGTGTGCACTGTGGAAGGCTCGGTGCCCTCGGCGAGCAGCGCCCGGATCCGGCGGGCCCGGTGCGGCGGGGCGAAGTCGGCGCCGTGCGCGGCCACGTCGTCGCGCCGGTCGTTGGCGCACACCGCCACGCCGTCGACCCGCTCGTCGACCAGCGGCAGGTAGTCGCCCCGCCACCGGTAGGCCGGTTCCCAGGCCGGCACGGGTTCCCGGCGGCACCGCTCGTCGCGTACCGGGACCAGGCCGGCGACCAGGCGGCGGACGCTCCCCTCGGTGTCGGCGGCGAGCACGCTGTTGACCGGCTCGACCCAGTCGCGCAGCGCGTCTGCGACGTCGCCGGCACGCCGGGCGCGCAGCAGCGGCAGCAGCGCCTCGAAGCCGAGGCGGGCCTCGACCCGGCTCGGCGTGCGCAGCACGATCGCCTCGCCGGTGACCCGGTCGTGGTCGATCACCGGGCCGCGCGGCGTCTCGATCACCTCGACCGTCTCCGGGGCGCCGCCGCGCACCTCGATCTCCTCGACGTGGCGCGCGACCGGCGTCCAGCCGGCGGCGTCGCGCACCAGGACCCGGCCACCGTCGCGGCGCAGCCGTTCGCGGTAGAGGTCCTGGTAGTCGGCCATCGCGTTGGTGACGGCCCAGGCCACGTGGCCGGTGTGGCCGAAGTGCGGCACGCCGGGCACGCCGGGAAAGGCGAGCCCGACCACGTCGAACTCCGGGCAGGCCAGCCGGACCTGCTGGTAGACGCCGGGGAGTTCGAGCAGCCGGTGCGGGTCACCGGCGATCACCGGGCCGCGTCCGCCGGCCGGGTCGGCGGGCAGCGCCCAGGCGTTGCTGCCCGCCGACGCCGGTCCCTCGACCGCGAACAGCCCGGCCGCGTCGGGGCCTAGTGTCCGGGCCACGTGCGCGTGCCACAGCTTGTTCGGGAACGTGGAGAACAGCACGTGCTGGACGAGGAAGACGCCGAGCGGCGACCAGGGGTGCCAGGGCTCGGGCGCGGCGCCGGTGGCGGCGAACTCCGGCGCGCCCGCGGCGCCCTCGGCGAGTCCGGCGTTGACCCCGTCGACGTACGCCCCGACCCAGCGCCGGGTGTCCGGGTCCAGCCGCTCGTAGCAGCGCCGGGCGGTGTCGTCCAGCCGTACGCGGCGGGCGAACCGGTCCCACGCCAGCTCGGCCGGGCCGACGTGGGCGGCGAGGCGCCCCTCGGCGCGCCATCGTTCGACGCTGATCTGCCAGGCCCGGTCCGTCGCGGCGACACGCCCCTGAAGCCGCGCGAGCGCGTCGGCGTCGGCGGCCCACATCTGCGGCACGCCCCACCGATCGCGATCGACGCGCGTCATGGCGCCGGCCTTGTCCGGCGCGCCGGGCGGTGATTCCGTCTGATGGTCAACTTAGGATACCCTCCCCTAACCGACGGCGACCTTACCGCGACGCGGTTGTGGCGCCAACCGGCGGCACATCCGGGACAAAGCATCCCGAGTCGCGCTTGATAGTTAGGCGAGCCTAACCTAACCTGATCGCCGCGGCTCGCGCCGCGTCCTGTCCGTACGACCGCTGGGATGTCGCATGAGTTCGATCGGGAGCCCGACCGACGCCGGGCGCGCCGCCGACACGGCACGCGCTCACCTGTTCAACGCCGGCTCGCTCGGGCGGTACCGGGACGTGCTGGCGCGCGGCGTCGACCGGGTCGCCCGCCGGGTGGGGGAGGCGGACCGGCCGTTCACCGGCGTCACACCCGACGAGCTGGCGCCGCTCATCGGCGGCATCGACCTGGACCGGCCGCTCGCCGACACCGACGCCGCCCTGGACGAGCTGCACGACGTGTGGCTGCGCGACGCCGTGTGGTTCCACCACCCGCGCTACCTGGCGCACCTGAACTGCCCGGTGGTCATCCCGGCGCTGCTCGGCGAGGCGGTGCTCAGCGCCGTCAACTCCTCGCTGGACACCTGGGACCAGAGCGCGGGCGCGACGCTGATGGAGCGGCGGCTCATCGACTGGACGGCCGGGCGCATCGGGCTCGGCCCCGGCGCCGACGGGGTCTTCACCAGCGGCGGCACCCAGTCGAACCTCCAGGCGATGCTGCTGGCGCGCGAGGAGGCGTACCGACGGGTGGTGGGCGGGGCCGCCGGCCGGCCGGACCGCCCTCAGGTGCTGTCCCGGCTGCGCGTCATCACCTCGGCGGCCGGTCACTTCAGTGTGCAGAAGGCCGCCAAGCTGCTCGGCCTGGCCGCCGACGCGGTGCTCACAGTGCCCACCGACGACAACCGGCGGATGCGCACCGACGAGCTGAACCGCGCGATCGACAGCTGCCACCGCGACGGCCAGGTGGTGATGGCCGTCGTCGCCACCGCCGGCACCACCGACTTCGGCAGCATCGACCCGCTGCCGGAGATCGCCGACATCTGCGCCGCCGCCGGGATCTGGCTGCACGTCGACGCCGCGTACGGCTGCGGGCTGCTCGTCTCCCCCACCCGCCGGCACCTGCTCGACGGCATCGAACGGGCCACCTCGGTGACTGTCGACTACCACAAGTCGTTCTTCCAGCCGGTCAGCTCCAGCGCGCTGCTGGTCCGCGACGCGCGGGTGCTGCGCCACGCCACCTGGCACGCCGACTACCTCAACCCGGTACGCGCGGTCGAGCAGGGCGTACCGAACCAGGTCGACAAGAGCATCCAGACCACCCGCCGGTTCGACGCGTGCAAGCTCTGGCTGACCCTGCGGATCATGGGCCCGGACGCGATCGGCGCGCTGTTCGACCAGGTCGTCGACCTCGCGGCGCAGGCGTGGCGGCGGCTCGACGACGACCCGCGCTTCGAGGTGGCCGCGCCGTCGCGGCTGAGCACTGTGGTGTTCCGTTACCGGCCGCCCGGCCTCGCCCCCGACCTGGTCGACGAGGTCAACCTGCACGCCCGCGACGCGCTCGCCGCCTCCGGGGCCGCCCTGGTCGCCGGCACCCGGGTCGACGGCGCGCACCACCTGAAGCTCACCCTGCTCAACCCGGAGACCACTGTCGACGACGTCGTCCACGTGCTGGACCTGATCGCCGGCCACGCCGCCTGGTACGCCCGGACCGCCACCGCCGCCGAGCTGTCCTGCCCGGTCGGCTGACCCCCGTCGAGGAGAACGAGACCATGTCTACCCACGACTTCATCGCCGTCGGGCTGGGCCCGTACAACCTCGGTCTGGCCTGCCTCACCGCGCCGGTCGACGACCTCGACGGGCTGTTCCTGGAGGCCCGGGACAGCTTCGACTGGCATCCCGGCATGCTGCTCGAATCCACCCGGCTCCAGACGCCGTTCATCGCCGACCTGGTGACGCTCGCGGACCCCACCTCGCCGTTCTCGTTCCTGTGCTACCTGAAGGACACCGGCCGGCTCTACCCGTTCTACATCCGGGAGAGCTTCTTCCCGCTGCGCGCCGAATACAACGACTACTGCCGCTGGGCCGCCGCCAAGCTGCCGAACGTGCGGTTCCGGCACACGGTCACCGCCGTCGAGTACGACGAGGCCGGCGACCGGTACGTGGTGCACGCCGACACGCCGGACGGGCCGGTCACGCACCGGGCCCGGCACCTCGTGCTCGGCACCGGCACGCCGCCGTACCTGCCGCCGTCCTGCGCCGGGCTGGGCGGCGACCTGATCCACAATTCGCGCTACCTGGAGCACCGGGAGGCGCTGCGGGCCAAGGACAGCATCACGATCGTCGGCAGCGGCCAGAGCGCCGCCGAGATCTACCACGACCTGCTCGGCGACATCGACACGTACGGCTACCAGCTCACCTGGGTGACCCGCTCGCCCCGGTTCTTCCCGCTGGAGTACACCAAGCTGACGCTGGAGATGACCTCGCCGGACTACGTGGACTACTTCCACGCGTTGCCCGAGCCGACCCGCTACGCGCTGGAGGCCGCGCAGAAGCCGCTGTTCAAGGGCATCAACGCCGACCTGATCAACGACATCTACGACCTGCTGTACGCCAAGAGCCTGCACACACCGGCGCCGACCCGCCTGCTGACGAACACCGAACTGGTCGAGGCGGCGTACGCCGACGGCCGCTACCGGCTCGGGTTCCGTCACACCGAGCAGGACCGCGCGTTCACGCTGGACACGGAAGGGCTGGTGCTGGCCACCGGCTACCACTACCGGGTGCCGGAGTTCCTCGCGCCGGTACGCGACCGGCTGCGCTTCGACGCGCACGGCCGCTTCGACGTGGCCCGCAACTACAGCGTCGACCACACCGGCCGTGGCGTGTTCCTGCAGAACGGCGGCACCCACACGCACAGCATCACCTCACCCGACCTGGGCATGGGCCCGTACCGCAACTCGTGGCTGATCCGCGAGATGACCGGCCGGGAGCACTACCCGGTGGAGAAGACAATCGCGTTCCAGGAGTTCGGCGCGCCCGCCGGAGCGCCCGCATGAGCGAGCGCACCGAGCGAAGCGAGGGCCGCGAGCGCATGCCCAGACGGCCCCGCATGACCAGCTTCACCCGCGTCGACGACGCGCTGGGCGAGTTCACCCTGCGACCGCTGGACCCGGAGGCCGACGCCGCGCTGCTGCACCGCTGGGTCACCCATCCCAAGTCCGCGTTCTGGCTGATGCGGGACGCCGACGTGCCGGCCGTCGCCGCCGAGTACCGGCGCATCGCCGACCATCCGCACCACGACGCGTACCTGGGATCGTGGCGCGGCGCCCCGGCGTTCCTGGCCGAGCGGTACGACCCGGCCCGGGTCGAACTGGTCGGCCTGTACGAGCCGGCGCCCGGCGACGTGGGCATGCACTTCCTCTGCGCACCCGCCGACACGCCTGTGCACGGCTTCACCCGGGCCGTCATCACCACGGTGATGGCGTGGCTGTTCGCCGACCCGGCGACCCGCCGGGTGGTGGTGGAGCCGGACGTGCGCAACACCGCCGTGCACGCGCTGAACGCGGCCGTCGGCTTCACAGTCGTCGGGCCGATCCGCAAGCCCGAGAAGGAGGCGCTGCTGAGCGTCTGCACGCGGGACCAGTTCCGGGCCGCCACCGGCGCGCCCACAGGCGAGAAAGGGGCACCGGCGTGAACGCCAGCGCATCAGTGGACCACCTGACCCCCGAGGCGTGGGCGACGGCCAACCGGCTGCTGGTGCGCAAGGCGCTGGCCGAGTTCGCCCACGAGCGCCTGATCACGCCCGAGCCCGCCGGCCCGGGCCGGTGGCTGGTACGCGGCGACGACGGCGCCGTGGAGTACCGGTTCACCGCGCAGCTGCTGGCGCTCGACCACTGGGAGGTCGACGCGGACAGCATCGTGCGCCGCCGCGACGGCGCGGAACTGCCGCCCGACGCCGTCGACCTCTGCGTGGAGCTGCGCGGCGCGCTCGGCCTCACCGACGCGATCCTGCCGGTCTACCTGGAGGAGATCACGTCCACGCTGGCCGGGACCGCGTACAAGCTCGCCAAGCCCGCGCTGAGCGCCGCCGAGCTGGCCGCCGCCGGTTTCCAGGCGATCGAGACCGGCATGACCGAGGGGCATCCCTGCTTCGTGGCGAACAACGGCCGCATCGGCTTCGGCGT
The DNA here is from genome assembly GCF_040649715.1 of Micromonospora sp. NPDC048887. Taxonomy (NCBI): domain Bacteria; kingdom Bacillati; phylum Actinomycetota; class Actinomycetes; order Micromonosporales; family Micromonosporaceae; genus Micromonospora; species Micromonospora sp. NPDC048887. The sequence goes on along the minus strand of NZ_JBEZGA010000006.1, from coordinate 13,275 downwards.
GCACGAGTACCACGCGTACGCCCCGGAGGCCGCCGCGCCGGTACGGCTGCTCTGGCTCGCCGCGCACCGCGACCACACCACGTTCACCTGCGCCGACGACCTGGACTACGACACGCTGGTCCGGGCCGAGCTGGGCGAGCGGACGCTGGCCGGGTTCACCGCCACGCTCACCGGGCTGGGCCTGGACCCGGCCGACTACCTGCTCGTCCCGGTGCACCCGTGGCAGTGGTGGAACAAGCTCGCCGTGACGTTCGCCGGTGAGGTGGCCGCGCGCCGGCTGGTCTGCCTCGGCGAAGGGCCTGACGAATATCTCGCGCAGCAGTCCATCCGTACCTTCTTCAACGTCACCGACCCGGCCAAGCACTACGTGAAGACCGCGCTGTCGGTGCTGAACATGGGCTTCATGCGCGGGCTGTCCGCCGCGTACATGGAGGCGACGCCGGCCATCAACGACTGGCTGGCCGGGCTGATCGAGGGCGACCCGGTGCTCAAGCGCACCGGCCTGTCGATCATCCGGGAGCGGGCCGCGATCGGCTACCGGCACCGGCAGTACGAGGCGGCCACCGATCGCTACTCGCCGTACCGGAAGATGCTGGCGGCGCTGTGGCGGGAGAGCCCGGTCCCCGGGCTGGAACCCGGGCGGCGGCTGGCCACCATGGCGTCGCTGCTGCACCTGGACCGGGACGGCCGCTCGCTCGCCGCGGCGCTGATCGACGAGTCGGGGCTGGCGCCGGCCGACTGGCTGCGCCGCTACCTGGACGCCTACCTGGTGCCGCTGCTGCACAGCCTGTACGCCCACGACCTGGCGTTCATGCCGCACGGCGAGAACGTCATCCTGGTGCTGCACGACAGCGTGGTCGAACGGGTCGTCTTCAAGGACATCGCCGAGGAGATCGTGGTGATGGACCCGGACGCGGACCTGCCCGAGCGGGTCCGGCGGATCCGGGCCGCCATCGGAGAGGACGAGAAGATCCTGTCCATCTTCACCGACGTGTTCGACTGCTTCCTGCGGCACCTGAGCGCCACCCTGCACACCCGGGGCGTGCTCGACCAGGACGAGTTCTGGCGCACCGTCGCCGAGTGCGCCGCCGGCTACGCCGCCACCGTGCCGCACCTGACCGACCGGATGCGCCGGCACGACCTGTTCGCGCCGGAGTTCACGCTGTCCTGCCTCAACCGGCTTCAGCTGCGCAACAACCAGCAGATGGTGGACCTGTCCGACCCGTCGGCCGCGTTGCAGTTCGCCGGCACCCTGGTCAACCCGCTCGCCCCGTACGCGCCGCGCGGATGACGAAAGCGGGCCGGCGCGTCATGCGCCGGCCCGCTTCGACGGCGGTGGGGACGATCAGTTCTCCGCGCGACCGGCCCGCCAGTAACCCATGAACGCCACCGCGCGCCGGTCCATGCCGCGCTCGGTGACCAGGTGCCGGCGCAGGCCGCGGATCACCGCCGCCTCCCCGGCCAGCCAGGCGTAGAGCGCCGCGCCGTCGGGCCGCTCCGGCACCTCCCAGAGGATGTCCCGGTCCACGTCCACCTCGGCCAGCGGCGCGGCGACCGGAGCGGCCGGTACCGGCACCAGCCGGCCGGCCAGGCTCGTCACGGCCGGGGTGAGCCGGCTGCCGTGCGGGGCGCCGTCGCGGGGCAGCCAGGTCACGGTGACGCCGGCCGGGGCCCGGCACGACAGCTCGTCGCCGGTCTCCGGCACCTCCACCAGCGCGTGCCCGCGCGCCTGCGCGGGCAGCCGTTCCAGGATCGCGCAGATGGCCGGCGCGGCGGTCTCGTCGCCTGCGAGCAGCAGCGTCGCCCCGGCCGGCGGCTGAAACTCGACCCCGCCGTGCGGGCCGTCCCACCCGGCGTCGGGGCCGACGAGCGCGATCCGGTCACCGAGGCGGGCGCGCCGCGCCCACCGGGTGGCCGGGCCGCCGTCGCCGTGCAGCGCCATGTCCACGTCCACCTCGTACGCCTCCGGCCGGACCGCCCGGACCGTGTAGGTGCGGATCGGGCTGCGCAGCCCGTCCGGCAGCGCACGCCACCGCGCGAACCAGTCCGGCCCTTCGGGCAGCTCCCCCGCCACGCCGTCGGCAGCCGGCAGGGCCAGCTTGATCCGCTGGTCGTACCCGTTGTCGGCGAACCGGTCCAGGTCCGGGCCGGTGAGCGTCACCCGCAGGAACGACGGGCCGAGCCGCCGTAGCGCGCGGACCTCGACGGTGAAGACTCGCCAGGGCGCGACGGCCAGGGTGCTGGTCATGCGTCATTCCTCTCACGGCCGGTGGGTGGTGCGTGGGTGAACGGGTCAACGGGCGGCTGCGGCGGCGCGGGAACGCCACAGCAGCCAGACGAAGTACGGGGTGCCGATCATGGCGGTGACCAGACCGGCGGGGACCTGGGCCGGTGCGATGACGCTGCGGCCGAGTGTGTCGGCGAGGCTGACCAGGGCGGCGCCGAGCAGCACCGCGACCGGCAGCACGCGGGTGTGCCGCCCGCCGACGAGCGCGCGGGCGGCGTGCGGCGCGACCAGGCCGACGAAGCCGATCACGCCGACCGCCGACACGGCGGTGGCGGTGAGCAGCGCCGCCAGGCCGAGCGCGACCAGGCGGGCGCGTTCCAGCCGGACGCCGAGCACCCGGGGCGTGTCGTCGTCGAGCGCGAGCAGATCCAGCTCGCGGCGTACGGCGGCGACCACCGGCAGGGCGACCAGCAGCGCGATCGCCACCGGCAGCACCTGCGGGGCGGTACGCCCGTAGGTGGAGCCGGACAGCCAGGTCAGGGCCTTGCCGGTGTTCCACGGGTCGGACGAGACCACGATGAACGTGATGATCGCCGTACCGCCCTGCCAGACCGCGAACCCGATCAGCACCAGCCGGTCGGAGTTGAGCCCTCGCCGCCGGGCCAGGCCGTAGACCAGCGCGAATGCGACGACCGCGCCGAGGCCGGCGGCGCCGGACAGGGCGAGCACGCCGGCCATCGGCGCGAACGTCAGCAGCGACACGGCGCCGATGCCGGCGCCGCCGGTGATGCCGAGGATGCCCGGTTCGGCGAGCGGGTTGCGGCAGACGGCCTGCACAGTGGTGCCGGCCAGGGCCAGCGCCGCGCCGGCCAGCAGCGCCGCGGCGACGCGCGGCCAGCGGGCGTCCAGCACGAAGGTGTACGCCGGTCCGGTGCGGCCCTGCACCCAGTTGACGATGTCGCCGAGCAGCACCCAGGTGTCCCCGGCGAGCATGCCGAGCAGCAGCGCGGCGGTGACGACGACCGCGCAGACCGCGATCACGGAGGCGACGAAGCCGCGGGAGCGGACGGCGGCGTGGCCGCCCGGCGCCTGCCGGGTCGGCCCGGCGTCGCGGTGGCGGCGGGCCAGCCAGACCAGCAGCACCGCGCCGAAGAGCGTGGTCACCACGCCGGTCGGCACGTCGACCCCGGCCTGCCCGCCGAGCACGGCGCGCAGCAGCACGTCGGAGCCGAGCACGATGACGACGCCGACGATGCCGGACAGCGGCATCAGGATGCGGTGCCGGTGCACCTCGGGCACCCAGCGGCCGAGCAGCCGGACGATCACCGGGGCGCCGAGGCCGACGAAGCCGATCGGCCCGGCCAGGGTGACCGCAGCGGCGGAGAGCAGCACGGCGAGCAGCACGACTGTCAGCCGGGTACGGCGCACGTTGAGCCCGAGCACGGTGGCGGTGTCGTCGCCGAGGGCGAGCAGGTCCAGCCGGTGCCCGAGGGCCACCAGCACCAGCGCGGCGACCCCGATCACGGGGGCGAGCTGGGTGAACGCGACCAGGTCGCCCTGCACGAGCGAGCCGTTGCCCCACGCGAACAGGCCGATGGTGGCCTGCTCGAAGAGCAGCATGAGCAGCATGGTCAGCGAGGAGAGCGCCATCGCGGTGGCCGAACCGGCGAGGATGAGCCGGGTGGTGGCCGCCTGGCCGCCGGCCGAGAGCAGCATGACCAGGGAGGCTGCGGCGAGGCCGCCGCAGAACGCCAGCCCGCCAGCGGGCAGCGCGGGCAGCGCGATGCCGAACGCGGCGGTGGCGACGATCGCCAGGTGCGCGCCCGCGTTGACGGCGAGCGTGTCCGGTGAGGCGAGCGGGTTGCGGGTGGTCGACTGCAACGCCGCGCCGGCGAAACCGAGGGCGATGCCGACGGCGAGGCCGGTGAGCAGCCGGGGCAGGCGGGAGGCGACGAGCACCCGGGCGGTCTCGTCGTCGCCGCCGGTGAGCAGCCGGAGCAGGTCCAGCGCGCCGACGGACGACGTGCCCTGGGTGAGGTGCACCGCGGTGATCGCGACGAGCAGCCCGGCGGCGAGGGCGAACGCGCCGGCCACCCGGCTGCGCCGGGCGGGCGGCGGCCCGACCGGGGCCGGCCGGGTGGCCGGCCCCGGCGGGGCGGGGGCGGTCATCGCGCTCAAGCCGTGTAGACCTTGACGAGCTCGTCGATGTACTGCTTGGCGGAAAGCGTGCCGCCGAACGTCCAGATGCCGTTGGGCATCTTGTGCAGCTTGTTCTGCTGGACGAACGGCAGGGCGCGCCAGATCGCGTTGCCGGCGAGGCCGTCGGCGAACACGTCGGTGCCGTCCGAGGCGTTGTAGAAGAAGTGCAGGTCCTGACCCTTGAGGACGTTCATGCCCTCGACGTCGGTCTGGCCCAGGCCCCACATCTCGTCGGTCTTGCCGGTCCAGGCGTTCTTGAGGCCGAGCTGGATGCCGAGCTGGGAGACGAGCGCGCCCTGGCCGAACATCCGGATCGAGACGGTGCTGCCCTCCTTCCAGCCGTCGGCGAAGGCGAACTGCTTGCCGGCCGCACCGGCGTCGGCGATCTTCTTCTTGCCGTCGGCGATCGCGGCGTCGAAGTCGGCGAGCAGCTTGTCCGCCTGGGCGGTACGGCCGGTCGCGGTGGCGATCATCTTCAGGTCCGAGCGCATCCGGCCGATGTTGTCGGAGGCGTCGCTGCCCTTGGTGACCAGCACCGGGACGTACTTCTCCAGCTGGGTGACGACGGCGGAGCCGCGCTCGGCCTCCATCACCACGAGGTCCGGCTGGAGGGCGACGATGGAGTCGACGCTCGGCTCACCACGGGTGCCGACGTCCTTGACGCCCGGGTCGAGCGGGGCGGCGGTCACCCAGGTGGCGTACCCCTTCGGGTCGGCCACACCGACCGGCATGACGCCGAGGCCGACGAGCATCTCCACCTCGCCCCACTCCAGGCCGACGACCTTGGTGGCGGGGCTCTTGAGGGTGATGGTCTTGCCCCGGCTGTCGGTGACGGTGACCGGGCCGGTGGACGCGGCGTCGGAGGGGGACGGTGCGGCGGCGGGCTCCTCGGTGGTGCCGCAGCCGGCGATCAGCAGCGCGCTCGCCGCGGCGGCGGCGAGCAGGGTCAGACGGGTACGCAACATCGTTTCTCTTCTGTGGGCAGGGATCGGTCAGGCGCAGACGCGGGTCGTGTGCCGGCCGACGGGGCGGGTGGAGAGCAGGTTGGTGACCGGGTCAACGGTCACCTCGACGCGGATGCCGTACGCCTCGGTGAGCGCCGCCTCGGTGAACACCTCGTGCGGCGTGCCGGCACCGCGTACCCGGCCTTCGTGCAGGAGCACGACGTGGTCGGCGACGGCGGCCGCCTGGTTGAGGTCGTGCAGCACCACACCGACGGCGACGCCGGCGGTGTCGGCGAGGTCGCGCATCAGGTCGAGGATCTCCACCTGGTAGCGCAGGTCCAGGAACGTGGTCGGCTCGTCCAGCAGCAGGATCGCGGTGTCCTGGGCCAGGCAGGTGGCCAGCCACACCCGTTGCAGCTCGCCGCCGGACAGTTCGTCGACCGGCCGGCCGGCCATGCCGTCGACACCTGTGACGGTCATGGCCCGCTCGATCGCGGCCGGGCCGTCGGGGTCGCCGGCGCGCCACCGCTGCCGGTACGGGTGCCGGCCGTAGCCGACCACGTCCCGCACCGTCACCCCGCTGGGGGTGGGGCGGCTCTGCGCCAGCAGCGTCACCCGGCGGGCGAAGTCCCGGGCGGACAGCGCCCGCGCCGGGGTGCCGTCGGCGAGCACGATCTCGCCGTGCTCCAGCGGGTGCAGGCGGGCCAGCCCGCGCAGCAGCGTCGACTTGCCGCTGCCGTTCGGGCCGACCAGCGCGGTCACGGCCGCGGGCCGCAGCGTGATGGCGGCGTCGTGCACCACCGTCTTGCCGTGGTAACCCAACCGCAGCTCACTGCCCCGCAGGCCGTCGGCCCGCACCGTTCCGCTCGTCACGCAGGTTAGGCTAACCTAATCCACGATCACCCTGTCAAGCCGCTCCCCGGCCAAACCTCCACCCGGTCGATCATGAGGTTGGCGGCGTTGTCGATCTTCGATCCGGCCGCCAACCTCATGATCGACTCAGGTGGGTGGGCCGTCAGAGGGAGACGGCGCGGCCGCCCAGGGTCACCGTGAGGCGGCCGTCGGCGGCGAAGGACCAGGCCAGAGCCCCGGAGTACGTGGCGCAGCGGGAGCCGTTGGAGCCGGACCAGAACTGGTTCGAGCCGTCCACGTTTCCGACCGTCTTGTCATTGGAGCCGCTGCCGGCGAAGCGGCAGGACGTGTTGCTCCGGAAGACCGAGGTGCCGGCGTCGAACGAGAAGTTGCGCTCGGCGTTGTCGATGCTCAGGTTGTTCGAGATCGTCATGGTGCCCGGGTTGCGGTTGTACGTGAACCCGTGCTTGCCGTTTCGGTACGCGATGGTGCGCCGGACGGTGTGGTTCACCGCGATGTCCTCGCCGCCGAGCTTGAAGGCGTTGCGGTCACCGTTGCCGTTCTGCGTGCCGTTGCTCAGTGTGCCGTTGCTGTACGCGAGGGAGTCCTCGATGGTCACCGGGCCGATCGCGCCGGTGTCGGACTTGGTGTAGAGGTCCCAGCCGTCGTCGATGTTGTGGTGCGACACCGCGTACCGGAAGACGTTTCCACTGCCGACTGTGAGCTTGGCCGCGAACCCGTCGGCGTCCTCGCCGTCAGAGTCGGCGTTGTCGTGCGACTCCACGCTGACCATGAGGTTGTTCGCGGGCCACTGGTCGCGCGGCGTGCTGGAGGCGATGCGGGACAGTTGCAGCCCGGTGTCGCGGTTGAAGCGGGTCACCGTCCGCTCGATGATGTTGTTGCTGCCGCCGACGAAGATGCCGTTGTCACCGGCCCGCTCCACCACGAGCCCGCGCACGTGCCAGTACGAGGCGTTGAGCGCCAGTCCCCGGTTGGCCGGGTCCTCGCTCATCGCCGAGAAGTTCAGGATCGGCGTCTCGCCCGGGTAGGCGTACAGGTTCTTACGGGCGCTCGACGTGCCGTTGTTGCCGGCGGCGACGGTGACCGTCTGGGACAGGTTGTACGTGCCGCCGCGCAGATAGATCGTGCCGCCCGCCCCGACGCGGGTGATCGCCGTGGCGATCGTGGTGGGGCTGGCCTGGGTGCCGGCCGCCCCGGCGGTGCCGTTCGGCGCGGCGTAGATCGCCCCACCGGCCGGCGGCGTGCTCGGCGGCGGCGTGCTCGGGGGCGGGCTGCTCGGCGGCGGCGTGCTGGGCGGCGGAGCACTGGTCGGCGTGCCGGTGGTCGGGGTGACCCCGCCGGTGCAGGTGACGCCGTTGACCGCGAAGGTGGACGGCACCGGGTTGCTGCTGTTGTTCCAGGTGCCGTTGAAGCCGAACGACGTGCTCGCGTTGGTGCCCAGGCTGCCGTTGTAGCTGACGTTGACGGCGCGCACCGACGCGCCGCTCGCGGTGATGTCGGCGCCCCAGGACTGGGCGACGGTCTGCCCGGCGCCGAAGGTCCAGGTGACGGCCCAGCCGTTGAGCGGGTCGCCGAGGTTCGTCAGGTTGACGTTCGCGGTGAAGCCGCCGCCCCACTGCGCGGTGACGGCGTAGTCGACGCGGCAGCCGGCGGCCGCCTGCGCGGCGGTCGCGCCGACGGCCAGTCCGGACGCGGCGAGCGCGGCGGTCGCCGCGGCGGACGTCCACAACACCGTACGGCGGTGTCGGTTGTTCATGGTGGTCTCCTGCGGGTGGTGGTGCCGTGCCCCCGCCGGCACCGATGCCCGGTCGGTGTCGGGGACGGGCCTTGATACCCGGACGTCAGTGCCACGAACGCTCACGCCTCCCGCGCAGTAAGCGCTTTCAGCGCAGCCTAACGACGGACGTCGATACGGTCAAACCTTCGCGCGCACTGAACGATCGCGCCGCGCCGTCCGTATCCACTGCCGACCGGAACATCGGCCGGAACCGCGATGCCGGAGCGGGCACGAGCACGATTCCTCCAGTCGTCACTTCGCACCGTGGAGACGGGGCGGCAGCCGCCGCGCCGGGCCTCCCGGTCAACCAGAGGAGAGGTGCATGGCCAGGGGTACGCGCAAGACCGCGGTCCTGAAGCTCGGCGGGGTGGGCGCCCTCGCGGCGCTGTTGTTCGCCGGTGGGCTGCAACTGGCGTCGGCGGGCGAGAACAACCGCCCGGCCGCCACCGCCGCAGCGCAGACCGTGAACTGCCCGACCGTACGCGACAAGCTGCCCGCCGTCCCGGCGGCGGCATCGGCCCAGGTGGAACGGGAACTGGCCAACCTGGACCAGGAGATCGCCCGGCAGAACGAGCGGCTGGCCCGGCAGGCGGTACGCCCCGAGGGCGGCCCGGCGTTCATCGACAACGCCATCCTCGGGCCGCTGCGCAGCAAGCGCGTCGCCGTGCTCGACCGCATCGAGATCGCGTTCAACCGGATCGGCGCGCAGCGGCCGAACCTGGACGCGCTGGCGGCCTGCACCCTCAACGCCCCGGGCGTGCCGAGCGCCGTCAACGGCGGCGCCGCACAGGGCGGCGGCGGCCAGAACGCGGGCGGTCAGAACGGCAACGGTCAGAACGGCAACGCCGGCGGGCAGAACGGCAACGCGGGCGGCCAGAACGGTAATGCCGGAGGCGCGGCGCGGACCGTGAACTGCCCCCGGGTCGCGCTGCCCGCCGTTCCGGCGGCGGCCGCCGGTCAGGTACAGGCCGAGCTGGCCACGCTGGACAAGCAGATCGCCGAGGCGAACGCCCGCCTCGCCCAGCTCGCGGTACGCCCCGAGGGCGGGCCGGCCTTCATCGACAACGCGATCCTCGGGCCGCTGCGCAGCAAGCGTGTCGCGGCGCTCGACCGCATCGAGATCGCGTTCAACCGGGTCGGCGCGCAGCGCCCGAACCTGGACGCGCTGGCCACCTGCGGCCTGAACTGAGCGCCCGGCCGCGGCCCGGCGGTGCGCATCCCGCCGGGCCGCGCCCCGGGGTCACAGCGGTCCGAAGACGTCGGCCGGGTCGGCGTCAAGTGCCAGCGTCTCCAGCACGGTGAGCAGCTGCCGTTCCTCGTACCGGAAGTGCGACTCCATGATCGCCGCCACGCCCTCCAAGTGCCGGGCCAGTTCCCCCGGCGGGGCGTCGCGGGCCACCGCCGCGCTCAGCCCGGCCAGCAGGTACCCGATCATCGAGTGGTCCTGCCGCAGCCGGTCCAGCGTGCCGCGCAGCTCCGGATGCCGCGCCGCGATCGCCGGGAAGAGACTGCGGTCCTCGCCCTCGTGGTGCGCGGTCAGCGCCGCGCAGAACCCGTGACAGAACAACAGCAGGTCACGCGCCGCCGGGCGGGCCGGCTCACCGTCGGCGAGCGCCCGCCGGGTCACCTCCAGCGCCTCGCGCAGCCGCCCGTGGACGGCGCGCATCTCCCGGCTCCAGGCCACCAGCCTGGCCTGTTCGCCCTCAGCCACGAGGCGAGGGCGAAGGGACGACGAGTGTCATCGTCGTGCTCCCTTCGGTCCGGCGCCTCCATGCCTGACACGGTCTGCCACCGGCACGCGACGCTGCGCGGAGCCTAACCGGCGGCACCGGTGCCATCAAGTGGTGCCAGCGCTACCCCGGCTCGGCAGCTGGCGGTATGGAGCGAGGGCCCGGTTCTGGCGAGGCTTGAGGACGTACCCGTTCATCTCCGTCGAGGAGTTCCCATGACCCGCCGTACCTTCCCGCTGGCCGTCGGCGCCACGGCCCTGCTGACCGTCACCGCGCTCGGTGTGCCCGCCGCGTCCGCCGCGACCACCGACACCCGGCGTCCCGCCGCCGACGCCGTCCAGACGCGACTGGACGGCCTGGTCGCCGAGCACGGCTTCCCCGGGGCGCTGGCCTCCGTCCGCCGCGAGGGCCGGGTGCGCGACTACACCGCCGGGGTCGGGGACCTGCGCACCGGCGCCGGGATCCCCCGTGACGCCCGGGTGCGCGTCGGCAGCAACACCAAGACGTTCACCGCAGTGGTCGTCCTCCAGCTCGTCGGCGAGGGCAAGATCGACCTGGATGCCACCGTCGAGCGCTACCTACCCGGCATGGTGCGCGCCAACGGCAACGACGGGCGGCGGATCACCGTACGCCAGTTGTTGCAGCAGACCAGCGGCCTGCCCGACTACGACGACGTGGTCTTCACCGAGGAGCAGGATCTGATCGACAGGCGCAGCGAGTACTTCGACCCGCGCCGGCTCGTGGACGAGGCGCTCACCCAGTCCCGCCGCTTCCCGCCGGGGACGAAGTGGGAGTACAGCAACACCAACTACGTCCTGGCCGGACTGATCGTCGAGCGGGTCACCAAGCGCCCGGTCGGTGAGGAGATCACCCGGCGGATCATCGAGCCGCTGCGGCTGCGCGACACGTACTGGCCGCAGACCGGCGAGCAGGACCTGCCCGGCCGGCTGCCGCGCGGATACGTGGCGGTGGGGCCCGGCGCGCCGTGGGTCGACGTGACCCGGATGGACCCGTCGCTGGGCTGGGCCGCCGGCCAGCTCGTCTCGACGCCGTCGGATCTGCGCGCGTTCTTCGAGGCGCTGCTGGCGGGCAAGCTGCTCAAGCCGGCCCAGCAGGCGGCCCTGACGCGTACCGTGCCGGCGGCCGACTTCGAGCCCAGCGGCGAATGGGCGTACGGCCTGGGCATCGCCCGGCACGAGCTGCCCTGCGGCGGCCACGCCTGGGGGCACGGCGGCGACATCCAGGGCTTCGAGACGCGCAACCTGTCCACCACGGACGGGCGCAGCGCGGTGGTCGCGGTGACCGCGCTGCCGACCGGCCTGGAGATGCTGGAGGCGGTCACCAGCACCGTCGACGCGGCCCTGTGCGGCACCGACTGATCCAGGTCACACCGCACGCGCGCCGTCTCTCCGCGAGGCGGCGCGCGTGCGTACGCCTATCGCCGGCCGTCGAGATAGCGCAGCACGGCGGTGACCCGGCGGTCCGCGCGGTCGTCCGGCGGCAGGCTGAGCTTCGCGAAGATGTTGCGGATGTGCTTGTGCACCGCGCCGTCGGTGACGAACAGCCGTTCCGCGATCGCGCCGTTGCCCAGCCCCTCGGCCATCAGCGCCAGCACCTCGTGCTCCCGCGGCGACAGCTCGGCCAGCGCGGTGTCCGGCCGCCGGTTGCGGGCGAGCAGCTGCCCGACCACCTCGGGGTCGATCACGCTGCCGCCGCTCGCGACGCGGTGCAGCGCGGCGAGGAACTCCTCGACCCGGCCCACCCGCTCCTTGAGCAGGTAGCCGAGCCCGGAGGCGCCGACCGAGAACAGCTCGGTGGCGAAGGCCTGCTCGACGTACGCGGACAGGACCAGCACCGCGAGGCCCGGCAGGCGGCGGCGGGCCTCGACCGCGGCGACGATCCCCTCGTCGGTGTGGGTGGGCGGCATCCGCACGTCGACGATCGCCACGTCCGGGCGGTGCTCGTCCACGGCGGTCAGGAACTCCTCCGGTGTGCCGGCGGTGGCGACCACGTCCAGGTCCTCGGCGCGCAGCAGCAGCGCCAGCCCCTCGCGCAGCAGCGCGTCGTCCTCGGCGATCACGATCCGCATGGCAGCTCCACGTGCATCCTCGTCGGTCCTCCCGCAGGACTCGTCAGCGTCATCCGCCCGTCGTACGCCTCGACCCGGCGGCGGATGCCGGTCAGCCCGGAGCCGCGCGCCTCGTCGGCGTCGCCGCGCCCGTCGTCGGTGACCGTCACGAGCAGCCGGTCCCCCTCCCGGCGCACGGCGACCTCCACGGCGCCCGCGCCACTGTGCCGGACCACGTTCGTCAGCGCCTCGGCCACCACGAAGTACGCGGTGGCCTCGACCGACGCCGCGCAGCGCGCGTCGACGTCCACCGACAGGCGGCACGGCACCGCGCACTCCGCGGCGAGCCCGGCGAGCGCCCCGGCCAGCCCCCGGTCGCCGAGCACCGGCGGCAGGATGCCCCGCACCACCGTACGCAGCTCGCCGAGCGCCTGCTCGGCCGCGTTCTGCGCGCGTTCCAGGATCTCGTCGGCGCGGTCCGGGTCACGGCGTACCGCCCGCCGGGCGGCGCCGAGCAGCACGTTCACCGCGACGAGCCGGTTCTGGGTGCCGTCGTGCAGCGAGCGTTCGATCCGCCGCAGCTCCACCGCGTGGGCGTCGAGCGCGGCGGCCCGGGTGGCGGTGAGCTCGGCGACCCGCAGCGACAGGTCGAACCCGGGCGGCGGGGGCAGCAGCCGGCGGCCCGGCCGGGCCTGGATCCGGGCCAGCGCCGGCCCGGTCGCGACCGCGAGCACCAGCCAGCCGATGCCGAGCACGCCGACCACCAGCGCGTCGCCGAGCCCGTCGACGCGCCACCAGCCGATCCCGGGCGCGCCGGCCTCCGGCGGCACCAGCCGGTACCACAGCGGGAAGGTCATGTCCTGCACGGCGTAGATCGGCAGCGCGAGCGCGATCAGCCCGGCGACGAAGCCGAGCGTGGCGTGGGCGCCGACCCAGCGCAGCTCCCGCCGGACGACCGGGTCGCGCAGCGCCGGCCGCAGCCCGTCCGGCACCGGGCCGGGCGCCGGGATCGGCGACCCCCACCGGGACAGCCGGGCGCGCTCCCGGTCGGCCACCGACCGCACCGCCCGCAGCATCCCGGGTACGAGCAGCAGCCCGACCCCGCCGGCGCAGGCGGCCGCCACGACGATCACCCCGAACAGCGCGCCCAGTGCCAGCACGGCCGTGCCCAGCCCGCCGACCAGGTGTTCCAGCGCGTCCACCGAGGCGCGGAACCGCCCGCGCACGTATTCCATCCCGGCCCACCCCCGGCCGACACGATAGGTCACCGCGGTCCCCGCGCGGCAGGGCCGGGCACGGAAAGTACAGCCTGCTGTACCTCGGTCGTCGTGCTGGCGGGATCGTTCCGGGCGGGCCGCGCGCCTAAGGCGTGTTTCGTAAGTCGGGCTGGCAGCGTCGAGGTCACGGTGTGGCGGTGATCGACAACTGAAGAGGTCTCCGGTATCTGGTTCTGCGAC